>CP065003.1:0-315000 GCA_016700175.1 Acidobacteriota bacterium | reverse complement strand
GAGCAATTTCAGATTCTCTATGTTGGGCCGAACTTTGTCAAGCGCGCCCAAGAGTATTTTACGAAGCCTCCGTTTCCTTTGCTGAAAGAAGGAGATCCGTGACCTCCCGGACCGCTCCGGAGCCCCCTGTTCTCGAGGTTATATAAATTACCGACTCTCTCAAAGCATCAGCGCAGTTCGCGACCGCGATAGGAAATCCCACCCGTCTCAAGGGACCGAGATCAGATATGTCGTCTCCCACATATGCGATCTGCTCAGCTCCAAGCTGAGTCGTCCCCATGAGATCGTCGAGAGCCGCAGCCTTGTCAGCGACGCCGTCCATAACGAATTCGATGCCGAGTTCCTCCGCCCGAGCCTCAGCGATTGGGGAACGGCGTGCCGTTATGACCGCCGTCCTGAAACCCGCCTTCTGCCACATCTTGATCCCCTGTCCGTCGTGGACGTGAAAGGCCTTCATCGCTTCCCCTTCAGCAGAGAAATATATCTTCCCGTCGGTTAACACGCCGTCGCAATCGAGAACCAGCAGTTTGATTCTCGAAGCGGCACGCAAAACGGCTGATTCGATCTGTGAATTCTGAGTCATCGCTCCGCTCCGCTCAACTGACCTCGAATACATCGACGGCGACCAGCTTCAATCCCGACGGCGTCCTGGACAATCTGAACATCGCCACACCGGTCTCGACCTCGCGATTAAGAAGCTTGAGCTGAACATTAGTGCCGACAACGATGTCGACTCCGTCGATCTCCTGAACGAACCTTACCGTCGTCGCCCATTGCTGGGCCTGCCCCACGACGCTGGAAGCGAATCTGGTCACCTCGCCTCCGGCTATGATCTCGTCGACCTGCGCTTTGCTGTTAGACACCACCGCGCGGTCGAATGCAGCGAAATAGGATCTCACTTCTTCGCTTACCGAGGACGAGCCGCCGGCCGCGATCAGATCCCGAACCGCTCCGAGGGTTGCTCCATAGTCTGCGTCGGATGCGATCGCTTCCCTAAACCGGCCGGCGGCGTCAGAGGCCTGTCCGGTCCTGGAGGCGATCTCGCCAAGCCCGAGCTCGGACCATGCGATGCTTTGAGGACTCGGAAGCGCAAGAGCCAGGACCTGCTCGAAGTTTGATCGCGCTTCGGTGACCTTTCCGAGCGCCAGCTGCGACCTTGCGAGCAACACGCGGACGTCGTGAAAGGCGGGGTACTGAGAAAGGACCGCTTCTGCGTTCTTCTCCGCTTCGGCATACTTCTGCCGGTCGAATTCTCTCTTTACGAAGAGCAGCGGATCCGGCTCGTCCACAACTCTTGGGGCCACATCGTCCGTATAGTCCGTTTGCGGATATACCTTCGCCGCGTCAACTTCGACCCGCACCACCTCTTCTGCAGAATCGAAGTAGACCTCTCCGAATTCGTTTGCCTTGACCGTCACCGGAGTGCGGAGCTTCCCGCCGCTTGCAGTCGTGCCGACGACCTCTACGCGTGCATCCACTTCACCCATATTCCTGAGGGCAGACCTTGTACGTCCGTTTGCCTTGACCGGAAGTCCGACCATCAGGTTCATCTGTGTGACGCGATCCAGAGTGTAGTCGAGATATTCCTTTTCACCTGGGAACGCGGAACGAAGCTCTGCAAGTGACAGCTGCTTGTCGGCCGCCATTTCCCGGATGACATTGTAGAACCTGTCCCCCGAACGCGACGCCAGATACGAAAAGATGATCGCGCCTTTGTTAGCCGTAGCGGTAAAAAAGTAACCATCGACAGGCGAAACGATGTTCAGAGGCGCATCCCTGCCGGAGATCGTCGCATAGCTGGCCCTCTGACGAAGCCGTTCCACTTCGGCGGCCTCCTCGCCGAACTCCTGTTCGATGAACTCGTTCGAGATGAACCTCGAGAGCCCTTCGCGGATCACGCCGTATCCGTCGCCGCTTACCGAGATCACATTGCCAAGATGCGATTTAGCTATCCCCTCGACGATGGTCTGGACCGCCGAAGAGTCCGGCTTCTCGCGGACAAGCACAGAATCATCGACCAGCATCGTGCCGGAATCCGCGAAGCCCGATCCGCGCTTCACGCATATGATCTTCAGAGGCGCCTCGAGCGAGCTCCCAAGCCTGGAAGAGATGAAAGCGTCGGCCTTGGTAGCGATTTCCGCGAGGCGGTTCAAGCGGCCCGGGCTGACCTGTGACGTCCCCCTTCGAGGGTATGCGATCACTACACCGTTGACGGTACGTTCTTCGTACTGTCCCGCCACAAAGAAAGGCTGACCGTTTAACGAAAGGTCGAACGAGCCGTTCGACCCGGTCCCGGCGCTCAATCCGCCTCCATTGATCTTGATCTTCACGGGAGCGAAGTCCGCGCCGCCTGTGTAGAACCAGCTGGTCGGTGTCGGATACCAGAACGAAAATGGAAGGAACTGCGAGCCGGCGTAGGACAACGCGGCAAGGCCGTCATTCTCCCTCACAGCAAGCTTGTACTTGACTGCGACGACGATATTCCCGCCCGGAGCGACCGAAGGCACGCTCACTACCGTCCGCTGGAGCGGCCGCGCGCCCGATGTCGTTTCAGGAGAACTTCTGAAATCGGCGGCCGCACCGCCGGCAGCGACCGAAGAAACAGCGGCCTGGTCGCTGATCCTCAACGAGACCGTCGAAGCGGGATTCCTGCTAATGTTCTTAATGGTAAGGGTCGCATCGACGTCGAGTTCCCTTCCCGTCCTGAAATCGGCCGGCAAAGTCGTCGTGATGTCGTACTTGACCACCTCCCAGGTCAAAGCGAGCCTGCCCTGCCCATAGACGAACGAAGCCGATCCGCCGGCGATGAAGAAGAGCAGGACCAGAGAGAATACAGTTCTTGAGATCATTATAAAGGTTGGTTCCCAGACGCGGTCGCGGAATGCAGGATCCCGGATCGTAGCCGAATTTTAATATTGCATTTCGAAATTCGAGGTCGGCCCTGTGATGGCCGAACCGCCCCGTGCTTTGCCAGTGCCGAAACCGGAAATGATCAGGCCGATGTTTCCGCGGCCGTGCTTTCTGACCCGACAACCTCATCCCGAACGAGCGCGTGGATCTGCTTCAGTTTTATAAGAAGAGGCTCGAGCTTTTCGAGCGGAAGCTGGTTCGGACCGTCGCTCGGCGCTCTCGAGGGATCGTCGTGGACTTCCATAAATACCGCATCGACACCGCAGGCCACCGCCGCACGCGCAAAGTTACCTATGTATTCGGCCTGCCCTCCGGTTGATTTGCCGAGGCCCCCCGGAAGCTGGAGCGAATGCGTCGCGTCGAACACGACCGGCACGCCGAAGCTCCTCATCACGGGGAACGACCTCATATCTACGACAAGGTTGTTGTATCCAAAGCTGGCGCCGCGCTCGGTGAGCAGGATCTTCTCCGCTCCTGCGCTTCGCAGTTTATCGACGATGTTCTTCGCGTCCCAGGGCGCCAGGAACTGCCCTTTCTTCACATTTACGGCCTTGCCGGTCTTGGCGGCCGCTATCAGAAGGTCCGTCTGCCTGCAAAGAAATGCCGGGATCTGGAGAATGTCCGCCACCTCGGCAGCTTCCGCCGCCTGAGGAGGCTCGTGGATATCTGTGATCACGGGGACATTGAACTCGTCCTTTACCGCCTGCAGGATCCCGAGCCCGAAATCCATCCCTTTGCCGCGAAAGCTCTCGATCGAGCTGCGGTTCGCTTTGTCGTAGGAAGATTTGTAAACGAAACGGATGCCGACCCGGTCCGCGATCTCCGAGATCGAACCGGCCATTTTGAAGGCGTGGTCTTTCGACTCGACAACGCACGGGCCTGCGATGATCGCCAGGTCATGGCCTCCGAATTCTACTTCTCCGACACTGAAAGGACGTACTTCACTCATAAAGATTGAAACTTACTACGGTTGAATTTGAGGTGCAAGAATTGAAGGCATTAGGTGGACGGTGTCGGAAGCCTGACTGTACGGGAGGGCTGCACTCGAAGAATAAGCGAATTAGAACTTCCTACGTTCCACCCTTATTCGAACAGCGCTTTGTAGATCCCATAAATTCCCGCAGCGATGAACAGGAAACCGAAAAACGAAACTGTGTAAACGTTGCTGGGCCAGGGAATCCTTAGAAATCTGGGAACGATCATTGATGCGGCTTTGGAATCCCATTCATCGCAGGCCTGCCCTATGGGCTCGCGAAATACAACGAAGAGCACTCCAACGATCAAACAAACAATTCCCACCAGAAAAGCCATTGAGCGAAGAGTATATTGATGGTCCTGGCAATTAATCCAGGCAATCGCCGTGAGCCTTGCGGTCAAATCCCTCGCCGCTGAAGCGGCTTGGATATCAGGGGGCATTCGTGTGCTACAGACATCTGGCTCCTACGGAGCCGGGGGATCCCATTCCTCGCGTTGCTATTAACATCAGGCGCCGATGGCGCTATTCAATGGTCAGTGGTAAGTGGTCAATGGTCAATGGTCAATGGTCAATGGTCAATGGTCAATGGTCAATGGTCAATGGTCAATGAGGATGATACCTGCTGAATCATCCGCAACTCCTGTCTCCTGTCTCCCGTCTCCCGTCTCCCGTATCCCGTCTCCTGTCTCCCGTCTCCTGTCTCCTGTCTCCTGTCTCCCGTCTCCCGTCTCCTGTCTCCCGTCTCCCGTCTCCTGTCTCCTGTCTCCTGTCTCCCGTTAAAAATGCCCGCCGATCTCGCGACCGGCGGGCCAATTGTGAGTCATCACCTGCTTAGGAGTGAATTGTCCTCACGGAAAAATAGACCTAGAACTCGATCCTGAACGCGAACTGCATGATCCTCGGGCTGTAAGTGTTTGCCAGAGGTATCTGTCCAAACGTCGTCGAATCGATATCGAACGTCGCAGTGTTCTCCGCGATCTGGAAGTTCGTCGTGTTCAGCACGTTGAAGGCTTCAGCTCGAAGCTGGATCCTCACTCTTTCGCCGAACGAGATGTTCTTCAAGAGTCCCGCGTCCCAGTTGAAATACCAGGGACCGTCTATGAACGCCCTCGGAAGCAGGCCGGTCGTTCCGGGCTGAGCCCTGAAGAAGACCTGCCCCGGGAACAACGAGTTCGGAGTCCCTTCGAGGTTGCCGTTCGTCGCCGAGCCGTCAGGTCCTATCACCGAAGGATCGATGAAATAGACCACGCCGTTCTGATGGAAGATTCCGATCAGATCGTCTATCTCGCTCGGGCTGAGCGACGAATTGGCCGTCTGACGGTTCGAGCGTCCCGTGCGGTTCAGGGTCCCGTTGATGTCCTTGATGGATATCGGAGGCCCCGAACTGATGTTGACGATCGATGTCAGCTGCCATCCGCCGATCAGCTTGTCGACGATGCCGCCCTGGTTGAAGAACGCCTTGCCTCTTCCGAACGGAAGCTCGTAATTCGTGTTGATGTTGATCGTGTGTTTGCGATCGTAATCCGCACGCGAATACTCGAGACCAGGATCGTTGATGTCCAGATATGCCTGGAAACGAGCCTGGGTGTCGTTCGGCACGTCCGCAAGGATCTTCTGCCAGGTGTAATTGCCCTGGAACGAAAGGCCGTCGCTGAATCGCTTCCGGATCTCGAACTGGAGAGCGTTGTATCGATACTTGCCCGAGTTGAACAATAGATCGATGTTCCCGCCGTTCGGATTGGGCCTGAAGTTGGCGCCTCCGAACCCGTCGAGTCCGTTGATGATGTACAGCTGGGCCATCTCGCCGACGATCCCGCGCTGGATGTAGTCGCGGACGATACCTGCTCCGAGGAGCGGTCCGACAGTGGGTCCGACCGCAGCCTGGCCGGGAAGCATTGCAGATCCCGCCATCTCAGCCGCTGAGCAGCCCTGGTCCATCGTCCTGATCGGCTGACCGGGATTGGTCGTATTGAAGTTGTCGATCGCTATCCTGCAGTTGTTCCTCGCTGTGAGGAAGTCGTTCAGGAAGCCGCCGGCGTTGATTTCGACCTGGTTGAAGTCGATACCTCTCCAAAGACTGTCGCTTTGGCCGCCCACGTACCTCAGCTCGACCACGGTGCCGAACCCGAGTTCCCTCTGGATCCCGAAGTTATATTCCATGTTCTTCTGGGTCTGGAGATTCGGATCCGCGGCAAAGATCGTGTTCGTGAAGAGACCGTTGGCCGCGTTCGCGGCGGCGAAGCTGAACGGGATCTGAACCGAAGGGGTCGTGAATCCCGGAAGGTTGTTGAACCTTGCGTTCAGCGATGCCGAGCCGTTCTGCAGAGCCGGAACCGTGAAGTTCAGCCCGTCGTTGGCTCCGCCCGCGTTCTCGAGCGACTGCACGTATTCGTCGTTGATGTAGGACATCCGGAACCCGCCTCGCAGCACGCCGTTGCGCCCAAGAATGGTTCCGAGGAAACCGCGTCCGTCGATCGACGAATACGCGAATCCCAGCACCGGCCCGAAGTTGTTGAGATCGGGCTTCGTGAACCGGCCGGGCTTTCCTGCGCTGGTACCGAGAAGCACGAGCTGTCCCGTAGGATCGAGCAGGGCTTGCCTTACTTCCTCGAACGAGTTTGCACCTCGCAGATCCGGTTCAAGGAACACCTGATCGGGGTTCTCCAGCGGCGAGTGATAGTCCCACCGAAGACCCAGGTTCAACGTCAGTTGGGGAGTAACCCTCCACTGATCGGTGACATAAAGGCCGTGAACTCCGTACTGGTACTTCTTGAACGCAGGCGCGCCAATGACAGGGCCTGTGGACGCGTCCACGAAGTTCGCCTGCACCGTGCCGCCGCCGACGATGCCGCCAAGCAGGTAACGGAGGCTGTTTGCGATGGACCTGTCGGTTCCGCTGATGCCTCCCGGGAAAAGCGCCGGGTCAAGCTGCGGAGTGTTCGTGTTGCCCGTGTTGCTGATCGTATAGACCGGCACCTTGGTAAAGTTCGTTTGCGAGAGGAAATTCTGGAAGTTGCTCTCAAATCCGAACCTGAAAGTGTGGTCTTTCAAGGTGTACGAAGAGTCGTTGCGGAAAGTCACCTGTTCGGTCTCGCGGCCCTGGTCCTGGAACACGGGTTCGGGCGTTGAAAGGCCGAGCGGCAGACCTCCTATCAGGAAGTCCGTCGGGAACGAAGGAGACTCGTTGAAAAAGGGATCGGCCGTCACATACGCCGCGGTGAACGAGTTCGTGAAGCTGTTTCCGATCACGGTTGAGTAGTTGCCGGAGAAGAAACGCGTCGTGGCCGTCTGGGTCGCGAAGGGGCTCGTTCCGAAACCCGCATCCGCGTCCGGTCGGTCGTTGAAGTCGTCGTTCCACTTGTGGACGAAGTACACGCTGTTCCGGTCGTTGATGTCCACGTCGAACCTCATCGTCAGGGAGTTCCTGAGCGTGTTGTTCGATTGGTTGTTGTTCAGTGTCTGAGTGACCGCCGCACCGGTCGAAAGGAAGTTCTGAAGAGTCGAGTTCCCGCTTGTCGGCGTCGGTGCAAGGAATCGCGACTGGATCGTCGGATCGACTCCCAGCGTACCGCCGGCAGCGGCGAAGAGCGCGACGTTGGCCGGAGACGAAAGATCGAGCCCGGTCCCGCTCAGAATGTTCACGTTCTGAACCTGTCCGTTGTCTGCTCTTATGTAGCTGAAAGAGCCGTCTCGGAACGGGGCCAGAAGCACACGGTTCGTATTCGGCGATGTCTGCCTAAGTACGAACCTCTCATAGGCAACAAAGAAGAATCCCTTGTCCTTGAAGAAGGCCGGTGTTCCCTGCCCGAAGCCGGGGATCGGCAGCGGTCCGCCGACCTTGCCGCCGAACTGGTTCCTGTTCAGGAACGGTCTCGGAGTGTTCGTCGCATTGTTTCCGAAAGTGTTCGCGGCGAACCTTGAATTGCGGTTGTAAATGAAGCCGGCTCCGTGAAAGTCGCTGCCGCCTCTCGGAGTAACGAGCTGGACCTGCGTTGAACCGCCGTTTCCGAGCTCGGCGCCCGCGTTCTGCGTGGCCACGGTGAACTCGCCGGTGTCATCGACCGTCGGTCGGTCCTGGACGAATCCGCCGGTCCTTATGAAGTTGTCCTGGACGTTCACCCCGTCCCTCGTATAGTTGGCCGAGGACGAACGCTGTCCGTTGATGGAGCTCGAGGTCGGATTGACGCCCGCCTGAAGGTTTAAGAGCCCGAGCGGGTTCCTTCCGTTTATCGGAAGGTCCAGCACCTGTTTAGGGCTCACGGTTGTGCTCAGTTCGGCGTTGCTCGCATTTACGAGGTCCGCGCCGGCCTCGACGGTGACCTCGATGTTCACATCGCCTATCTCGAGCGTCGGATTCAGCGTGTATTCGCGGTTGGCGTCGATCTTGACGTCGTTCGCGACGAAGGTCTTGAAACCGTCAGCCGATATCCTGACCGTATACACGCCGAATGTCACGTTTTCGAATTTGTAAGCACCGCTTTCGTTCGCGACCGTGGTTTGGCTCCTGCCGGTCTGGTTGTCGGTGAGCGTCACGGTGGCGCCGGGCAAAAGCCCGTCAGGCCCCGAGACGTTTCCCAACAGCCTTCCCGTCGTGGTCTGAGCCAGAACGGAGGCAGCGAAGATGCCGATCGCGGCGATGGAAAAGATGAATTTCCTCATATTCCCTCTCCTTGTTTGTTATCCGGAACCGATCGAGGAGACCGGCGGCCCATTCCGCCCGGTCGTTGAATCTGAGCCGATCCGTCGAACTTGCGTTCAACGGTACGGACGATATCCGACTTCGTAAATCTCCTGTTATCAATAGGTTCCACGCTCGGTGATCGGCAACCATCATTCCGCTCTCCGCCTAAAATCCGAAGTGTCGGGCATATTGAGAAAGGTTTTAGGGCGCCGCGGGGCAACCGTTGTGAATTTTTGGAGGGATTTGGCGGGGACCTGCCGAGTCTTTCCGCGCCGATTTGAGATTCATTTGAGACGCAGGCGGGTGCCGTCAGGGACCGTGGAACGGCTTCAATACAATTCTCCGTTTGAGCGGACGAAATTTCGTAAAAAAAGCGCCCCGGGAAAAACCGGGGCGCCGACGGACGGACCGATGTGCGGTCTCGCTATTCTTCCGACGAAACTGCGGCGGTCTGCGATTCGGACGGCTCCTTGATCGCGACCGACTCTTCAGTCTCTTCAACATTGAGGTTTTCGCTGTCCATACGGTTCTGCCACGCCGCACGAACGAAGTTATCGAACAGAGGATGAACCTTGAGCGGCTTCGACTTGTATTCCGGATGGAACTGGCACGCGACGAAGAACGGATGGACATCGCGCGGCAGTTCGATCATCTCCACGAACTTTCGATTCGGCGAGATGCCGCTGAATACGAGGCCGTGCCTTTCAAGTTCGTCACGATACTCGGGATTGAACTCGAATCGATGGCGGTGTCTTTCCGAGATCTTCGGCACGTCGCCGTAGATCTCGCGTGCGAGCGAGTCTTCCTTAAGCTCGCAGTCCCAGGCCCCGAGCCTCATCGTACCGCCGAGCTCCTCAACGTCGACAAGGTCGCGCAGCTTGAAGATCACAGGATGCGGCGTATTCTCGTTGAACTCGGTGGAATCCGCGTCCGTGATGCCGCAGACGTTTCTCGCGTACTCGATGCAGGCGGTCTGCATTCCGAGGCAGATACCGAAGTACGGAGTCCGCGACTGCCTGGCGTACTTGATCGCCCGGATCATCCCCGGAACGCCCCGCTTCCCGAATCCGCCGGGCACAAGGATCGCGTCGAAATCCTGCAGATCGGATTCGTAACCTTCTTTCATAAGGTTCTCCGATTCCAGCCACTCGATCTTTACTCTCAGGTTATTCGCGACGCCGGCGTGTGTAAGCGCCTCGCGAAGCGACTTGTACGAATCTTCCAGTTCGACATACTTCCCGACGATCCCGATCTTCACGGCGCCTTCAGAGGGCTCCTTGATCGTAGACACGAGTTCGCGCCAATCCTTTAGCTCGGCGTGAGGGAATTCCTCTTCAAGGTGAAGCGCCCTTACGATGAGCGAATCCAGCTCCTGTTCGTGAAGGGCGAGAGGGACCTCGTAGATCGTGCCGACGTCGAGCGCCGAGATAACGGCACCTTCCTCGACATTGCAGAACAGAGCGATCTTCTTCCGGAGCTCCAGTGGAAGCGGACGGTCGGACCGGCACAGGAGAATATCCGGCGCGATACCGATCTCGCGCAGTTCGCGTACGCTGTGCTGGGTCGGTTTGGTCTTCAACTCGCCTGCAGCGGCGATGAACGGCACGAGCGTCACGTGAACGAAGATCACGTTGTTGCGGCCCTCCTCGTTGCCCATCTGGCGAATGGCTTCCATAAACGGCAGCGACTCGATGTCGCCCACCGTTCCGCCTATCTCGCATATCACGATGTCCGAATCTTCCTTGTCCGCGAGCTCGCGGATGGCCATCTTGATCTCGTCGGTGATATGGGGGATGACCTGGATCGTTTTGCCCAGATAGTCGCCCCGGCGCTCCTTTTCAATGACCGAAAGATAGATACGGCCGCTTGTCCAGTTATTCGCCTGCGACATTTTTGCGTTCGTGAACCGCTCGTAGTGGCCCAGGTCAAGGTCCGTCTCCGCGCCGTCATCGGTAACGAAAACCTCGCCGTGCTGGAATGGCGACATCGTTCCGGGATCGACGTTGATGTACGGATCGAGCTTCATCAACGTAACCTTCGCGCCCCGGGACTCCATAAGGCAGCCGATCGACGCCGCCGCCAGCCCCTTTCCGAGGCTGGAAACGACGCCTCCGGTTACAAATATGTATTTGGTCTGCTTTTCGGTCATTTTCCCCCTTCTGATCCGGCGATCAGTTATCCAAACTATTCTCGCTTCCGGGACCGCGGGTCCGATCCGCGTCCTCGTCCGCTCCGCTTCGTTTCTTGTACCTGCCTTGTCTGAGCTCCGTTATCGCCTCTTTTCCCTTTCTCTCTCCCGGATCGAGAATCCCCTGAAGCGCTTTTACACCGGCGCCGACCAGCGACGCGCTCTCCTCAACGCCCTTTTCAAATTCGCTCTCGGTCCTTGTCCGCTTCTTTGCGAGCGATCGAAGCCCGAAGAGTGCGCCTGCCGCGAGCAATACGAAAAAGGCCAGTCCGGCTAGTTCGCTCATGCGGAAGCTCTCTCGGCCTCTCGAGCCTCGAGCATTTCCCGGAACCTTTCGAGATCGGCTTCGGTGTCGATGCCTATCGAGCTTTCAGTGACCTCGACGACCTTAATTATCATACCGTTCTCGATCGCCCGCAGCTGCTCAAGCCTTTCCGCGATCTCCGAAGCCGCCGGCTCGAGACCTGTGAACTTCATAAGAGCGTGTTTCCGGAACACGTACAAACCCGTATGTTTCCTGAATCCGGCGCAAAGGCCCGGGTCCGAATCGAGCGCGGCTTCGAGGCTTCCGTGAAGCCGAACAGCGTCTCTGGGATATGGGATCGGAGACCTCGAGAAATACAACGCCCTGCCCGAACCGTCGGTAACTACCTTTACAACATCGGGGCTCAGCACATCACCGGCATCGATGATAGGCTCGCACGTCGTCGCGATATCGGCCATTGCATCAGCGATCAGCGCGTCGACTGCCGCATCGATGACCAAATGCGATATCATTGGCTCGTCGCCCTGGACGTTGACAATGATCGGGTCGCCCTCAAGAACCGATGCGACCTCCGCGATCCGGTCGCTGCCGGACCGATGCGAAGTAGACGTCATTACGGCTTCGCCGCCGGCCTCCGAAACCGCATTCATCAGTTTCGAATCGTCGACTGCGACGATTACCCGGGAGACCCGCTCGGATCCTCGGACAGCCTCCAGCGTGTGCACGATCAGAGGTTTTCCGCCGGCTTCAAGCAACAGTTTTCCCGGCAGCCTTTCGGAAGAGATCCGGGCCGGGATGATCGCGACAACTTCTTTTTGGGTGATTTTCCCGTGCGTTTCCACGGGCTTTTAGCTTAGCGCCTTTTGAAACTTAATTCAACACGTTCCGTAACAATTTCCGGCCTCAACGGCACCTGCCTCAAACAAGGGGAGACAACCTTAGAAAAAAGTGGAAGAAACGTCCAAGACCAACTCCGAATACCAGCATCGGGAACCGACAGCCGCGCCCGTGACAACAAAGCCGACACCGAACGACCCGCCCTGGGGCTCCCTTGTGGCGCTGCTCTTCTGGATACTCTCGGTGATCCTGATCACCGTCGTCCCCGTTTTTCTGCTGGTCCCGTATTTCGGATCCGCGGCACTTTCGGAAATGGAGGGCGACCAGTTCCAGAAAGCCGTCCTTTCCGATCCGAGCGCCGTTCTGCTCGCGCTTGGAGGTACTTTTGGAGCTCACGTCGTCACGATCATAGTCGGCTGGGCGATCGTTACAAGGTTCAGCAAGTACAGATTTACGGAAGTCCTTGGATGGAAATGGGGAGGCTTTAAGTTCTGGCACGGCGCACTGATCTTTGTAGGAGTCTATTGCTTCGCTATCGCAATGACTCTCCTTCTTGGGACCCAGGACAACGAGATGCAGCGGATCCTCCGCAGTTCCAGATCGGCGGTGATCGGTGTCGCGCTGATCGCAACGTTCTCCGCGCCGCTTGTGGAAGAGGTGGTTTACAGAGGGGTTCTTTACTCAGCTTTCCAGCGGACGATGGGGATGCCTCTGGCGGTCGCTTCGGTCACGCTCGTGTTCGCGCTTGTCCATGTAGCGCAGTACTATCCGGACGGAGCTACGATCCTTTCCATCGTGCTCCTGAGCCTGATACTGACCGGGCTCCGGGCGCTTACCGGAAATCTGCTTCCGTGCGTGGTCTTTCATTTTGTTTTTAACGGCTTCCAGTCAATACTCCTGCTGATTCAACCGTACATCCCAGTCACCGTGGATCCGACCAGTGTCCAATCGCTCCACCTCCTTAACTAAAAAGAGGCGGCCCGTTCGAGCCGCCTCTTCGATCCATTTTTGTTCTTGCGTCCTAGTTGTCCTTACCCTTCGAGGTCGGTTCCGACTTCGATGCGGGCGAACTGCTTGACGGGAATCCGGATCTGCCTCCGGAAGAGCCCAGCGGCGGGAAAATTCCTCTCGAGGAAGGCGCCGATGGCGTCCGTCTGACGTCGATCCCGCCGGATTGCTGCATCCTCCGGAACGGAGGCGTTGTGGCGCGTCGTCCGCGGTCGATGTTCGCGGCCGGTATCTGGTTCGAGGGCGGTGTGCCTCCGCCGCTGTTTCCACCGCCGCCACCGACAGGTCTGCGTCCCCCGTAATACCTCGGATATGGCCTTCCGTAGTAGTACGACGGATCAAAACAGATACCCGTGCTGGTCCTCAATCCTATCCCGTACGGCGAACGCCATCCGTAACCGAACGGAAGGAAACTGTACGTGCCGTATCGCGTGCTGTATACCCAAAGGCCGATCGATTGGTAGCAATCCCAGGCATCGGAACGGAATCCGGATAGGAGCGACGGTTCGAGTCTCTTGGTCGTGAGCTTCTTGTTCGCCTTCGCGATCAGTTCGGCACGGTCTTTTGACCAGCGCTCAAATTCATCCTTGTCGTCGCGGTCAAACTTTGCTATCTCGACCTCCCCGCCGTCAAGCATCGCGGTCCTGCCCTTCTTGAGAGTCCCGTCAGCATCGTCAGCGGTCTCAGCCTTCCCTCTCCACACCTCAAGCCGAGCTACTCCGTCAGCGCGGACATCGACGCGGTAGACGCCTGACTTGATCAGGTAGAACTCGCTCAACGGCGTATTTACCGTAACGCTGAAGTCGTCGCTGGCAAACACTTCAAAGATCGCGCTGCCCGAGAGAACCTTGAGTCGAAGCTCGTCAAGATCTGTCGTCGTAAGTTCAAACCGGGTGTTCCTGTCAAGCCTTGCAAACGAGCCCGGATTCAAGAGGATCTCTACGCGGGAATCCGCGCCGGTCTCGACCACGTCACCGGCATCGAGCTGGTCGCCCTTGATCAGCCTGCCGGCCTTGCCGTCAGCTCTGTTCGCAACTGCTGATCCTTCAACGTAATTGATCCCGCCGGCTTTGGCGGATATCACATAAAGATCTCCTGCCGCAGATGTGACAGTGCTGTCGTCCTGTGCCGAAACACCGGCAACCATCGAGATCGCTAACACAATTACTCCCGCGAAGGGGATGATCCGGCTCTTCATTTCCTTTCTCCTCATAACTGGCTCTTGGTCGGGGAAAGACTTCGAAAGTGGAATGCTCGCTTCCTGCATATTATTAACAATATATCAAAAGCGCAACCAATTCATTCCTGTGAAACGCCCGGCTGGCGATTCAGCAGATAACATCGAGAGTTTTTCCGTACGCTCCTTAGTATTGGCGGTCCGGACAAAAGTTGCCATTGCGCATTTGGCGGAACAACCTTTCGGGTCGCAGGTCAATCACAGGGCCGTTCGCGACCGCACTTTCTCACTCGCGGGCTTCACAACAATGGCGACTTTCAAAGACCCAATTAAATGCTTCGCTCCGCTTGAGGTGATCGAGCGCCTTCTTGAGATCAGGTCGGAGTTCGGATTTTCGCAGGCGGTATACCTTCCCAGTTCCGCTGAACTCGCCGATTCCCTCGACGCAAACGGTTTTTCCATCTATGCCTTTGTCCGGGAGGGAAGGGAAATGAATTTCGGGGACTATCGGGCGCCGCTGGCGCCGCACGGCGATTCGGACGAGGAAACCGCTCAGTCGCACTGAGCAAGCCTAACAGGTTCACAACAACTGAAGAACGCGGAAGGTCGGTCAAGCGCCGCCTTCCGCGTTCATCAGTTTTCGAACCTCGAAAGATCACTAGACGGCTTTCAGTATAAAAAGCGTACCGTCATCATCCAGGAAGCTGCTCTTGGTGAATTCCGAAAGTCCCTCGCGTACGAAGTGGATCAGGTCCTTTGCCGGAAGTGCGGCCCCCTCGATGATCCGCTTTGCAAACCTCTCGTTTCCGAACTGTTCCCCGTCCTCGTTCTCCGACTCGGTGATCCCGTCCGTGTAGAGCACAAGCACATCGCCCTGCTCAAGGCGTATGTAGTGCTGGTGATAATGCGATTCCCGGAACATTCCCAGCGGAAGATCCCCGAACTCGACGTACTTGTAATCCCCGTTCGGCTTGATATGGAGCGGCGGATTGTGTCCGGCATTCGAATACACGAATGTCCTGTTCGTGGCGTCCAGAATCCCGTAGATGGCGGTGATGAACTGGTGATCCTCGACCGAATCCCAAAGCAGGTTGCCGACCTTTGAGAACGCGACCTGCGGCGCATAACCGATCTGCACGCCCGCACGCAGCGACGCACGCAGGAACGACATCAGCAATGCTGCGGGAATACCCTTCCCTACCGCATCGGCGACGATGATCGCGACCTGGTCGTCGAAGATTCGCACCCAGTCGTAATAGTCGCCCGATACTTCTTCAGTGGGGAAAATGTAGGCGCTGATATCGAAGCCCGGAAACTCGGGATCGTGATCGGGAAGCAGTTCCAGCTGGACCTCACGGGCGATCTCAAGCTGGGCTTCAAGACGCTTCTTCTCAACCAGCTGTTCGTGGAGCCGGACCTTCTCGATTATGATCGCGACCTGCGAGGCGAGAAGCTGCAGGATGGCCAGGTCGTCCTCCGTATAAGCCTCGAGTTCGTCGCTCTCAAGGTCGAAAACGCCGATCACTTTGTCATTGGAAACGATCGGCGTGACAAGCTCGGAGCGTGTCCGCTTGCGGGCCGGAAAGTATCTTTCGTCCTTTGAAACGTCCGGCGAGATAAGCGATTCGCCGGTCTGCGCAACGTAGCCGATAAAGCCTTCGCCGAGCTTCAGACGGGGCTCGACCAGATCGAAACTGATCCGGTATCCGCGAACCACTTTCGATTTGAAGATGTACTGTTCTTCGCCGTCGACATCGACGGCCTCCAGCAGATATATGCCCGCCGCGTCAAACCGTATGAGCGATCCGAGCGTGTCCATCACAAGCCTCAGGACCTCTTCCAGGTCGAGCGACTGACTGATCGTTTTCGTGATGTCGAGCAACATACGAAGCTTGTCGACGACCGTCAGGTCGGGATCCGGCGACGAACTCGTGTGTATTCTCTCGACTATCTGGTCCTTGCTCATATCTTCACGGTCCGGCCGGTAACGGGTCTTCCGTCTCCCTGCACAGCCAGGTAATCATTCCAAAGCTTCGATACCTTGATCCTGTATTCGACCAGCAGACGGCTGACCTCATACTGGCGGGCGATCTGACGCGAGGTTCGGCCTTCTCTCACGAGCTCGCGAAGAGCCGAGTAGGGCACAAGAGCGGCGGCTCCGACCGAATACGCCTGCTCCTCGATCTCGGCATTGTAATCGCGCGCCCTTACGGTCGTACCGTCCCCTTCCTCTCGAAAAGCGAGCCTGCTCGGCTTGTGCCCGAGAAACACGTGGCTGATCTCTTCCATCAATGTCGCGTTTTGCCTGTTCTTCCCGTGGGTCGGATTCAGAATGATCAAACGCCGTCCGTCCGGCAATGGCTGGGAACAGGCCCCGCCCGACCAGGCGTCCTTCCCGCCTCCCAGAAGCTGAGCGACGGTTTCAGGAGAAAGAAAAGGAATGACGGATTCGAACTCCGCTACCAGCAGATTCGCGTACCTAGCAAGTTCGAAAGGGTCCAGCCTTTGCCGAGGATCCCGGAGGCCGGCGAATTCCCTGAGGCAGACCGCGTAGGTTTCGAATACACGGCCTTTTCTTGTAGGCGGAAAGTGGTGGTCGGTCACAGGTCAGGGTTCCGTTCCGGCCTCGGGGACCCGGCCGGGAACCGGATCGTGAAGCGCTCAGACTTCCTTGAACTCCGAATCGACGTCCTCGGACGAAAGCGCGACTCTGTATTTGTCGGACTGCTTCTGCTTCGTGATCAAAAGATCGTCCTTTGTTTTGAGGAGATCGGCGCGGTTATATACGGAAAGCTCGAAATTGTATCCGTGGGTGATCGCGTCCTTTGGACACGCTTCAACACAGTAGCCGCAGAAAATGCAGCGGCCGTAGTCGATGTTGTAGACCTTTGCGTAGCGTTCGTCACGGCCGATCCTGTCTTCGTACGGCCGCGGATCGTCCTCCGCCTCAATGTATATGCAGTCGGACGGGCAGGCGGCCGCGCAAAGATAGCACGCGACGCACTTCTCCTTTCCCATCTCATCCACGTGCAGCAGATGCTGCCCCCTGTAGCGGGGCTGAACCGTGACGGGAACGTCAGGATACTGAACGGTCCACTTCTCCTTCGGTATCTGGGAGATCGTGGTCTTCATTCCGGAAATGACCGCTTTCGCCGACCTTAGAACTTCGCTGATGACAGACATATTTGTTTTCCAGAGAGGCGGTTAAAGGTGGATTATACAGCAATAAGCCCGCCCCTGTGCAAACGGGGACGGGCAAAAAGGCCCTTCCGGGAAACATCCGCTGCCTTCATTGCAGCATTCCTGCCGGAATTCCAACTACAAGCCAGATAATGCCGATCAGCAATCCTCCGGCCACCCCTACGATCCCGAGGATAATTCCTATCAGCGCGAAAGTCTGACCACCGTATTGCTGAGGATCTGCGTTCGCTTTGCCTCTCGCCATGAACCCTGTGACGATGGCGGCAAGGCTGGGAATGATGAACGTACAGCACAGAAGGCCGAGAATTCCCAATCCAAGGCTGATAAATGCGAGTGTCTGGTTCTGACCATCAGATGCGGTTTCTGCTGGAGGTTCGGAACTGCTAATTTCCATATCCTGACCGAATGATGGAACAGGAACGGAACTCTCTACGGGCGGCTCGATATCCGAATCCTCGACATCCGCGAAGTCGCTCGGAAGCGGTTCCGGCTCCGGCTGAGCCGGCTTTACCTGCGCGACGGGTTCGGGTGCCTCTTCGGCTTCTTCCGGTTTGACGGGGCTTTCGGGCGCATCGAAAGGCGGCGTCGATGGCGGCTGGAATCCCGGAGGCATCGATTCTTCAAACGGAGAAGGTATCGGCGCACCAGGTCTCTCCTGAACCGGCGGAGTAGGTTTGGGTGTTTCGGGCTGACGAGGGGTCTCCGGAACAGACGGCCTGGATGCCGGCGGGGCCGGAGTTTCTTCGGCCGGCTTCGGAGGCTCCGGTTTCGGGGATTCCGCTCTCGGCGGGTCGGCACTCACCTGTTCCGGCGTCGGGGGTTCAGGCCTTGCTTGCTGAGGGTCGCGCGCTGGCTCGGACGGAGCGGGCGCCGAAGGCCGCTCGGCCGCTTTCTCCTGCGGCACCTCGATCTCGATCCGCTCCGAAGTCTTTTCACCTGCCACCATCGTCTTCATCGGATCGACGGGCTTTTCCGGGACCTCAAGGACGTCGTCTTCTTTCGGCGGGGGCATTTTCGTGCCTGCCACCATCGTCTTGAAGGGATCGACTTCCTCTTCCGGTTCGGGTTCGGGCTCTTTCTCTTCAGGAGGTGCAGGAAGGTCCTCCTGCCTGGCGACCATCGTCTTGAAAGGATTTTCTTCCGGAGTGTCCTCCGCCACCGCGACGAGCGGTGTTCCGTCCTTCTGACAAAACTTCAGATCGTCATTGTATGTGTTCTGGCAATTCGGGCATTTTTTCATGGCGCTTGGTCCCTGAAGAGTCGAGGTTGGAAAAACAGATAACGGGCCGCGCCCGTTATCTGCGAAGTTTATAGCCTTTCGATTAGACTAATTCAAGTTTGCTGAAGAAATAGGCGATCTCTATCGCCGCGTTCTCTTCGGAATCGGACCCGTGGACCGCATTCTCGCCGATCGAAGAGGCAAATTCCTTTCGGAGCGTACCTTCGTCCGCCTCCGCAGGGTTCGTCGCTCCCATAAGATCGCGCCACGCTTTGACGGCGTTTTCCTTCTCGAGCACCATCACGACGCAAGGTCCGCTGGACATGAATTCCGTAAGCTCGCCAAAGAAGGGCCTTTCCTTGTGAACTTCGTAAAAGCCCTCGGCCTGCCGGCGGGTCTGGTGGATGAGTTTCATCCCGCGAATCTTGAACCCGTTGTCGAGTACCCGCTGGATGATGGTTCCGTGGACGCCCTTCTTCACGGCGTCCGGTTTGATAATTCCGAATGTTAAGTTGCTCATTATATAAATCGGACCGGCATATGCCGGCATTCTCCCTTTATCGTCTCTAAATTACCGGGGTTTCCCGGCGAAATCTCATTCTAGGATAACAACGATTCGATCTCCTCCGAGATCTTCGCGGGCCGCATTCGCTCCCGGTCCAGAAGGCACCAGACCGTCCTGGCCTTAACGATCAGATCCTCCCCGCGCCTTATCTCGGTATGCCTGTCCCAGGTGACCTTCGTCCTCTTCCCTACCCAGGTCCGGGCCTCGATGTCGTCGCCCTCGTACGCTTCTCTCTTGTAATCGATCTCATGCCGGATCACGACCCAGGTGAACCTGTCCCTGATCTCCTCGCTCGAGACTTCCAACCAATGCGCCACGGCTACATCCTGCACCCACTGAAGATAGGTCACGTTGTTCACGTGCCCCTGGACGTCCAGATCGGAGGCCTTCACGGTGAACGAGTGGGAGAAACTTTTCATTTCTGCGGGTGAGACGGATGTCCGACAAGCTTCAGCTTGTCGCGGCCCGCCCGCTGCCCGAACATCTCACGGATCTCCGCGCTTTCGCGCGGCGCAAACTGAAGTTTGTGTTACCTCGGCAGCGCAAGCGCTGCTCTAAACGGATGTCCGATAAGCTTCAGCTTGTCGGAGGCCGCCCGCGGCCCGAACATCTCACAGATCTCCGCGCTTTCGCGCGGCGCAAACCGAAGTTCGCGCTACCTCGACCGCCCGCTGCCCGAACATCTCACGGAACTCCGCGCTTTCGCGCGGCGCAAACTGAAGTTTGTGTTACCTCGACCGCCTGAGGCCCGAACTGCCGACGGATCTCCGCGCTTTCGCGCGGCGCAAACTGAAGTTCGCGTTACCTCGACCGCCTGAGGCCCGAACTGCCGACAGATCTCCGCGCTTTCGCGCGGCGCAAACTGAAGTTCGCGTTACCTCGACCGCCTGAGGCCCGAACTGCCGACAGATCTCCGCGCTTTCGCGCGGCGCAAACTGAAGTTCGCGTTACCTCGGCAGCGCAAGCGCTGCTCTAAACGGCTCACTGCTCACCGCTCACCGCTAACCGCTCACGCCGCTGTCCCGCTTGCCAGTGATTCCTGCACCGCCTTACCGATGTCCGCCGGAGATTCGACGACGCGGATACCGGCCTCGCGGAGCGCCTTCATCTTCTCCGCTGCTGTTCCTTTTCCGCCCGAGATGATCGCGCCGGCGTGGCCCATACGGCGTCCCGGAGGCGCGGTCTGGCCCGCGATGAAAGCCACGATCGGCTTCGTAACGTTGTCCTTCGCGTATGCCGCCGCGTCCTCTTCGGCCGTTCCGCCGATCTCGCCGATCATTACGATCGCGTCCGTTTCGTCGTCGGCTTCGAAAAGTCGCAATGCGTCGGTATGAGTCGTCCCGATGATCGGATCGCCTCCGATCCCGAGCGCCGACGACTGTCCGAGGCCGAGCGCGGACAGCTGGCCGACCGCTTCGTAGGTGAGCGTCCCTGACCGTGATACGACGCCGATCCTTCCTTCCTTGTGAATGTGCCCCGGCATGATGCCGATCTTGCATTTCCCGGGAGAGATAACTCCGGGGCAGTTCGGTCCGACGAGCCTCGTCTTGTTCCTGTCGGCAAGGAAATCCCGGGCGACGATCATATCCGCGACCGGTATCCCCTCTGTGATAGCGACGACGAGAGGCAGTTCAGCATCCGCGGCCTCCATTATCGCGTCGGCCGCGAACGGTGGCGGCACGTAGATAACCGAAGCGTTCGCGCCCGTCTCTTTGACCGCATCTTCTACCGTATTAAATACGGGAATCCCTTCGTGGGTCGACCCTCCCTTTCCGGGAGTGACGCCGGCGACCACATTCGTGCCGTACTCGACCATCTGCTGTGTGTGAAAAGTGCCCTCGTTACCCGTGATCCCCTGAACGACCAGACGGGTGTCCCTGTCGACTAAAATACTCAAAACAAATCTCCTTACGATACCGGTGTGATGAATCGCCGAAATTATAGCACGCCGCTCCGATGACCTTCCAAGCGCCCCGAAAATTTGAGCGAACAATGCCGAATGCGAATCCGTAGAAGGGTAGTGTCGATCAGATACGGCTAAATAATTCCCTTTTGAACCGAGAGCTTTCCCCCTGTTATGCGAAGACTTTATTCATTCTACGCAGACGCATTCCGCATCGCGCTCAAGTCCATTTTCGAGCACAAACTAAGGGCGTTCCTGACCCTTCTCGGCGTGATCATCGGCGTGGCATCCGTTGTGGTAGTCGGCGCTTCGATCAGCGGCCTGAACTCGTACGTGATGGAAAAGGTCACCGCGGTCCTCGGCGCCAACCACTTCATGATTGCGCGGATGGCTTTCACGGGCCAAATGGAGGACGACGAATTCGAGCGTCTGAACAAGCGCAACAAGAAGGTCGAATGGGCGGAATTCGAGTACATCAAGGCGAAATGCACGATGTGTTCCGAGGTGGGCGCTGCGAAGGGCACGCGCGAAGATCTGAACCAGGACGGCATCGAGATGCCGGGAGTCCGGATCAACGGCGTGACCGCGAACATGGTCATCATCGAGGACAAGAAGATCGCTGACGGCCGCTTCATCCTACCTACGGAGGTCGAAAGGTCCGCCCGCGTTGCCGTTATCGGCGCCGACGTCCAGGAGAAGTACTTCGCGAACACGAATCCGGTCGGAAAGACAATAAAGGTCCGGGGCGTGCCGATGCGGGTCGTCGGCGTCGAGGAGAAGCGCGGTTCGATGTTCGGCGATTCCCAGGACCGCCACATTTACATCCCTGTAACCACACACCTATCGATGTTCGGGTGGGGCGACGGGGTCCAGGTTCACGGCAAGTCTGAAAAGCCCGAGGACCTGAAGCTGGCGATCGAGGACGCCCGGCAGGACCTCAGAAACCGGAGAAAACTTATCGGATCAGAGGAGGACACTTTCGGGGTCGTGAACACGGAAGACCTGGGAGGCCAGATCGACCAGTTTACAGGAGCGATCGCCGGCGTAGTCATTCCGATCACGTTCATCACGCTTGTCGTCGGCGGGATCGTGGTGATGAACATCATGCTTGTGTCGGTTACCGAACGGACGTTCGAGGTGGGGCTCCGCAAAGCGATCGGTGCAACGCGAAAGCAGATAATGCTGCAATTCCTTATCGAATCGTCGGTACTTTGCCTTCTCGGTGGACTTCTCGGGATCGTGCTCGCAACCGGTGTGACACAACTTGTCGGATACGCCCTGGAGATCACGATGACGATCACCATCGGGTATATCGTGCTTGCCGTCGCGGTCTCGAGCCTGATCGGGATAATCGCCGGGCTCTATCCCGCGTTCAAGGCCTCGAAGCTGGACCCGATCGTGGCGCTCACGAGGGCGTAATAGTTGGCTGAGTTTGCAGAGTTTGGTGAGTTGGCTGAGTTTGCAGGGTTTAGTGAGTTGGTCGAGTTTGCAGGGTTTAGTGAGTTGGTCGAGTTTGCAGAGTTTGGTGAGTTGGTCGAGTTTGCAGGGTTTGGTGAGTTGGTCGAGTTTGCAGAGTTTGCTGAGTTACCGGTGATTGGCGGGCCCGCAGAGTCAGCCTTTCTCTTCCAAGCCGAAATTATTCCGGACGTTTTCCATTGGTCATCGATCAATGGGCAATGACCAATGAAAAAATGAGATTATCAAGCGCACTTCCAAAAGAAGTCCTGAAAATGGCGATGGATAGCATTCTGTCGCACAAGTTTCGGAGTTTCCTTACGATCCTCGGCATCGTCGTCGGCGTGATCACGGCGATCGTCGTCGCATCGATCCTGCTCGGAATGCGGCAGAACATCGTGGCAATGATCGAGGACTACGGAACGAACAACATCTACGCCTTCCATCTGACGACAGGTTTCGGTCCTCCGAACCGTGAAGAACGCTCCAGAAAACCTCTTACTGAGGAGGACGCCGAAGCGATCCTGAACCAGTCGAATGCTATCGAGGACATCGCCGTGATCCGGCCCAGCATAGGCTCGTTCGGCGGAGGCTTCGACGACAACCTGATATACGAGGGAAGGAATTACCGCTGGGCTTTGACCGACGGCGTAACGCCGAACTATCCCGCGATCACGAACCTCGTGCTTACCGAGGGTCGGTTCATCACAGAGAACGACAACAGCCAGCGCAGGAACGTCCTTGTGATCGGCGTCAATGCAGCGGAAGCGCTGTTTCCGGACGAGAAAGACGGCATCGTCGGAAAGATGGTCCGGATGAACGGCATGACGTGGGAGATCATAGGGGTGATCGAGAAGCGGAAGGCGGGCTTCTTCGGTGAGAACGAAGAGGACCGCAAGGTATTTCTGCCGATCAGGACGGCCCAGAAGGTGGCGCCGCAGAGGGATTACATACTGCACATCATCAAGGCGAAGTCCGACAAGGTCCAGACCGCGCTCGAGGATGCCGAAGCAGTTCTGCGCCAGCGGCGCGGCGTGAAGTACGGGGAAGATAACAACTTCGATATCAAGACGGCGGACGCCTTCATCGAGCAGTTCGACTCGGTCATCGGCGGGATCGGGCTCGCCGCGATCGCGATCTCGTGCCTCGGGCTGCTCGTTGGCGGTATAGGCGTGATGAACATAATGCTCGTGTCGGTGACCGAACGCACGAAGGAAATAGGAATTCGAAAGGCGATAGGAGCGACGAAGGGAGCGATCGTGCTGCAGTTCCTGCTTGAGGCGATGACCCTGACCTTCTTCGGCGGCGTGATAGGGGTCGTGGTTGCGATCGGGATCGCCCAGCTCGTGATGTTGCTTGTCCCGAGCCTACCGGCGTCAATCGCTGCCTGGTCGATCGCGATGGCCCTTATCGTATCGGTCCTCGTCGGGCTTGTTTTCGGAGTTCTGCCGGCGAGGCGGGCCGCGAACCTCGACCCGATCGAGTGCCTGCGGTACGAGTAGCGTCTGCCGATGAGAAAACTGAGGGCACGGAGGTTATCTGACCTGCGTGCCCTTTTCTTGCTTTGTCTTCGTGTCTCTTTGTGTTTCTTCGTGGTTCACGCTGCCCGCGATTGACGGCGAATGCAATCACCCAATCGCTTCGCGATGCATTCACCGCCGGCGACGCAATCCGTGGGTTGCGGCCTTTGGCCTTACCCACGGCTAAACGCAGGCCGCCGCTACGCGGCTAGAAGGATTTTAGGCGACCCTGACCCCACGCTGCGCCTTCGGCTTCCCCCGGGCTAACCTCCGTTGCCCTTTCAGGGCAAATTGATCCCTCCACAGCACAACGGACCGGAGTAACCTACATCAACGGACTCGAAAGACTCGATAGACTGAACAGACTCGATAGACTGGACAGATGTCGCCACTACGCGGCTAAGGGTTGTGTTGTCGACTGTACCCGGGGGTGCGCCTTCGGCTTCCCCCGGGCTAACCTCCGTTGCCCTTTCAGGGCAAATAGATCCCTCCACAGCACAGCGGTCCGGAGTAGCCTACATCAACGGACTCGAAAGACTGAACAGACTCAACAGACTCAATAGACTCGACAGACTCAATAGACTCGACAGACTCAATAGACCCGACAGACTCAATAGACTCGACAGACTCAACAGACTCAATAGACTCGACAGACTCAACAGACTCGACAGACTCATCAGACTGAATAGACTCAACAGACTTTCCTTCTGTATAGTCGTTTATTTCGATATGGGTTCAAATGAAGAACGGCCGCTCATAGGGCGCCGAGAGATCGCGGACTTCCCGGAGCTCGGGATATTCGACCTTCCGGTCAAGATCGACACCGGCGCTTACAATTCCTCGATCCACTGCCGGGAATTCAAAAGGAGAAAGGACGGGATCCTCGAGGTCGTGTTCCTCGATCCGCACCATCCGGCTTACACGGGCGAGGTCCACGAGTTCTCTCGGTACCGCCAGAAATCGGTCCGCAGTTCGAACGGACAGGCGGAGCGGAGGTACATGATCAGCACGACGATCAGCTTTGCCGGCCGCGATTTCCCGCTCGACATGTCACTGACCGACCGAGGCGACATGCGGTTTACCGTGCTTGTCGGGAGAAAGTTCCTGAAGGCCAGCCGGTTTCTTGTCGATCCCCTGAAGAAGGAACTCCTGAGTCCCAAAAAGAGAAGAAAAAAGAAGAAGGGTTAATATAAGTTCAATTTAGTCGAGGCATTATATTTCTGAAATGAAGATCGCAATCCTTTCCGCCAATCCAAAACTTTATTCGACACGCAGACTTGTGGAGGCGGGTGAAAAAAGACGGCACGAGATGCTCGTCGTCGATCACACAAAGTGCGTGCTCCAGATCGAGAAGAAGAATCCCATCATCGTTTACAACGGCAAGGAACTGACCGGTATCGACGCCGTGATCCCTAGGATCGGAGCTTCGGTCACGTTCTTCGGGACCGCGGTCGTCCGTCAGTTCGAGATGCAGAAGGTGTTCACCGCGGTCGAGTCGCAGGCGCTGGTCAAATCGAGAGACAAACTGAGATCGATGCAGTTGCTTTCGCGCGCCGGCCTGGGACTCCCGAAAACCATCTTCTCCAACTATTCGAAAGACACCGAAGCGGTAGTAGCGATGCTCGGTTCGACACCCATCATCCTAAAGCTCCTGGAGGGCACGCAGGGTCTCGGGATCATTCTCGCCGAGACCAAGAAGGCGGCGGAGTCCGTGCTCGAAGCATTCAACGGTCTTGAAGCAAGGGTGATACTGCAGGAGTTCGTCGAGGAAGCGAAAGGAGCGGATATTCGCGCTTTCGTAGTAGAAGGAAAGGTCGTGGGTGCAATGAAGCGCACTGCGAAAGAGGGAGAGTTCCGGTCAAACCTGCATCGCGGCGGCACCGCGGAACTGATCACGCTTAGTGAAGAAGAAGAGGACGCCGCCATCAAGTCGGCACGCGTGATGGGGCTCGGGATAGCGGGCGTGGACATGCTCCAGAGTTCGAGGGGGCCGCTGATCCTCGAAGTTAATTCTTCACCCGGACTCGAAGGTATCGAAGCCGCGACAAAGAAGGACGTCGCCAAGGAGATCATCAGGTTCGTCGAACGCCACGTCTAGAACCCGCATATGGAAATTCTCAATTCCGAAGTCAATCCCGGCGAGAGCGCGTATCTGGAGATGGACGTCGCCTCGCTGTACACACGCACGAAGATCAATGTCCCGGTCATAATCGAGCGGGCAAAACGGCCTGGGCCCACGCTCCTTCTCACCGGCGGCATTCACGGCGACGAGATAAACGGGATCGAGATCCTGCGAAGGATGCTGTTCAACAAGTCCGTGAGGCCGGTGAAAGGAACCGTCATCGTACTGCCCATCGTCAACGTGATGGCGTTTCTGAATCTCAACCGTAAATTCGCCGACGGCCGCGACCTGAACCGCTCGTTCCCAGGAAACAAGAACGGTTCCCTTGCCAGCAAGGTCGCCAACTCGGTTTCGACAAGGATCGTCCCGCACGCCGATTACGTCGTGGATCTCCACACGGGCTCCGAGGAAAGATTCAACTTCCCGCAGGTTCGCTACGACGAACAGCATCCCGAAAATGCGGACCTCGCTTCGGCCTTCAACGCACCGTTCACGATAATCGCGGGTTCTCAGCGTGCCGGCTCGCTAAGACGTATGCTGGGGAAGAAAGGGACTCCGGTGATCGTGTTCGAAGGCGGTAAATCGAAGAACATCAACGAGCAGGTCGTCGACACAGGTATCCGCGGAGTGCGGAACGTGATGCGGCACCTTGGAATGCTGAATGGAGAGGAGCCCGAGCGGAGACGCCGAAGCCGTGTCCTCAGGGAAACTAAGTGGGTCCGGGCACGCAATTCCGGGATGCTGCAGAGGACGATCAGGAACGGGGCTAAGGTGGCGAAAGGCGATCTGCTTGCCTACATAAACGGCCCTTACGGACAGTTCCAAAAAAAGGTCAAGAGCACGATGGACGGCTATGTTTTCTGTGTGAACGAGGCCCCTGTCATATACAAGGGCGACGGGCTGTTCAACATCGGCGCGGGCTGAAAAATCAGATCAGACCAGATCGAAACTGTCGCCCATCTGAGGCACCATCACGTTCCAGCCGAACTCCTCGCGTATGTGCTCCGCCATCGCCGATGCCGATTCCGGCTCGCCGTGGGTCGTGAAAACCATTCTCGGAACGGTTTCGAGTCCCGACAGCCACTTCAGAACCGCCTTCCAGTCGGCGTGAGCCGAAAACCCCCCGATCTGCTCGATCCTGCAGCGCACAGGCACCCAGCTGTGCATTATCTTCACTTCGCTTTCGCCGTCGAGCACGCGCCGTCCGCGAGTGCCTGCAGCCTGGTAGCCGACGAATACGATGGTCGCGTTCTCGTCCGGAAGGATCCTCAAGGCGTGATGAAGCACGCGGCCTCCGGAAAGCATTCCCGAAGCGCTGATGATTATCCTGGCCCCTCTGTCATCGTTCAGCCTCTTCGATTCCTCGCGCGTCCCTGCCAGCGTCATAGACTTCGTCATCAGCGGATGCTGCTGCCGGGCAAGGATGCTCACATATTCTTCGTCGTGCTCCTCCCGCCAGCGGTTGTAGACCTGGGTCGCCTGCTTCGCCATCGGCGAATCGACCGCCACGGGCATCACGGGTATCTTTCCCTGTTCTTCCAGTTCCCTGATCAGATAGAGGATCTCCTGCGTCCGTCCGACGGCGAACGCGGGGATCAGCACGGGGCCGTTGCGCTCGTACGCCTCGTTGATGATCCTCGCCAGTTGGTCCTCGGACGGCTCTTCGTCGTGAAGTCTGTCGCCGTAAGTCGATTCGACCATAAGGTATTCGCAGGCCGGAGGTGGCGCGGGATCTTTCAGGATCGGCTGGTCGTAGTGACCCAGATCGCCCGAGAACAGGAACCTTATGTCCGATCCGTCTTCTGCGGCGCTCGATAGCGTCAGGTGTACAAGGCTGGCTCCGAGGATATGGCCCGCGACTCTGAACGCAGCTGTGATACCTTCGCAGATCTCGACGGGATTGCCGTCGTTGGGAACAGGCACCACCAGATCGAGCGCAGCCTCGGCGTCGGCCTCATCGTAAAGAGGCAGGGCGGGCGAGTGGACCGTCAGTCCCTTGCGGTTCCTGTACTCCGCCTCTTCTTCCTGCAAACGAGCCGAATCCGGCAGAAGGATCTTTATAAGGTCGTTGGTCCCCCTGGATGTGAAGACAGGGCCATTGAATCCGAGCTTGACTATCCGCGGGAGGAATCCGGTATGGTCGATGTGGGCGTGTGTAATAATGACGGCGTCGAGCGACGCCGGATCGAAAGGGAGCGGTTCCCAGTTCTTTTCTCTAAGCTCGCGCAATCCCTGGAACAGGCCGCAATCGACAAGGACCTGTTTGCCCTTGCTCTCGACAAGGTACTTCGAACCGGTTACGGTTCCTACTCCCCCGAAGAACGATATCTTTGCCATATCGGGAGAAGATAGCACGAGCTCTTCAAATGCGGGAATTCCATAACTCAGCTTTCAGGTTCATGGTTCCGAGTTCTAAGTTGGCGTTTCAGGCTCAACGATCCGGGGTCCCGTCTACAGGACCGATATCTTCACTACTCAAAATGGGTTGCCGTTTCTTCGATCAGAAAGGTCAAATGCCGGGTCAAGAGTCAAAGCGGCGGCTCAGACACTTGGAACCTGGAACTTGGAATATGGAACTCTAGTTTTGGAGCCTGGAACGGCCCGAAGGGCTTACGCCTTCGCCAGGTCCCGTATCAGCACGAGGTCGCTGTTGATCATCCCGCGAACGGCGTAGATGCTCTTGCCGTCGTTCGACCAGATAAAGTTCATAAGCATACCGCCGCTGAACTCGGTGAGAGGTTTCGGTTCTTCCGCGCCGGGAGCGAACTCAAAAAGGTTGTCGGCGCCCTGCTTGCTGATATACGTAAGCGCTTCGCCGTCCGGACGCCACCTGAATACGTGACCGATCTCTCTTGTTATCACGTCGTCAGTCATCTTCGCTTTGGCGCCCTCCACTTCTGCAAGCTTGACATAAGACTTGAAGTCCGCGGTGCTCTCGTCGTATTTGAACTCTATGAACGCGAGTTTGCCTCCGTCTCTCGAGAGCTGGGGCATTACACCGGCCGAACGGTTTCCTTCGAAGAGGGGCCTTGCCTCTCCGCCATCGATAGAAACCTGCATCAACCGGCCCTTGCTGCCGTCGTTCAGCTGACGAACGAAGAACACCGTTCTGCCGTCATGCGCGATCTGGGGCATCATGTCCCGTCCGTTCGCGACCTTGGAAAGCAGCCGCGGCTCCGAACCGTCGGCGTTCATCCGCCAGATCCCGTAAGAGTCGTCCCGGGTGGAACAGAAGACGATGTAGCGGCCGTCGCGCGTCACTGCCGGGAGCAGGTTGTAGCCGCTGTCCGATGTAAGCTGGCGCTCGCTGCTTCCGTCCTTTTCGAGCACAAACAGGTCGGCGTTCTTGCCGCTGCTTTTCGTGAAGATGATGCTTCCGTCCGGCATCTCTGCGATTCCCAAATGACCAAGAAAATTCTTGCTTTCCGGCTTCACCTGTCTCGCAACTTTTCCCTGGCGGTCGATCTCGACCAATCCGGAAATACGGTCGGACTTTGTCGCGATGATCACCCCTCCGTCGCCCGACACGCTGAGAGTTTCGTAATCGCTGGTGTCGGTGGTCACCGAATCGATGCGGCCTTCCGCGAGCCGCAGGTTCCATATCTGTCGCGTGTCGTCTTCGTCCCTCTTCCCCACAAACAGGTATCCCGACCCGTCATCAAGGGGATGGAAGTTCGAAGCGTATGACCAGCCTTCAGAATTGATCAGCTCGACCTCGGGCGACTCGACCGGTTTCCCGGTTTCAACGTCGATCGCGATCAAAGTCGTCTTCTGGATCGGTGTCTCGCTCGAGGTAAGCCCGGCCAACAGCAGTTTCCGGTCATTGTCCGTCCAGACGAGCTCGGTCAGCTTGTCAAACCCGATGTCCTTCGTGTGTATGAAAGGCTTCAGGTTCTTGCCGTCCGGATCGACGAAAAAAACGGTGTCACCTCCCGTGTTGGGATTGTGCCTTATGAATGCGATCCGTTTCTCGTCGGAGGTGAGCGCCGGCCTGAAATCGATGTCAACCACTATTTGGGTACTCTTACCTCCAAGGGACGGCACCTTGAAAAGAGTCCCGACGCCCCGGTCCACCGTTACGTAATAGACGAAGTTGCCATCGGCGGAGAACACCGGCTGCTGGAACTCGAGCTTGGTAGGCGGAACGATCTCGATCACCGTCCCGGATGCGATCTGCTGGACCACAAGCCTCGGGTTCTCGTTCTGCCTGTCGACAAACACTGTGAGCTGGCCGTCAGGTGAAACAGTCGCCGAATGCGCGCGACCGTTATCGGTCAGTCTCGAGACCTGCAGAGACTGAAACGGCTGGGGACCAGAACTGAACAGCTTCGGCGCAAAGTACCATCCGGCAAAGACGGCTAGAACAACCGTGACGAGAGCGGCCGTGGGAAGCAATCCGCGCCCGATCTTCCATCCGATAGTATTCTCGCGGGTGCTGAAACCGCCCTTTGGCTGTGCTTCGGTCAGGTTCTCGGTGGACATCGTCCGGTGGATCAGCGTCTTGCTTTCCAAGGTATTGTGCTTCGGGTAGCCGACCGGATGCGTCACAGGTTCGAGGATCTCTCCCGAGGTGTGCTGTTCCATCCCGGCTCGTACCTCTCTCAGGTCGAGTGCCAGGTCCTTAATATTCTGGTAACGCTCTTCCGCCCGCTTGTTCAGACATTTCCTGATAATGCGCCTGAGTTCGTCCGGGACGTCCGCAAGCGGCTCTGGCTCCTTGTGAATGAGCGCCGCAATCGAATCGCTGATGGTCTCGCCGTCGAATGGATTCTGTCCGGTGATCATCTCGTAAAGCACGATCCCCAGGCTCCACACGTCGGTCGTGCCGGTCGTTTCCCTTCCCCGCGCCTGCTCCGGAGACATATATCGCACACTGCCCATAACAAGTCCGGGCTGGGTTTTCACAAGCTGGATCGTTGCGTCTTCGGCGCCCGCTACTGCCTGGACGATAGGTTTCGCAAGGCCGAAGTCCAGTACTTTCGCGTATCCGTCGGAACGGACCATTATGTTTTCAGGCTTGATGTCGCGATGTACGATGTTCGCATCGTGAGCGACCGAAAGAGCGTCGGCGACCTGCTCGGCGATCTTGATCGACTCGTAGAGGCTCAGGTCGGCCCTTTCGATCCTGTCGCGAACGGTTCCCCCGTTCACAAACTCTGTGGCGATGAAGAGCTTCTCGCCCTCCTCCACGATCTCGTGAATGGTAATGATCCCCGGATGGTTAAGCGCCGATACGGCCTTAGCTTCGAACTTGAATCGCTTGACCCTGTCCGTTTCGAAACAGAACTCGGGCAGCAGGACCTTCAGCGCGACATCACGATCGAGCTGTTCATCCACGGCGCGGTAGACCTCGCCCATGCCTCCCGAGCCAACAAGTTCCTTGATCTCGTATCTGCCTAATCTGTCGCCAGCCTGCATAACGCTTTGATCCGAATGATTGATCGTTAATCTGCCGAGTCGGTGTTTATAACGGTTCCGGCGCCCCGAATGTTTATTATTTTGCGGGACTGGCCGGATCCTTCCGGCCGATCGGATACACCTTTGGCGTTCAAGAGAAACACACCGCGAGTTGCGGATTTCTGACATCGGGGATGCCCGTACGGGTTCAATTGCCGTGTTTGGTGGGGAACCTGAGAACTTGGTTGCTTTTGGCGGGTTTCGAACCGTCACGCTCGGCGCGTGCAAGGGCTATAAGATCGGAGGCATTCGTTGCATCCGTACCGTAGGCAGACGACCCGATGTTGATCTCAACGACGGCCGGCTCGCCGTTCGGAAGTTCGAAGTTCCTTTCGGCGAGTTCATTCCGGATCCTTCTCACAACCGCGTCGGCGGATTCCGGACCTGCTGATGGAAGTACGGCGAGAAACTCGTCGGCGCCGGTCCTCGCGACAAGGTCCATCTTCCGGATCTGATCCCTGATCACCTCCGCGGCGAAGACGAGCAGTCGGTCGCCCGTCCCGTGACCGAATCGCGAGTTGACGCCCGAGAAGTCCTTGATGTCCATTGCGAGGACAATCAACCTCGCTCCGCCCCTCGCACGCTGGGCCTCGGCGACACGATTTTCGAGGACGAGGTCGAACGCCCGTCCGTTTGGAAGACCTGTCAGCCCGTCGACCAGTGCGTTTGACACTGTCTCGTCCAAAGAAAGCGCCGCAAAAACGAATGGAGAAACTCTTTCCGCTATGGCATCCAGAAGAATGATGGTGCTTCTCTCGTCGCGGGAAGTATCAGCAAGCCTCCCCGAAATGACGGCGAACACCTCGCCTGCCCTGGAAAGCGGAACCGAAAACCAACGGACCGATTCGGCCTCGCCCGAGGCGCGGACCACAGAAGATCGCTTCCCTTCGGCCTCGGCGGCCAGCTCCCGCAGTCCCGCGGGCACCTGGTCCCTCATCATCCCAGGTGCGATGACCCGCGGTTCCCTGGCTCCGGAACCTGTAACAAGGAGCACGGGGTCTTCCATCCGGACTATCTCAGACGACTTCGCGGCAACTATGCGGAACATGTCTCGCAGTTTCAGCGATCCGCCGAGAAGGTTCCCCGCCTCTTCGAGGACCTGCAGGCGCTCTTCGGTCTCGGGATCAAAAACAGCTTCATTTCCCTCCCCGGCTTCTTTTCTGATCGGCAGACCAAGCGCGGCTGGACCGGCGATCAAATACACGACGACTACGAACTGTATGGCGAACAGCGCCGCTACCGAGAAGACCCTGAAAGGAACGGAGGTCGGGAAGACCGCCGCGGACACGGCGAGCGCCAGAAGGGGCAGGCACAATGCTGCCGCTGCCAGCAGGCTGTATCGTGCCGCTGACGTGTTTGGACCGTATTTGTCGGAGGGGTCTTCCCTCATTGGAACAAACCAGGGACAAGTGGATGAGCGAGCTCCCACGGACGTTCCCCGGGAGCCTTGGTCTGAAGATAAACGCTTAAACATCGTTTAGTCAATGACCTTCTTTTTGAACCCCATACCGGCCGATCGGGGGCTCCAGAGACGCACTTCCATTCGGTTTATCCGTTGACAACTGCCGATTTTGCGAGTCAATTTTGATTTGACTTAAGGCAAATCGGTCTTTATATTGGCTTGTGTTCCAAACGAAGACGACTGAATGACCGGTGCTGCCGGTGCATTTTGGTTAGAGCTTTACTTAATCTTTGAAGAAGACAGGAGATTGTTAAGTATGAAGAAGATCTTGCTTTTGACCGCAGTGCTGGCACTCGGCATATTCGGTATCGGATGTCCTCCGGGTGACGCCAACAACGCCGGTGCTAACAACACCGAAAACGCTTCGCCCGCAGAATCGCCGGCTGAATCGCCCGCTGAGAGCCCGATGGCCAGCCCTGACAACACCAACAGTGGATCGAACGCGGGTTCGAACAGTGGCGGCAACACGGAATCCAACAGCAACGCGGAAGACAATTCCACGTCTTAAGCTGCTGAAACAAACTGAAAAAAAGGCACAAATTCGCTGATATTGTGCCTTTTTTCATTTGACTATCGAACAGCGGTTCTCTATATTGTCCGTTGTTCTGACAAAGTCAGAAGAATGACTGTGTAAAAGCAGTCATTTTGATTAAGAAGACAATTTATCTTTGAAGAAGACAGGAGAACTCTACAACAATGAATAAGATTTTTCTTTTGACCTTGGTTTTGGCTCTCGGCCTTTTCGGCCTGGGATGCCCGGCCCCCTCGGATTCGAATAACGCGAATGCCGACAACACCAACACGGAAAACACGGCTACTCCTGAAGAGTCGCCGGAAGCTAACACCAGCGAGAATTCGAACAGCGGTTCGAACACCAACGCTATGGATGACATGAAGGAAGCTGCCAACAAGGCTGGCGACGCTGCCAACAAGGCTATGGAAGCCGGAAAGGAAGCTGCCAACAAGGCTACCGACGCTGCCAAGGACGCTGTAAACAAAGCAACCGGCAACTAAGAGCTGAAGAGCTTTCAAAAGAAAAAGCACCCGCCGAAATGGCGCGGTGCTTTTCTTTTTTGTTGGAGCAGATCGTCAGATCCCCAGTTCCGACCGCAGGCCATCCGCATCGTTGACCGGAAGCCGGCATGTCGAGTTCTCGCAAACGTACACCGTGGTTCGGCCGTCCTTCGTATCTCTGCCACTCAACAAAGGAAGCGAATCAGACGGGCCCTTGCTCCTGACGACCACCTTGAGCGGGAGATATTCCGAAGCAAGGACGTCCTCGATCTCCGCATCCCCTTCGCCCACGATCACTATCTCGCGAACCTTCCCCAGCGCGAACTCCATCGCCGCGATCGCCCGGCCGAACGCTCCCGGATACCTCCGCACCTGCGGAGCGACGAGTCGCAGGACCGTCCGTGCATATCTGTCGAATCGCTCGTCGCCATAGATCTTCGAGAGCCGGAGCAGCACGTCCGCCGCCGCCGAATTACCGGAAGGAGTAGCGTTGTCATTGAAATCCTTCGTGCGGACCACAAGCTCTTCGTGATCCGAGGCCGTGAAGTAGAAGCCGCCTCCGTCTTCGTCCCAGTACTTCGCGATCATTTCCTCTGCCAGCGACTTCGCCGCCTCAAGGTACTTCTCTTCGCCGCCCGCCTGGTAGAGCTCGATCAGACCGTCGGCGAGATTCGCATAATCCTCTATATACGCCTTGAGCTTCGCCTTGCCATCCTTCCAGGTCCTTAGCAGATCCTCAGAATCGAACATCTCCGCAAGCAGGAAGTCGGCGTTCTTTTTCGCCGCGCTCAGGTACTTCTCATCCTTCAGCACGAACGCCGCCTCGGCGAACGCGGCGAGCATAAGTCCGTTCCAGGCCGTCAGGACCTTTTCGTCGCGAAACGGCTTGATCCTCTTTTCCCGGTGTTCGAAGAGCTTCTTTCTGCCATCGTCGAGTGTCTCCGCGAGCTCCTTTTCTCCGATCTTAAGCTCGTCCGCCGTCTCCGCAAGCGCTTTCGTCACCCGCAGAATGCTCTTCCCTTCGAAGTTGCCTTCCTCTGTCACGTCGTAAAAAGCGCGGAAAGCCTTGCCCGGTCCTTCGCCAAGCACCTGATCGACCTCTTCCGGTGTCCACACAAAGAACTTCCCTTCGACGCCTTCCGAATCCGCGTCCTGAGCGGAATAGAAGCCACCGCTCTTGTCCGTCATCTCGCGGAGGACGTAGTCGAGCGTCTCGCGCGCGATCCGTTCATAGAAGGCATCTCCCGTCAGCTGAAACGCGTGAAGGTAGAGCCTTGTTAGCTGCGCGTTGTCATACAACATCTTCTCAAAATGCGGGGTAAGCCAGTTCGCGTCGACCGTGTAGCGATGAAAGCCGCCGCCGAGCTGGTCGAAGATCCCTCCGTGAGCCATCTTGCGGCAGGTCTCCGTGACCATCTGAGCCGCGAGTTCATCGTCGGTTCTCTTGTAGTAACGAAGAAGGAACTCGAGCGACATAGGAGCGGGAAACTTCGGAGCCCCGCCGAAGCCTCCGTTCCGGTTGTCGAACGAGCGAGCGAAGCTGTTGAATGCCAGCGCTAGCAGGTCCTCACCGAATCCCGTCGAGTCTCCTTGAGCGATCGACACCCTCCGGATCTCGCCGAGGATCTCGTTCGCGGACCTCAGCACCTCTTCCCTGTTGTTCGAATAAGCGTCCGCGACGCTTACGAGTATCTGTTCGAAGCTCGGCAGATTGAACCTGGGTTGGGGAGGAAAGTACGTGCCGCCGAAGAACGGCCTCTGGTCGGGAGTAAGGAAGACCGTCATCGGCCAGCCGCCGCTGCCTGTGGTCATCTGGACGAAGTTCATATAGATCTTGTCCACGTCGGGCCGCTCTTCCATATCGACCTTGATGTTCACGTAATGCTCGTTCATTATCCGGGCGATCCGTTCATCCTCGAACGACTCGCGTTCCATCACGTGACACCAGTGGCAGGCCGAATAGCCTATGCTCAGAAGAACGGGCTTGTCCTCCGAACGGGCTTTTTCGAAGGCCTCTTCACTCCACGGATACCAATCGACGGGGTTGTGGGCGTGCTGCAGTAGGTACGGGCTGGTCTCGTCCGCCAGGCGGTTTGTGTGTTTCTTCGGGCTTTGCATTCTTCAATTCTTCCACCTCATCGCCGATACGGCAAAGCGACGTCCCCGAAAACCGCCGGAAAGCCCGAAAACATTGGTTGTTGAGGCATTTTCTTTCTGATATATTTGGAGTTTCTCCGAAAGGTATGACATCCAGATGCATTGCCAGTCTTAGGCCCCTTTCCACCCGTCCCGACCTGTTCGCCGGCGACTAGGCATTCCTCCGCCCTGAAGCCGGACCCGTGTCAGCGGACTCCCGGAAGAATTTGGCGCGCCCTCTGGCGCAAAGATCTGTGATACGGAGGAAAAGAAATGATACCTACCACCGATGTGAAAAGACCGACCATAAACACCGAACTGCCAGGCCCGAACGCCAGGCAGGTGATCGCTGAAGACGAGAAGTACGTCACGCCCAGCTATCCGCGTCCCGACTACAAGCTTGTCGCCGACCACGCCGAGGGCGTGTGGATGACGGACGTCGACGGCAACACGTTTCTGGACTGCAATGCAGGCGTCGCGGTCTGCTCGACCGGCCATTGCCATCCGGAGATCGTCGAGGCCATCACGCGGCAGGCGAAGACGCTTATCCATATGTGCGGCACCGATTACTACTACCGCCATATGCCCGACCTTGGCCGCAAGCTGAACGAGATCTGTCCTATCGAGGGCGACACGAAGACGCACTTCGCAAACTCCGGAGCCGAGGCGGTGGAAACCGCACTCAAGCTTGCGATGTACCACACCAAGCGCCAGAAGTTTATTTCGTTCTTCGGCTCCTTCCACGGCAGGACGCTGGGAGCTTTATCGCTTACCTCATCGAAACGGGCTCAGAGGCTCGGGTTTATGCGACAGGCGATCGATGTTACCCACGTCCCGTATTCCTATTGCTACCGGTGCCCGTTCAACCTTGGAAAGTGCGATGACGGAACTTGCTGTATGGGAACGGTCGACTGGATCGAGAACCGCTTGTTCAAAACGACAACACCGCCGGAAGAGGTCGCGGGAATAGTGATCGAAGCCGTCCAGGGCGAAGGCGGGTACGTCCCGATGCCGCCGGAGGTCCTGAAGGCGATCCGCGAGATCTGCGACCGCCACGGGATAATGATGATCGTTGACGAGGTCCAGAGCGGAATGGGCCGCACCGGGAAGATGTTCGCGATCGAGCATTCGGGGGTCAAGCCCGACATAATGTGCCTCGCGAAGGGCATCGGCTCCGGGCTTCCTATCGGCGCAACCGTCGCGAAGTCGGAGATAATGTCGTGGCACAAAGGCGCGCACGCATCGACCTTCGGCGGGAACCCCGTCTGCATTGCGGCCGCGCTGAAGACGATCGAACTGCTAGAGAACGGCCTTGTCGACAATGCGCGTGAGGTCGGGGATTACCTTAAAGAAGGGCTCCGCGGCCTTCAGGAGAAGTACGACTGCATAGGCGACGTGCGCGGCCTCGGAATGATGCTCGGCGTCGAGTTCGTCAACGAGGACGGATCCCCGGCGGTCGAGTTGAGGGACAGGATCGAGGTCGATTGCTTTAACCGCGGCCTGATCATCCTCGGCTGCGGGACCTCGACGATCAGGTGGTCGCCGCCCCTGATCCTCACGAAAGAGAATGCCGACGTCGCGCTCGAGATCTTCGACGAATCGATCGCGGCTTCGATCTGAGCAAGAAAGGGCGCGGAGCCTGCGTTCGCGCCCATCCACTTACAACACGGTTCCTGGTGGTCCGCAGGAGGTATAGTGCGGCTTCGCGGTAACAAGCTCCAACAAGAGAAGGTAGATAGAGGGATGATGCGCTTTTTTTCACTCCGCAGTTTTCTAGTGCTTTCGGGATTGTTCTCGATCGTGATCGCCGGTACCGTCTTTTTGGCCCGGAGCCAAAGTGCGCAGGACAAAGAGACCCCGAGAGGGACCGGACGTTTCTCGAAGCCCGACCGAATCACGGAAGCGATCCGGGACGCGGCCAATGAGCTCGTCTCGATCAGTGTGAGAAACGAAGCTGACCGCGAGGCCGCAATGGCATCCGGAACCGTGGTCGCAGATTACGGCAGAGAGATCGTCGTCGCCCGGAGAAAGAATGCACCGGATGCGATCACCTCGCTTGACGAAAGAGCGCTCGACACCCGGATCAACCTTCCCGGAAAGCGGTTCGAACCGTCGGAGCTCCCTTCGGAGCTGCAGGAATCGGCCGTTCCCCCCGGAGGGAGTTACTACATCGTCCAGTTCGGCGCTCACGCGAAGGACGAATGGCTCGACGCCGTGCGGGATCTCGGGGCGGATGTGATCCAGTACGTTCCGAATCAGGCATTCATCGTGTACGCCGATGCCGAAGCCGCCCAGGGTCTGCGGGATCATTCGAGGGTTCGCTGGACGGGACGATATCTTCCCGAATACAAGGTTTCGGAACTCGGAAGAGGCCGAGCGGAATCGTTCGGCGCGGCGCAGACCGAGTTCCATGTCGCGGTTTTCAAACGATCGGATCTTTCCAGGGTCCATCGCGACATCTCTTCCGTGCCCGGGTTGGAGATCCTCGAGGTGCAGGAGCCGGGTTTCGGCTTCATCGATCTATTCACAGTGCGAGTCAGCGGCGATGCAGTGAACCGGCTCGCCGGAATCTCCGACGTCTTCAGGATCGATCCCTATGAGAAACCTGTCGCCGAAGACGAGCGCGCGGCGCAGATAGTCGCCGGAAACTACACGAACACAACGACGATCGCCGGGCCCGGATACGATCCTCTCGCTCAATTTGGCGTAGACGGCACGGGCGTCACGGTCTCGATCTCCGACGACGGCGTCGGAATTCCGGGAAATGGCGGCTTTTACATCACACCGGCAAACGCGGTCGACGGCCCGCTCAGGGGCGCTACAGCAGGAGCGGAAGGGGGTCACGGACATATCAATGCGAGCATCGTTGCCGGGTCCACACCCTTCGGCGGACTCGATCCGACGAGTTACAACTATGGCCGCGGCGTCGCACCGGGAGCGCACATCATCAACATCCCGTTCCTGAAGACAGGAAACACTACGACGGATGCCCAGTCGGTTGACGACACCGTGAGCACGGCCGGACCGAACGGAGTGAAAGGATCGATCATTAACAACAGCTGGGGATCGGGAACCAACGGAAATTCTTATGACTCCTTCGCCTCTCTCTGGGACGGTTTCGTTTTCGACGCATCATTCGCTGGAACGGTCGACCCGATCACCGTAGTATTTTCTGCCGGTAATTCGGGGGTAAGCGGCCTGACCAGGCCGAAAATGGCGAAGAACGTGATCTCGGTCGCGAATTCGGAAAACCTCAGGACCGAACTCGGCGGCGCGAATGCCGACAACATCGATGACATGAGAGATTCGTCAAGCCGGGGACCGGCTGCTGACGGAAGGATCAAACCGGACATTACGGCGCCGGGAACATACATCGCGGGATCCAGGTCGGGGGCGCTTTCCGGAGTCTGGGGAGCGATCGACGCAAACCACGTCTACAGCGGAGGCACGTCGCACTCAGCTCCGCAGATAGCCGGCGTCGCGGCGCTGTTCACACAGTTCTGGAAGAACAACAACGGAGGTCTGAATCCTTCGCCTTCGCTTGTGAAGGCCGCGATCCTCAATTCGGGCCAGGAGATGACGGGCTTTGGCAGCAACACTCCGCTGCCGAACGGCGACGAGGGTTGGGGCCGCGTCAACATGAAGCTGATCTTCGATTCGGAAACGTCTACGATCTTTCAGAATGAAACCACCCAAATGTTCGAGCCGGGCTTTGCGACGGTCATCGACGGCGCGGTCGGCAACTCCTCTAAACCGGTCAGGATCGCGCTCGTGTGGACCGACCCTCCCGGCACGTCGGATCCCGCGCTGGTAAATGACCTCGATCTGACGGTCACAGTCGGCGGCACCGAATACAAAGGCAACGTGTTCAACGCGGGGACTTCGGAAACGGGAGGTACGGCAGACAACAGGAACAACGTGGAGATCGTGAGGCTTCCCGCGGGCGTTCCTGCCGGGACTCCGGTTTCGATCGAGATCAGCTCGATTGCCTTGAACGGCGACGGGATTCCCGGCAACGGTGACACGACGGACCAGACCTTTTCGCTTGTCGCGTACAACGTCAGCGATCAGGCAGCGGCCTCGCCCGCGGTCTTCGATTTCGACGGCGACGGTTCGACCGATGTCTCGGTGTTCAGGCCGAATGCGGGAGCGCTTTCGGGCAGCCCTGCTCCCGAGGGTTCAACGGCGCAGTGGTGGCTGCTCCGGTCTTCCGATTCGGGGACTCGCGGTCTCGCCTTCGGGACTTCGACCGATGTTCCCGTCGCGGCCGATTTCACGGGCGACGGCAAGACCGACGTGGCATTCTGGAGGCCTTCGTCCGGCGAGTGGTTCATTCTGAGAAGCGAGGACGATTCCTTCTTTGCCTTCCCGTTCGGCTCGAACGGCGACATTCCCGCTCCGGGTGATTTTGACGGTGACGGAAAGGCCGATCCCGCCGTTTACAGGCCTTCATCGGGAACCTGGTTCATCGTCAGGTCTTCCGACGGAGGACTGAGCGTGGTTCCGTTCGGAGTCGCTGCCGATCAGCCGATCGTTGCTGACTACGACGGAGACGGAAAGGACGACGTAGGCGTCTACCGCGCTCCCGACAACCAGTTCTGGCTGCTTAGAAGTACCGACGGCGTGAAGGCGTTCCAGTTCGGGGCTCCGGGAGACCGGACGGCCGTGGGCGACTGGACGGGAGACGGAAAGGCGGACGTGGCGTTCTTCAGGCCTTCTTCTTCGGAATGGTACGTGATCAGGAGCGAGGACGATTCGTTCTTCGCATTCCCCTGGGGAGCCACGGGAGACATCCCTTCCCCGGGAGACTTCGACGGCGACGGGAAGTTCGATCCGGCGGTCTGGAGGCCTTCCGACAGGACCTGGTACATCTTCGGGACGACGAGCGGCTTCGAGGCCGTCCAGTTCGGATCGAACGGGGATGTCCCGCTGCCTTCGTCGGTTAGTGTGAATTAGTTAACAGGGATGAAGGGGGTGAAGGAGATACCGGCAACCGAGTAGTCACCTGGAATGGTACTCAGGATCGTTCGCACTCGGCAGCAGCCATCTCCTTTACCCCCTTCATCCTTGTAAAAAACCAGGGTCGACGGGATTAAAAAGTTGTCCGGCGCTCGGCAATGCTTCCGCCGTCTTAACCACGCCGTCAGAGTCCTATCGGCCGGATCTCTTCCGGATCTTTTCGACCAGGCCTTTGTACCTCGGATCCCCCTTGTATCTGAGGAAAGCGGGATCAGCTGCGAAAAGGAAGAGCTCGAAGCTCCTTTCCTCGTACGCCCGATCAAGGTAACGAAACGCATTGTCCGGTTCGTCCAGCCAGGCGTACTGCTGCGCGATCTTGTAGTGTTTTGGCCAGCTGTTGGCCAGATACACGATGACTTCCTTTCGAAAAGACCTGTGCCCGCCGGTTTCATATGCCGCACGGACCTTCTTGAGCACTCCCGGGGGCATCGGAGAGAGCGTCTGCTCATTCATTCTCAGGTACACGTCCACCGCATCATCGTGCCGGCCTACCGTGCTGTAGATCTCGAATAGGTACTGCCGGGCATTATGCGACCCCGGGTCGAGCGCGAGCGCCTTCATACACTGTGCTTCGGCTTCCTTGAAACGCCAGACAAAATAGAGGGTCTGGCAAAGGTCGGCATTGATCGAAGTAGAGTCCGGGTCGAGTTCGAGCGCCCTCTGCATTTCCGAAAGCGCGGCATGTCCTGAATCGCCGATCGCGTGAAGGTTGATCGCGTACCACTGGTGTGCCGACGGATAGTCAGGCGAAAGCCGGATCGCTTCCTTGAATTCGCGTTCGGCCCCTGCGAAATCCCACTCCCACATCATCTTCACAAGCCCGATCGTCGCGTACGCCTCTCCATTGCGCGGATCGATGGCTATCGCTTTCCGCGCGGTTCCCTCCGCTTTGCGCCAAAGTCGAGAATCGAAAGAGTAGGCATCGCCCAGGGCGGAGTACGCCGGTGAAAGACCAGGGTCTTTCGCAACCGCGGACTCCAGAAGTACGATCGCCTTGTGAAGGTCCTTTCCGTCTCGTGTCTTCCAAAGGGCCCTTCCCTCCTTGAAGAGTCTTGCCGCCTCCTTCCTGTCGGAGTTGCTCACCGTACCAAGCGAGCGGCCCTTCGCCTCGCCCGTACTCATCCAGAACCAAACGAGCGCTGCTCCGGCAACGGCCGCGAACACGGCCGACAAAGCAACGGCGACCCGAACCGGACCGGAACTGGCTGAAGGCCGGCCGCTCTCTTCCGTATAGCTCATCCTCAGGCTTGTGCGGTCTTCTACCACGATCTCGTCGTCCTCCTCGACGATCTCGCTGATCTTCGACGTGAACCGGTAGCCGCGCTTAGGTATCGTCTTGATAAGCCTTTGCGACTGGGCGTCGTCGCCGAGCACCTTTCTTAGCGTGGAAATGTTGCGGTTGAGATTTCCCTCTTCGACGAAGGTGTCCTGCCAGACCTTGTCCATCAGACGATCCTTCTTCACCGTCCTTCCGGCGTTCTCAAGCAAAACAAGGAGTATGTCGAAGACCCTGGGCGTGAGGGGGACCGGTTTGCCTTCGCGCAGAAGCTGACGCTCCGCGACATCGACGCGGAAGGAGGCAAATTCATAAAAGCGACGGGAAGGTAAATTCATCGCTTTTTGAGATCAATTTCCGAAAAATTCGGGTTAATTAGGGACTTTTCGGGGCTCAGGCCCTTAGGTTTCACCCGATCCCGGAAAGCAACGACGATCTTTGGTTCGGCAGTAATTTAACACTAAACACCTGTATAGATAAAGAAAATGCCCGTCCGAAGGCGAACTATCGAGATCAGCTTCGAACGAAGCCGCCTGATGACCGTCCGGCGCCACAAGACAACATCCGCCGAGGTTCTCGAGGCACAGGGGTCGAAACGGTCCGCTTCGGAAGGTTCGGGCCCTGACCCGGAAATGATACCGCTGCCCGCTTCCCGAAACCTCGGGGGGCAGAAAGGAAAATGGCTGAAGCGTCTGGGAAACCTGCTTCTCTCGGCCTTTTCCGCGGAGGCGGCGACCGGCGGGCAGGCGATGCGCAAGCAAAGAACAGACAAGGAGTGAAAATGAAGATCAAAGCGACTAAGGCGCTCGCCGTCACAGGGCTCACACTGATCGTGATCCTGGTGTGTACGGCCCGGGTCCGCCCCCAAACCACCGCGTTTACATTTCAAGGAGAATTGCAGGACAGTTCCGCTCCGGCAAACGGAACATACGACTTCGAGTTCGCTCTCTTCGATGCCGCAAACGGCGGGACCCAGCTTGGATCGACACTTACTCGGAACGGGGTGAGTGTTGCGGACGGTTCGTTCACGGTGAGCCTCGACTTTGGAGGGGAGTTTCCGGGAGACGACAGATATCTCGAGATTCGGGTCCGGCAGGGATCGGGAGGAATCGTTGGGGGGTTTACCACTCTTGCCCCGCGGCAGATAGTACTCAGCGTACCCTACGCGGTAAGAAGCGCTTCTTCATCCATCGCGGACGCCGCCGGCGACTCCGCATTGCTGGAAGGGCTTCCGGCCGCCGGATTCATTATGAACGGGACCGCTGTGCAGACCGCCGATTTCAACATCAGCGGCGACGGGACCATCGGAGGCACATTTTCGGCCAACGTCGTGAACGCTGTGAGTCAGTACAATCTAGGCGGGATGAGCGGAAATCCGGTGCTCAGCGTCGGAAACTCGGGGAGTTTGTTCGTCGGACTTGCGGCCGGAGAATCGAACACGACGGGCGACTTCAATTCATTCTTCGGATTTTCCTCCGGCCAGGGGAACACCTCGGGAAGCAACAACTCGTTCTTCGGAAACAAGGCGGGACAGTCGAACACGACGGGAAGCAACAACTCGTTCTTCGGGACGAACGCGGGAAGGGACAATTCGACCGCAAACAATAATTCGTTCTTCGGTGCGGGCGCCGGACTGGCGAACACGACCGGCGATTCGAACTCGTTCTTCGGTGCGGGCGCCGGCCTCCTGAATACTACCGGCGCCGGAAATTCGTTCTTCGGAAACAACGCGGGAACCTCGAATACGTCTGGCAGCAGCAACTCGTTCTTCGGGACCCAGTCGGGAGCCGCCAACTCCACCGGCCTGCAGAACGCCTTCTTTGGTTTTCAGTCCGGAGCGGCGAACGCAGACGGCTTCAGCAATTCATTCTTCGGGGCCGCATCCGGCCTTTCGAACACCAGCGGAGGAAGCAATGCCTTCTTCGGCACCCAGGCAGGTCAGAACAACACCACGGGAAGCTTCAATTCCTTCTTCGGATTCCAGGCGGGAGCTGCCAGCACGGGAAACAGCAACTCGTTCTTCGGAAACGCGGCAGGACAGAACAACACCGCCGGCGAGTTCAATTCCTTCTTCGGAGACTCCGCGGGCAGATCCAACTCCGGCGGAATCGGGAACTCGTTCTTCGGGTTTTCTGCGGGAAGGAACACCGTCGCCGGCGACAATTCGTTCTTTGGCAACGATGCCGGCCGGGCAAACACATCCGGAAGCCGGAACTCCTTCTTCGGAACCCGGGCCGGCTCGTTAGCGGCGACCGCGAACAATAACTCTTTCTTTGGGTTCGAGGCGGGATTGTCGAACACGACCGGTTTCCTCAACTCTTTCTACGGAAGCAATTCCGGACGGGCCAACACAACGGGATCGAACAACTCGTTCTTCGGCAGCGAATCGGGGAATTCGAACACAACAGGGTCTTCAAATTCCTTTTTCGGCAGAGATGCGGGAGGATCCAACACGACTGGAATCAGAAACTCATTCTACGGAGCTTTCGCCGGCAGAGACAACACCACCGGCACCCAGAATTCTTTCTTTGGCGATGAAGCCGGAGCGGCCATTACTACGGGAGGGGGAAACTCCTTCTTTGGCGCATCCGCTGGAACGGACAATTTTTCGGGCACGAACAACTCGTTCTTCGGCAAGAACGCGGGCGAGTCGAGCAACGGCAGCCAGAACTCTTTCTTTGGAGCCGAATCCGGGAAAATTAACGATGGCAACTCCAACTCGTTCTTCGGTTACGGAGCGGGCGAGTTCAATCTCTCCGGCGATTCGAACACTTTCATAGGCTGGAGGGCCGGCCGGATGAATACTTCCGCAAGCGGGAACACTTACGTGGGCTTCAACGCCGGGCAAAATAACGAGACATCGACCGGAAACTCGATCTTTGGCGCTTCGGCCGGTGCCAACAACGTCGGGAATGCGAATTCGTTCTTTGGCTCTGCCGCAGGCCTCCTCAACACGACCGGCGTCCGGAACTCCTACTTCGGTAACTCGGCCGGATTTAGTAATGTGAACGGCAACGACAATGCTTTCTTCGGGGATGGTGCCGGTGCGCTCGGGAATGCCGGAAGCAATAACTCCTTCTTCGGAAGAAGCGCCGGGATCAATAACGCTGCAGACAACAATACCTTTGTTGGCGCAAACGCCGGCGACGACAATACCACAGGCAACAACAACACATACATAGGTGCAAACGCGGGCGCGACGATTACGTCCGCCACTCTTACGAATGCCACGGCGCTCGGCGCCAACACTCAGATCAGCTGCAGCAATTGCCTGATACTCGGAAACAATGCGAATGTCGGCATAGGGACCACAAATCCCCAGGACAAGCTCGAGGTTCAGGGCGTGATACGGGTCGGATCGCTTGGAGTCGGCGGCGCGACTGCACTTTGCCGGAATGCTCAGTTTCAGATCGCTTCCTGCTCATCGAGCCGACGCTACAAATCCGGGATCGAGACATTCTCGGGCGGTTCGGACATCCTTACTCGTCTTCGGCCGGTGACATTTGCCTGGAAGGATTCGGGAACTCTTGACCTGGGCCTGGTTGCCGAGGAGGTCGCGGAGATCGAGCCTCTGCTGGTCAACTACAATTCAAAAGGAGAGGTCGAGGGAGTCAAGTACGACCGGATCAGCGTCGTGCTTGTAAATGTGGTCAAAGAACAGCAGAAGTCTATCGAAGTTCAAGGTTCAAAGTTACAGGTTCAAGGTCAGGAGCTGAAGGTTCAAAGTTCAAGGTTGAAGGTTCAAAGTGAAGAGTTGAAGCGACAGGCGGATGAGCTGTATGCGCTGAAGGCCGAGCTTGCGGCACTGAAGGCGCTGGTTTGCGCTGACAGGCCGGATGCGGCTGTCTGCAAGTAGGGGCGGGGCCTGTCCCCGCCCGGGAGGGGACGCAGACCTGGCCCGTTTAGAGCAGCGCTTTGCGCTGCAGGACCGCTGCGAACATCTGCTCGCGGCTTCGCCGCCGGTGTGTGCACGCAATATGAATCATCGCGAGGGCTCAGCCCTCGCGGGAAAAGTTGGCAGCGGTGCCGGAAAGGCAAAGCCTTTCCGCACACAGGGGCGGCACAGCCGCGGGGCCTCAGTCGGTATCCCGAGCGCGAGCGGTGAGAAAGAGAAACAGGATAGAAGGATGGTAAAGATGGGTAAGCTAAAAAGAAAAAGTAAAAAGGCAAAAGGGACCGCCGCCATGCGGGAAAGGCTATCTTTAATATCCTGTCTATCCTGTTTGTTTCTTCTTCTTGTCTCCCTGATCTCGGGACAGTCGGGAGGCGACTTCGAGATACGCAAGTCGGTCATCGCATCCGGAGGCGGCGTTTCGGCAGGCGGAACTTTCTCGATCGACTCGACCATCGCCGAGCCGATAGCCGGAACGGTCAGCTCGGGAGGTGCCTTCTCCCTCACCGGCGGATTCCGCGCCGGCGCGGCTTCTGTCGCGGAGACGAACTTCGCCGTCTTCGATTTCGACGGGGACGGACGGACCGACGCCTCCGTCTTCAGGCCGAGTCCCACGCTCGCGCTCACGAACCCCGCTCCCGAAGGCTCTTCTTCGCAGTGGTGGCTGCTTCGGTCCTCGGACCAGGGCACTCTCGGGCTCACCTTTGGGGCACCTTCGGATCACATCGTTCCTGCCGATTACACCGGCGACGGAAAGGCCGACATCGCTTTCTTCAGGCCTTCGACCGGGCTCTGGTACGTGATCCGCAGCGAGGACCTGACCTACTTCGCCTTCCCGTTCGGTGCGAACGGCGACATTCCCGCTCCGGGAGACTTCGACGGCGACGGGATCGCCGATCCAGCCGTGTTCAGGCCTTCTTCGGGCACCTGGTTCATATTCCGAAGCTCGGACTCGGGGGTCTCGGTAGTCCCGTTCGGTGTTTCTGTAGACAAGCCGATCGTGGCGGACTACGACGGAGACGGGAAGGACGACGTGGCGGTGTTCCGTTCGCCCGACAGCCAGTTCTGGCTTCTGAGATCTACACTCGGAGTGAAGGCGTATCAGTTCGGCGCCCAGGGTGACAGGACGGCGGTCGGCGACTGGACCGGCGACGGACGTGCGGACGTGGCGTTTTACAGGCCCTCGGATTCTTCCTGGTTCGTTATCAGATCGGAAGACGATTCCTTCTTCAGCTTCCCCTGGGGAGTCAGCGGCGACATCCCGGCTCCGGGAGACTATGACGGCGACGGAAGGACGGACCCGGCGATCTGGCGCCCGGGAGACAGGACCTGGTACATCTTCGGATCGACCAACGGGTTCGAGGCAATCAACTTCGGCGCGGCGGGGGATGTCCCGGTGCCCTCAAGTGTCAGCGTGCAGTGAGGCAGTGCTGAGAGATGAGTGCTGAGTACTGAGTCACGTCGTTGTCGAGTGCATGAACGCTCATCTCTCAGTACTCAGAACTCAGTACTCTTTGAGAACAGGATAGACAGGACGAAATAAAAGGATAATGGATGACTGAAAATTGCCAGTGAAAAGCTGGACATTCCCGCGCTTGGTTCCTGATAAGTTCACTGTATTAGACATCCGTCAACGGATTCCAACCAGCACTCCCAATTCTCAATTCCCAATTCTCGATTCCCAACTATCAATCCTTTTCGTCCTGTCCATCCTGATTTTTCTCTACTCGCTGTTTTTGTTACGCCCGTCGCTTGCGATCCGGGTACCGATTGCCAGTCACAAGTGCTCTGGAGCGGCCATCTCCTTCAACCCCTTCATCCCTGTTCCAAGAGCTTTTCCGCAACCTTCCAATTACCTTCGGCGTGAGGCTATAATCCCGCGCACGGAGGTAAGTTCTTATGAAGTCCGCATTCTTTCTCTTCTTCTTTCTCTTTCTTTTAAATCCAGTCCTCGGTTCGGACGCGGTCGAGATAACGCTTGTCAACGGCACCGAAGACGAGGCCGCGACAAAGAAACAGCTCGAGCGCCTGATCGCCCAGTACGACCTTTCGAAATGGACCTTCACCAAAACGATCAAGATCGAAAAGGACGTCATCCCGCACAGCCATCCGGTCCTGACCCTAAGTACACGACATCTGAAGGATGACGACCTGCTTCTCTCTACGTATGTCCACGAGCAGATCCACTGGTTCGTGATCGAGGACCAGAAACGGCTGGCTTCCGCCCTCGAAGAGATCAAGAAGATGTACCCGGAGGTGCCGGCCGGAGGACCCGAAGGCGCGCGCGACGAGCGTTCAACGTATCTGCATATCCCGGTCGTTTATCTGGAATATCGAGCCGCCCGCGAACTGATGGGAGAGCTTCGCGCGATGCAGGTGATGAACTTCTGGAAGACTGACCATTACCGATGGATTTACCGGACCGTTCACGAGCAGGCGCGCGAGATCGGTCAGGTCATTTTCAAGCACGGCCTCGTTCCGGGCCTTTCGCGCCCTGCCGCCGGAAACTCCGAAACAGGTTTTATCGATGTCGGCGACACGCGTCTGTTCTACGAAAAGATCGGAAGCGGGCCGGAAACGGTGATCGTTCCGTTCCATTTCTTTATGTTCGAGAACTTCAAGCAGCTTGCGAAGGGAAGGACGATGATCTTCTATGACGCCCGCAACAGAGGACGTTCGGAACGTGTGGAAGACGAATCGAAGATCACGATCCAGGAGGACGTCGAGGATATTGAGAAGATCCGCAAGCACTTCAAGCTTAACAAGATAACACTGATCGGCGAGTCATACGTCGGGCTCCTGGTCGTAATGTACGCGATGAAATATCCGCAGAACGTCGACCGGCTCGTACAGATCGGAGCGGTACCGTTCAAGTTCGGCACGGAGTATCCTCCGGAGCTTACGGCTCAGGACGACAGGCCTGTGCCGGATCCGGATCTCCAGAAACGCGTCGATGGTCTTCGTGCGCAGGGCGTGGACAAGTCCGATCCGAAGCGGTTTTGCGAAGAGGACTGGAAGATCTCCCAGCAGTACATGGCGGGCGATCCTGCGAACGGATACAAGATCAAGAGCCCCTGCGAAATGGAGAACGAATGGCCTGTAAACCTCGGGAGGCATTTCGACGCGCACTTCGCATCGGTTCAGAAGCTGGACATTACGCCGGAAATGGTGAAAAAAGTGTCGGTGCCGGTCCTGACCATCCACGGGACAAAGGACCGGAACGTTCCGTACGGCGCCGGCAAGGAATGGTCGGAGACACTCCCGAACTCAACGCTTGTGACCGTTAGAGGCGCCGCGCATTTCCCCTGGGTGGACGATGAGCAAGCTGTGCTCGGAGCGATCGAGCGATTTCTGGGGGAGAAGAAGTGACAGGATTCACAGGATCAAAAGGATGGCGGGCGCTGGAACGATACTTTGGGTAGTGACATTCAATGTACCAATTCAGAAGTACGTATCTTGTTTATCCCTCTGAGCGAAGGGCGGGTACAAGCCCCGCCCCTACAACTCGAATGAAAAGGGCGGGTACAAGCCCCGCCACTACAGATCATTCCTTCGCTTTCCTGATCTCCTCGATAAGAACCGGTACAGCCTCGAACAGGTCGCCGACGATTCCGTAATCCGCGATGTCGAAGATCGGCGCCTCGGCGTCCTTGTTAATCGCCACGATCGCGCCGGAATTCTTCATCCCGACGATGTGCTGGATCGCCCCCGAGATCCCCAGCGCGAAATAGACTTTCGGAGCGACGGTCTGGCCGGACGAACCGATCTGACGGTCGATCGGTAGCCAGTCCGCGTCGCAGATAGGCCTCGAAGCGGCGATGTCCGCTCCGAGCACCTCGGCGAGCTCTTCCACCAGCTTGATGTTCTCTTCCGATTTGATCCCGCGGCCCACCGCGACGATGATCTCGGACTTTGTAAGATCCACGGAAGCCTTCGACTCCTGGAACGGATCTTCAGGTCTCATCCGGACGGCTCCGACCTCGACCTCGGCAATTTCAACGGAAGCGGATCCCTTCGCAGCTTCGTCACCGCGAAACGCGCCGGACTGGAACGTTACGAAATGCGGCCCGTCGCCTCCGACGGTCACGTCGGCGTCCAGCTTTCCGAGGAAGATCCTGCGGGTGAACACAAGGTTACCGCCTTCGTTTCGGTACCTTATGCAGTCGCCGACCATTTCCTGGCCGAAACGCGTCGCGACGCGAGGGCAGAAATCGCGGACCTGGTACGTATGCGCCATTACCACCCATTTCGCTCCCGTCGTGCGGATCACGTGCTCGAATGCGTCGGTGTATCCGTCTGGCGTGTAGGTCGAAAGCTTCTCGTCCTTCGCGACGATCACTTTGGCGACGTCGTAGCCGGCGATCTCCTCCGCGAGCGCGCAGTCCTTGTCGCAGGGGATCACCGCCGCGACATCGAGTCCGAGGTCGCTCCCGATCGTCTGGGCCGCGGCGATCGCCTCAAGGGAGGTCTTGTTGAGCACGCAATCTTTGTGTTCGATAAATACTAGGATCATGGTCTCGTGAATCGTCAGTCGTTAATCGTGAATCGTGTCAGTAGCCCGAGCGTGAGCGAGGGCGTAAATTCAGGTGTCAGGGATCAGGGATCAATTGTCAGTAGCCAACTTTCAACCATCAATTTGAAAATTCTTCTCGAAGCAGTGACCCGTCGACAACTATTGACTACCAATACCCTCACCTCTTCATTGAACCCGGAACCTTGAACGTTGAACTCTCCCGCACCCTCATCTCTGACTTTGAACCTGGAACCTGGAACTTTAAAGCACCCGGACCTCGTCCTTCAGCTTCTGGACGAGCTCGACCGCGCCTGCCTTCGCGTCGCCGTTGCCAAGCATCTGGGTCTGTTTCGTTTTCAGAGGCAGGTACACTCTTTTTATCTTCTGGCCCGCCGCGAACGCCTCGATCTCCGGAATGACCTCGCGAATCTCCTTCTTCTTCGCCGCCATGATTCCCTTCAGCGAAGCGTAACGTATCTGCGAGATGCCCGACTGGATCGTAAACAGAGCGGGAAGGTCGTACTCGAACCACTGGTACCAGCCGCTCTCGAGCTCGCGCTTGACGCGCAGGTTCTCTCCAGCGCTCTCGCGGTCGATCTCGATCACGATCGTCGCGTGCGGTATTCCGAGCATTTCCGCAAGCACTACTCCCGTCTGGCCGTAGCTTGCGTCGTCCGACTGAAGGCCCGCGAACATAAGATCGGCCTCCTCGTCCTTCACGGCCGCCGCAATCGCCGAAGCTACCTGAAACGGGGACAATTCGTTGTCGTTCTCCGCAACGATATGGATCGCGCGGTCCGCACCGCGGGCCAGCGCGTCCTTGATGACGGTCTTCGCCGACGCTTTGCCGAGCGTGCAAACGATCACTTCCCCGTCGCCGATGGCTTCCTTCATGCGGAGAGCTTCCTCAAGCGCGTATCCGTCGGACTCGTTCGTCTGCATCGAGACGCCCGATTCGTCGATCCAAGTCTCGTCGCCGTTTATTCGCAGGACGGCGTCCTTGTTCGCCACCTGCTTCATCAACACAATGATCTTCATGATTTAGTGAGTTACGTTCAAATGAATGGCTATTCATTCATTATACTTTCCCGACCGTTATACGCAATCAGAGAAGGCGGCAAGTGCCGCCCTATTCCTCGAACCGCTTAAAGATCAGGCACGCATTTGTGCCGCCGAAGCCGAAACTGTTGGACAGGACGTAATCGACATCGGCCTCGCGAGCCTCGTTGGGCACGTAATCGAGATCGCAATCCGGATCCGGATTCTCCAGGTTGATCGTCGGCGGAAGCATGTTCTTCTCGATCACTTTAACGCTGAACACCGCCTCGATCCCTCCTGCCGCGCCGAGCGCGTGCCCGGTCATCGACTTTGTGGAGCTGACCGCCAGTTCGTAGGCGTGATCTCCGAACGCATTCTTGATAGCCAGCGTCTCGAACTTGTCGTTGTACGGTGTAGACGTCCCGTGAGCGTTTATGTAGCCGATCTGCTCCGGCGAAACCCCGGCGTCGTTCATCGCTTTCTTCATGACGCGGATCGCCCCCGATCCGGTCTCGTCGGGCATGGTCACGTGGAACGCGTCGCTGGTCATTCCGTATCCGACGATCTCAGCGTAGATCTTCGCCCCGCGGGCCTTAGCGTGTTCAAGCTCTTCGAGTATAAGGATCCCGGCTCCCTCGCCGATAACGAATCCGTCACGCTCCGCGTCGAAGGGCCTCGAGGCCTTTTTCGGCTCGTCGTTCCGCGTGGAAAGCGCCCGCATAGACGCGAATCCCGCAACCGACATCGGCGTGATCGCCGATTCCGCTCCGCCGCAGATCATCGCATCGGCATCGCCGCGTTCTATTATCCGGAAACTGTCTCCGATAGCGTGTGCGCCGGCGGAACAGGCGGTAGCGGTGGCCGAGTTCGGCCCCTTCGCGCCGTGCCTTATCGACACGTTTCCCGCCGCCAGATTGACGATCGCCGAAACGATAAAGAACGGGGAAACGCGGCCGGGACCCGATTTGAGAAGCTTCTCGTGCTCGCGCTCGATCGCCCAGAAATCGCCTATCCCGGAGCTGATGTACGTCCCGACCATCTCCGCGTTCGAATCGTCTATGACGAGTCCGCTGTCCTTGATAGCCTCGTCCGATGCCGCGATAGCGAAATGCGTGAAGGCGCCCATCCGCCTCGCTTCTTTCCTTTCAAGAAAGTCCTCGGCGTCAAAGTCCTTTACCTCGCACGCGAACCGCACGGGAAAATCCTCGGCGTCGAACTTCTTTATGTAATCGGCGCCGTTGTCGCCCCGCATAAGCGCGTCCCACGTCGTGGGAACGTCATTTCCGCAGGGTGTGACCAATCCGAGCCCGGTTACTACTACTCGACGTCTCATAATGAATTCACCTCAGGAAAACCGTCTGAACAAACGCAAAAAATTCGTGCCTGAAAACCCCGGAGAGGCGGCGAAATGCCGCCGGCCAGCGCTATAAGGCACGAATTCCGTGTCTAGTCTTCCTGGTTCTGCTCGACGTATGCGTACGCGTCGCGCACCGACTGGATCTTCTCAGCGTCCTCGTCGGGAATCTCGATATCGAACTCCTCTTCGAACCTCATAACGAGTTCGACAAGGTCCAGCGAATCGGCGCCAAGGTCCTCGATAAACCGCGCATTCTCGGTCACCTCGGCGTCGTCCACACCCAATTCATCAACAATGATCTGTTTGATCTTATCCTGGATTTCTGACATATCTTCTCCTGCTTTCCTTACAAAGTTTTAAGAGTATTAACCAAACTATCTGAATCTTCAACGTTCGAGCACTCCACCTCGCGGTCGGTCTGCCTGACCAGACCGCAAAGAACTCTACCCGGTCCGGCCTCTACGAACGTGTCGACGCCGAGGCCGATAAGCTTCTCGACCGACTGCAGCCACCTGACCGGCGACGAAACCTGCCGGGTCAGCGCTTCTGCAACCCTATCGCCAGTCGAGTTCAGCTCTGCAGTGACGTTCTCGACGATCGGGAACTCGAGATCGGCAAAGTCTAACGAATTCAAATCCTTCGCCAGCCGCTCCTGGGCGGGCATCATCAGCGAGCAATGAAAGGGCGCGGAAACATTCAGCCGGATCGCCCGCTTCGCGCCTTTTTCCTTCAATATTTCACACGCGCGGTCGACCGCATCGGAATCGCCGGCGATAACGATCTGCTTCGGAGAATTGATGTTCGCGGGCGAGCATACCTGACCCTGCGAAGCTTCCTCGCATCCCGCCTCAACCTCTCCAAGACCCAACCCGATGATCGCCGCCATCGCGCCGACCCCGACCGGAACCGCTTCCTGCATATAGGTGCCGCGCTTGCGGACGGTTTTGACGGCATCCGTAAGGGTGATCGATCCCGCCGCAACCAGCGCCGAGTATTCGCCGAGGCTGTGCCCCGCAACGTAATCCGGATCCGGATAACCCTCTTCTCTCATCGCCCGGAACGCCGCAACAGAAGTCGTCAGTATGGCCGGCTGGGTGTTCGCGGTGAGAGCAAGCTCTTCTTCAGTTCCGCCGAAACACGTTTCCGAGAGAGCAAAGCCCAGCGCCTCGTCCGCTTCCTCGAAGGCGGCGCGCGCCGCTGGAGAAGAATCTGCCAGATCCTTGCCCATCCCGACCGCCTGCGAGCCCTGTCCCGGGAAGATGTATGCGGTTTTACCCATCGGTCACCGTCAAAAAGGCTAGAACCTGATAACCGTAGCTCCCCAGGTTATTCCCCCGCCGAACGCCGTGAGCAGCACGACGTCGCCTTCCTTGACCCGTCCGGACTGCATCACCTCGTCGAGCGCGATCGGTATGGAGGCAGAGGAGGTGTTTCCCATCCGGTCGATGTTGGAGTAGACCTTTTCCGGATCGACACCAAGTTTCTTGGCCACCGCATCCGTGATCCTCTGGTTTGCCTGATGCGGAATCACCAGATCGACGTCCTCGACCTTCAGCCCCGCTTTCTCGAGCATCTCTTTGGAAATGCCCGACATATTGCGCACCGCTACCTTAAAGATCTCGTTGCCGCGCATCTTGAAGTAGTGTTCTTTATGGTCGATGGTTTCGTGGGTGGTGCCGAGCTTCGTGCCGCCGCCGCGAGCGTAGAGCTGCTCTTCGTAGTTTCCGTCGGACTGTATCTTTGTGGCGAGAATGCCCTTACCATCCTCAACGGGGCCCAGGACAGCGGCTCCCGCGCCGTCGCCGAAGATGACGCAGGTCGTGCGGTCAGTGTAATCGACGTATTTCGTGAGGACTTCGGCGCCGATCACAAGCCCGTATCGGATCTGGCCTGTGCGGATCATCGATTCGACCATCGTGATCCCATAAATAAATCCGGAACAGGCGGCGAAAACGTCCATTCCGGCGGCGTTCACGCATCCGAGATCCCTCTGGATCAGACAGCCCGTCGAAGGAAGGATCTGGTCCGGAGTGGTCGTCGCGCAGATGATGATGTCGATGTCTGCGGGTTTCAGCCCCGCGCGCTCGATCGCCTGACGGCCGGCGCGCACGGCAAACTGCGACGTGTACTCGTCGGGCGCAGCCTTGCGGCGTTCCCTGATGCCCGTTCGGGTCGTGATCCATTCATCCGAGGTCTCGACCATCTGTTCGAGATCGGCGTTCGTGAGCACACCCTTCGGATAATCGCAGCCCGTGCTTAGAATTCCCGCGTTCATGAAATGAAGGTCCGGACTCAGGCTTCTTCTTCAACGTCCAGTATCTTTCGTCCCTTGTACATTCCGGTCTTCGGATCTATCCTGTGCGGCTGCAAAGGTTCGCCCGAATCCTTGTCAAGGTAGAACTGCGGCGGCTTCAGCGCATCATGCGCACGGCGCTTACGCGTCCTCGATTTCGACTGTTTTCTTTTAGGATTAGCCATAATAACTCCGTTAAATACGCTTCGGGCGCCTTATCCCGGCACTGCCGGGCATCGGCGTCCCTGTCCTGTATCCTTATTTTAAATTCTTCAGTGCCGCCCACCTGGGGTCGGTCTCTTCCTGTTTGCAATCGCAGCTTACCTTGTTCAGATTGCCCCCGCAGACCTCGCAAAGCCCTTTGCAGTCCTCCCGGCACAACGGTCGCGCCGGAAGGTTCAGAACGATCTGTTCGCGGATAACATCCCTCAGATCGATCTCGTCATCCTCAGCGAACGAAAGTTCCAGGTCCTGAAGATCGAGCTCAACCTCGACCTCTTCGTTCAACTGCTCCGCAGAAGCGAAAGCAGACTTGAAAACGAATTCATGAACGGAAGGAATTCGTTCCAGGCAACGGCTGCAATCGATCTCGAGCGGTGCGACGATCTCCGCTTCGATAACCGTGTAATGGTCCTCGCTGGAGACGGCCCCTTTGGCCGAAATGTCGTCCTTTACCCTCGCGAGATCAGTCTCGAGTTCGATGTCCGAGGGCTCTACGCTTACATCAAAAGTGGTTCTTGAGCCGTCGGACCTGTTTAGATCGATCTTCATAATGCTTAACCGTTAAATCAGTTTCAAACAGCGGTCGAGCAAAAGGTTTAATTATAGCCCGTGGCAATAGGCTGTCAAACGAGCACGCAATCCTCGGATCGGATGAAAACGAACAAGATGTACAGGATCGAAAGGATGCCTTCTTTTCAATGCGCACATTGACTTGGATTCGACTCCGTTGATCACCGGCGAGGCCCATCCTGCAGATCTTGTGAATCCTGTTTCTTACCCAGGTTTCACAACATTCCGATCCCGACCGCTTCGTCGATCGACTCAAGCCCCTTCGCATTCAGTATTCTCTGTAGTCCCCGGTTGATCTCGCGTGCGAATCCCGGCCCACGGTACACAAATCCCGTGTACGCCTGGACAAGGCAGGCTCCGGCCGAGATCTTCGCGAAAGCATCCTCGGCCGTAAAGATACCGCCGACACCGATGACGGGAATTTCCCCGCCCGAGGCCTTTCGTATCTTGCCGATCACTTCGGTCGAGCGATCGCAGACCGGCCTGCCGCTCAAGCCACCGTCCCCGATCCGCTCGATCTCTTCCGGCGACGTTGAGAGCCCGTCTCTCGATATGGTCGTGTTCGTCGCGATGATCCCCTCGATGCCGTTGCGCTTCGCGGCATCAACGACCGTAGCAATCTGGCGGTCGTCCAGATCGGGAGCGATCTTCAGAAGAATCGGCCGCCGGGTCTCAAATCCGGCATTGCATTCCGAAAGCGCGGACAGAAGCTCGTCGAGCGCCGATCTTTCCTGAAGCTCGCGAAGCCCGGGCGTGTTCGGCGACGAGACATTCACCGCGATGTAGTCCGCAACTGAGTGCACGATCCGGAACGTCGCAAGGTAGTTCTCGACCGCATCGCGGTTCTCGACGTCTTTGTTCCGGCCGATGTTCACGCCGACGACGCATTCCCTGTCCATTCTCGACAATCGCTCGGCGACAGCCTCCGCCCCTTCGTTGTTGAATCCAAGCCTGTTGATCAACGCAAGGTCCTTCGGAAGGCGGAAGAGCCTCGGCCTTGGATTTCCTTCCTGCGGCCGCAGCGTGACCGTTCCGACCTCCACGAAACCGAATCCCAGCGCGGCGAGCTCGCGGACCAGCTTTCCGTTCTTGTCGAAACCGGCAGCCACTCCCAGAGGATTCGGAAATGTAAGTCCGAACCTCTCGACCGGGCCCGGCGAATCCCTCGCACATCGACTCGCGACTGCCGACCGCACGGGAGGAATCGCGAAGCCGGCCCGCAGGAACGCCGCTCCTATTTCGTGCGCCGTCTCGGCGGGAACTCGAAATAACAAGGGCTTCAGAAATGATTCGTAGAGTGACATTTCGAACGTTTGAGGTCTTCAAATCTTAGCGGTTAGCGGGGCGTGTGTCATTCGGCCGGGCCCGCTTTGCGAATTGTCGCTTGTTTGCTAGGATTTGCCACAATGGTCGATGAGGTAAAGCTGGTCGAAAAGGCCACGATAATGAACAGCTCCCGCATTTCAAGGGCGCTCTCCCGGCTCGCTTCTGAGATCGTCGAAGAAAATCACGGCGGCGAGGACCTTTACCTTGTCGGCATAAGGCGGCGGGGAGTGCCGCTCGCCAGAACGCTTGTCGACAAGATCGAGGAGATCGAAGGCACGCGCCCCGATTTCGGGATCATCGACATCACGCTCTACCGCGACGATCTGTCCACTGTAGGCGCGAATCCCGTCGTAAACCGGACCGAGCTCGACATCGATATCGACAACAAGACGATCATCCTCGTCGATGACGTTCTGTACACGGGCCGTACGATCCGCGCCGCGCTCGACCAGCTGATGGATTTCGGGCGGCCGAAACGGGTCCAGCTCGCCGTCCTTATCGACCGGGGCCGCGAGCACCGCGAACTCCCGATCCACGCCGATTTCGTAGGGCGCGTCGTGCCTACGAAGAAGAGTGAGATCATCAAGGTGATGCTGGAGGAGTTCGACGGCGTCGAGGGCGTCGGAATTTACACTCTTCCGGAAGAGTGAGCAATTGAGCAAGGCCGCCGCCTTGCTTTTTTTGTATCCGGAAACGCGACAACGAATGGAAAAGCCCTTTCACAGACGCGATCTTTTGGGGATCAAGGACCTGTCAGCCGAAGAGGTACTCGGGATCCTGGACACCGCGGAGAGCTTCCGCGAGATCTCCTCGCGCGAGATCAAAAAGGTTCCCGCGCTTCGCGGAAAGACCATCATCAACCTGTTTTTCGAGGCTTCGACGCGAACCAGGACCTCTTTCGAACTCGCCGCGAAAAGGCTTTCCGCCGATGCGGTGAACATAAGCGTCTCGACGTCCAGCGTCGCAAAGGGCGAAACCCTGATCGACACCGCGCTCACTCTCGACGCGATGCAGCCGGACTGCATCGTCGTAAGGCATTCCAGCGCGGGCGTGCCTCACCAACTGGCGAGAATCAGCAAAGCGGCGATCGTGAATGCGGGCGACGGGACGAACGAGCATCCGACGCAGGCGCTTCTCGACGCGATGACGATCCGCGAACACAAACAGAGAATTGCCGGACTTAAGGTCGCGATCCTCGGCGACATCCTTCATTCGAGGGTGGCGCGTTCGAACATACATCTTTTGACCAAGCTCGGAGCGACGGTGCGCGTCGCCGGTCCCCGAACGCTCGTGCCCGAAGACTTTGAATCGCTTGTGGAAGAAGGCCTTGCGGTCGCGCAAAGCGTCGAGGAAGCCATCGAAGGCACCGATGTCGTGATGATACTCAGGATCCAAAAAGAGAGGCAGGATTCGGCATTCTTCCCCACGCTGAGCGAGTACGCGGTTCACTACGGCTTGACCTCAGAAAGGCTCGCGCTGGCGAAGGAAGATGCGATCGTGCTTCACCCGGGGCCTATGAACCGCGGTATAGAGATCGCCTCCGAAGTCGCGGACAGCGCTCGCTCGCAGATCCTGGACCAGGTCAAATACGGCGTGACCGTCCGGATGGCGGTGCTTTATCTCGCGACGGGCGGGCGGCCTGTGCGCGATGAAGAATAAACCACTTATCGAGACTCGCAATTTTCATTTTAAATGAGACTTCTTATCAAGAACGGCCACCTGATCGATCCGGCCGCTAACGAGAACACGGGGATGAACGTCCTGATCGAGGACGGAAGGGTTTCGGCTTGGATGAAACAATCCGAGCCCGATCCGGAGGACATCGAGATCTTCGACGCCGGCGGTAATCTTGTCGCGCCCGGGTTCATCGATCTCCACGTACATCTGCGCGAACCGGGTCAGGAACACAAGGAAACGATCGCGACCGGATGCGCGGCCGCGGTCGCGGGCGGATGGACGAGCATCTGCCCGATGCCGAACACGAACCCGATCAACGACAACGCCGCGATCACGAGGTACATGATCGAGCAGGCGGAGCACGCCGGGCTCGCGAACGTCTTTCCGATCGGCGCGATCACAAAATCGTCCGACGGGATCGAGCTGGCAGAGATGGCCGAGATGAAATCGGCAGGAGCGGTCGCGGTTTCCGACGACGGCCGCCCGGTCCCGACCGCCGGAATGATGCGCCGCGCGATGCAGTACGCGCGCGATCATTCGCTTCCCGTCATCGACCATTGCGAGGACAAGTCGCTCTCCTCGGGCGGCGTGATGCACGAAGGCAAGGTCTCGCTTCTGCTGGGGTTGAAGGGAATGCCCGCGCTCGCTGAGGAGATCGACGCCGTACGGGACATTCTACTGGCTCGTGAAACCGGGGCTCATATCCACATCGCGCACGTATCGACTGCGGGAGCCGTTGAAGCGGTGCGCCGAGCGAAAGCGGAAGGCGTCCGCGTGACCTGCGAAGTAACGCCCCATCACTTCACGCTCACCGACAGGGCGGTCGAGGGTTACGACACGAACACGAAGATGGCTCCTCCTTTGAGAAGCAAGGAACATCTCGAGGCCGTGATCGAAGGCATACGCGACGGGACCATAGACGCGATCGCCACCGATCACGCGCCTCATCACGCCGACGAAAAGGCGCTGGAGTTCGACCGCGCTCCGTTCGGGATCATCGGTCTCGAGACGGCTGTCGGACTCGCATTCAACGAACTGGTGGAAAAAGGCGTGATCGGACTTGAACAGCTTGTCCGGCTTTGTTCGGCAAATCCCGCGAAGATCTTCGGCCTCGAAGGCCGCGGGACGCTTGCTCCGGGTGCCCACGCCGATGTCACGATCATCGATCCGGACCTGGAGTGGACCTATGACGTCCGGACAACAAGGTCCAAATCCCGGAACACGCCGTATCACGGCTGGACGTTCAGGGGAGCCGCGGTCGCGACTTTCGTAGGGGGCAGGCAGGTTTACGAGCGCAACGGCGAATGATGTCGCCGGAATCGCGATCCGGTGATAGACTGTCGCGCGTCGGCATCGACTGAAAATTCAAGAACAGAATCCCAGGGGAGGAATTGATGAACATCACTTTGAAGATGGTCTCGATCGCTTTTGTGTCTTGTCTTGCCGCTTCCGTGGCGTTCGCGCAGGACGACGCCGGAACCTATGTGGGTTTCAAAGGCGGGCTCAGCATACCGCAGCTCAGCGGCGGAGAGGACAATGAGGTGAGCCGCGATTACAAATCGAGGATCGCCGTCAACTTCGGCGCCTTCGTCGACTTTGGGATCACCGAGCGGTTTTCGATCCAGCCTGAAGTGAATTTCGCCGGCCAGGGCGGCAAGCGCAATGGCATCCAGCCTGTGACGCAGGACCTTCCGGGCCTGCCTCCGCTTCCGCCGGGGAACTATTACTACGCCGATTTCGACAACACGGCGGAACTCAATTACCTGGAGATCCCTGTGCTCGCAAAGTACCGGTTCGGAGACCGCGACAAACCGAGGTTCTATGTTAACGGAGGCGTGTTCTACGGAAGGCTCTTGTCGGCAAAGCAGAAGACGGCAGGCTCGAGCACGCTCTACCTGGACCGCGACGGCACGGTCCCGGTCCTTCTACCGCCGAATGGCGATCCTCTTCCGCCTATCCCGTTCGACGCCGTGACCGACGTTGATGACGATCTGAACAAGAACAACTTCGGCCTGACGGGAGGCGGCGGAGTGGAGATCCCATTCGGAAAGAACTATCTCTTGTTCGACGCTCGAGTCTCACGCGGCCTCCTCACGCTGCAGAAAGATCCGGCCAACGGCGAGAGTAAGACCGGGAACGTGGTCATCTCTATCGGCTGGGCCTTTGGAGTGAAATAACCTTCATAACCGCGGCTTCTGCCGCACCACAGACAATTCGTAGCAATGGAAATCTTTCTCGACCCCCAGATCTGGATAGCATTTGTCACTCTTGCCGTTCTCGAGCTCGTCCTCGGGATCGACAACATCATCTTCATATCGATCCTCTCGGACAAACTTCCGGCTGAACAAAGGCCGAAAGCCAGGTTCGTGGGGCTGAGCCTGGCGCTTGTGATGCGCATCATTCTGCTCTTTTCGTTGACGTGGGTCATGGGACTTACGGCGCCTCTGTTCGAGGTATTCGAATGGGCTGTGTCCGGGCGGGACATTATCCTGATAGGCGGCGGCCTGTTCCTTATAGCCAAGAGCACACACGAGATACACGGCTCGCTCGAAGGCGAGGAGGGTCACACCGCGAAGAAGGTCTATTCTTCGTTTGCGAGCGTGATAGTCCAGATCACCCTCCTGGATATCGTTTTCTCGCTCGATTCGGTGATCACGGCTATCGGGATGGTCGACAACATCTGGATAATGATCGCGGCGGTGGTCGTAGCGATCGCGGCGATGATGCTGTTCGCGAACCCGATCTCCAACTTCGTCGGAAGGCATCCGACGATCAAGATGCTGGCGCTCGCGTTCCTGCTCCTGATCGGGTTCACGCTCGTCACGGAAGGACTTCATCAGCACATTCCCAAGGGTTACATTTACTTTGCGATGGCGTTCTCGGTGTTCGTCGAGTTCCTGAATATGAGGATCCGCGGCCGCGGAAAGCCCGTCGAACTTCACGATGCCACGCACGAGAAGCACATTCTGGAACAGGAAGGAGCAAGCGCATGAGGCCGGTATTGGTTGCGGTCGTCACAGTGTTAACGCCGCTGGCGGCATTCGCTCAGGGTGACATCAGAAGCGTCGACTTCAACAACTTCACTTACGAGGTAGAGTTCTGCCAGACCGAGGCGAGCAACAAGATCACTGTTTCGAACGGCGAGTTCTACGAAGAGAAAGAGGTCGACGGCTACACGGACCGCAGGTTCTTCAGCGTATCGGGTTTCACTTACGGCGATCTCGACGGTGACGGAAAGGACGAGGCGGTCGTGATCTCCGTCTGCAACACCGGCGGAACAGGCAATTTCACCGAGGCATATGTTTTTACGTGGCGCGGCGGAGAGGCGAAGCGGATCGTCACGCTTGAAGGCGGCGACCGGGCCTACGGAGGCCTGCGCGAGATCAGGATCGTCGACCGCAAGATGATCGTCGAAGCCAGCGACCCCGGCGAAATGGGCGGAGCGTGCTGTCCCGAAGAGGTCGTTACAAGAACGTACAGACTGAAGGGAAACTCGCTTGAAGAGATCGGCAAACCCGAACGGCGCGAGCTGTTTCCTGCTTCGCGCGTAGCCTTTGAAAAAGGCGCGTCCTCGGCGACGCTTGAGATCGAACTCGGAGATGATCCCGGCATCAGGCGCTTCGTGATCGGCGCTTCGAAAGGACAGACGCTCACGGTAAAGGCCGATTTGGAGAATGTGCGGTTTAGGCTCATAAAGGGCGAGGCCGAAATCGAAGAAGAGAGTAAGACGCTTCTCGCAGAACTGCTCGAAGACGGAGATTTCGTGTTCGAGATCAGGAACTTCGGCGAAGGCGATTTGAAGACGAAAATGATTGTTACGATCAGGTGACGATATGAGAACAGCCACTGCACTACTTGCGGCGACCACGCTTGCGTTTCTTGCGGGCTGCCAGGGCGCGGCCTCGAACAATGCTTCTTCGGCCTCGACAACCGGAAGTGACAGGCCCGAAGGCGCACTTTCCGGAGCGACGTCGGCCGATGGATCCGGCGGCACGGGCACTCCGACTCCGGCGCAGGAGGGACCGAAGATCGATTCCGTTTATTCGGACCTTGAACCGGACAAATGCGAAACGATCGAGTCCGAGATGGACGGCTACTTTTCCAGACAGAAATGCCCCGGAGCTTTCGGGTACCATCTGGAGGTGGTCGAAAGCGACATCAGGCAAACCGTGAACGTGGTCGATTCCTCAGGCAAGAAACACGAGCTGGATCTCGGCGGCGTGGTTTCCCGGGCATTCTCGTACGTCGGAAACAAGGCGGAATGGCGGTTCAGGGAGACCGGCGGAAAGAAGGAGCCGTTCGCGCTGATCATACGGTTCAATGCTACCGTAGATCCGAACACGGGCAAGGAGGCCTCGTATCTGACAGTCTCGAAGATCACCGAGGAAAGGGTCTGCGTCACGGACATCGTCAAGCCGATCCCGAACGCGAACGTGGAAGCGAGAAAGCTGGCCGAGAAGGCCGCGGACAAGCCCTGTCTGGAGAGTAAATGAATTCTCCTCACGTTCTCCTTTCGCGGCACATTAGTCCTTGAGCAACTCCGCCGCCGGTGTGTGCGGAAAGGCTCTTGGCCTACCTCGGTCGCTAGAGAAATAGGTCATGCGGGCTGAGGCCCTGTGAATTCCTGGCACACGCAATCGGAAAGGCAATCCTTTCCGCAAATCCCGGCGGCGTAGCCGCGGAAGATGTTCTGTAGGCGACATTGCTTAGACCTCGTTAGCTATCGACCGTACTTAAAAGGTGCCTCTAAGAAAGGAACGTCATATGAGACTGACAACTCTATCCTTACTCGCCCTACTGCTTTCCGCCTGCGGAGGCGGGGCCGCGCAGCCTTCGAACGAGACCGCAGAGCCCGCCGCCCCTGCGGCTACCGAGATCGTCGATCTGACCTATCCGTTCGACGAGAACACCGTCTATTGGGTCACGGCGGAGACCTTCAAACACGAGAAGGTCTTCGAAGGCCAGAATCCCAACGGCTTCTTCTATTCCGCGTACAACTACGCGGGGGCAGAGCACGGAGGCACTCACATCGATTCACCGGTCCATTTCGCCGAAGGGAAGCTTCGGGTAAATGAGATCCCTCTGGAGAAACTGATCGGCGCCGGGTTCAAGGTTGACATCTCTTCGAAGGCGGGAAGCGACCGGGACTATCTGGTCAGCGTCGCTGATCTCGAAAATTGGGAGAAGCGGAATGGAAGAATACCCGACGGGGCGATCCTCCTTCTTCAGACCGGATTCGGCAAGTTCTACCCCGACGCAGAAAAATACCTGGGCACCGCGGAACGCGGCGAAGAAGCGGTCAAGAAGCTCAGTTTTCCGGGTCTCGATCCCGCTGCAGCGAAGTGGCTTGTCGAGAACAGAAAGATCAACGCGGTCGGGATCGACACGGCGAGCATAGACCGGGGGAAATCCGAGACATTCGAAAGCCACGTGGCGTTGATGACGAACGACGTCCCGGCATTCGAGAACGTCGCGAATCTCGACAGGCTGCCGGAGAAGGGATTCCGGATCATCGCGCTGCCGATGAAGATCAAGAACGGAAGCGGCGGACCTTTGAGGATCATCGCGGAGGTCCCCTCGAAGTAGCGCTATTCAGTTCAGAAGGTCGTTATCGTCGATAAAGTCCGGGCGGCAATCGATCGAAAGCCTCCGCGATCCGTTCGGATGCCAGAACTCGGTCCTCGACGCGTGAAGGCACATGCGGCGGAATTCCCTTCCGCCGTACAGTTCGTCTCCGATTATAGGGTGGCCGATCGCCGCCAGATGGATCCTGATCTGATTTGTCCTGCCCGTCACTGCCACCAGCTCGAGAAGCGTCGAATTCTCGCCTCTTTTCAGAACCTTGTACCGCGTCACGGACGGCTTCCCTTCTTTTTGAACCTCCCACTTCTTGAGCTCCGCATTCCTGCCGACCGGAAGGTCTATTTCGCCCTCTTCATCGTCGACCGAGCCTTCGACGGCGGCGATGTACTCCTTTCTGAAATGCCCCCGTTTGAAATGAGAGCTCAGTATCCTGGACGACCTCTGGTCCTTCGCCGCGATAAGCACGCCGGACGTTTCCCGGTCGAGCCGGTGGATGAGGTGCGGACGGATGAATACGGATACTTCCGGTCGTTCGCGGTTAAGGTAGAAAGTCATCGCGTTGAGCATCGTGCCGTTCCTTTCGTAGTTCGTGGGGTGAACGAGCAATCCCGCCGGCTTGTTCACGACGAGCAACTCCGAGTCTTCGTACAGGACATCCAGAGGGATCTCTTCGGGGACCATCCCGGTCTCCCTCGATTCGTCGATCTCGATCTCGACGAAATCGCCCTTCTTCACGATCTCACCCGAGTTCGCTTCAAACCCGTTCACGTCGCATCCGCCTTCTTTGACCACCGCGCGGAGATACGCCTTGCTGAGCGAGCGAAAGCGGTCGAAAAGGAGCTCGTCGAGCCGCCGCCGATGGAACCTTGAATCGACCTGAAACTGGTGTCTTGCCATTTGAAGGTAAAGGTTTATCATTTAAGCGACCCCGACCAAAATGGAGAATATCGAGCCCCTCACAAGAGACCTTCCGGACCCCGCCAGCGCCGAAAGGTTCATCGCCGAGTTCTCGCAAAGGCATCCCTCCGAAGCCAGGCGGCTTGCGAAAGACAAGAGCCTTTTCTCGGACCTTCTGAGCGTTGCGTCGTACAGTCCCCTTCTCGCCTCCACGGTCCTACAAAATCCGGAGTACATCAGGTGGCTCGGCCGCGAACGGCGAGACCAGAAGGTGCGGGAGAAGGACGAACTCCTCGAATCGCTTGCTCGCTTCGCTCTGACCCACACACAGATCCCTCCCGCCGTAATGCTTTCGCGCTTCCGAAGACGCGAGCTGATCAGGATATTTCTGAAAGACATACGCGGACTTGGAACTATCGCGGAGCTTACGGAGGAGATCTCGAACCTTGCCGACGCGATCCTCGAATACGCCCTGCAGGTCTCCAGACAGGAACTCGACAACCGATTCGGAATGCCGCTCCAGATCGACGGGCACGGAAAGTCCGCCCGGGCGGAGTTCTGCGTTATCGCACTCGGCAAGCTCGGATCGAAAGAGCTCAATTATTCGTCGGACATCGATCTGCTGTTCGTCTACTCAAGCGACGGTACGACATCCGGACAGGGAGCGAAGGGAAAGGTGTCGAACAAGCAGTACTTCGTAAAACTTGCGGAGTCCGTGTCGAAACTGGTCAGCGATCCGACCGGTGAAGGCGGCGCTTACCGCGTCGATCACCGGCTCAGGCCTCATGGCCGCGTCGGCTCCCTTGCGGTGTCGCTTCAAGAGGCGAAGTCGTACTACCGCGATTCGGCCCAGCTCTGGGAAAAGCAGGTCCTGATCAGAAGCCGGAACGCCGCCGGCGACGGCGGTCTCTTTCAGGACTTCTACAAAGCCATTGAACCTTACGTCTTTTCCGCCGAAGAGACCGTGGAGAACGCGCTCGAAAATGTCCTTCGATCGAAACAGAAGATCGATCTGGAGAAGATCCGCCGTTCCGGATTCGACGTGAAGCTGGGAGTCGGCGGGATACGCGAGATCGAGTTCATCGCCCAGGCGCTTCAACTTGCGTACGGCTCCGAAGACAGATGGCTGAGGGCGCCGCACACGCTGATCAGCCTCTCGAGACTTGCCGACAGAGGTCTTCTCAGTGAGAAGGAGTTCACCCGGCTTCATCAAGCGTACGTGTTTCTCAGGAGGGTCGAGCACAGGGTCCAGATGGAGCACGGTCTGCAAACACACCTGGTGCCTGCCGATGAAGACCGGCGGGGACTTCTCGCGGCCCGGATGGGGCTGTCCGGGGCGGAGGAATTGATCTCGGAACTCAACCGGCACACCTCTAACGTCAGCAGTATCTTCAAGCGGTTCTTCGATCGGACGGAATATGCAGAGATCGGCGATCCGAGGAAAGGCAAGCCGCGAAAGCGTCCGAAGACGGCTGCGCCTCCCGACTTTTCCCCAGATCCGGAAGTGCTGGAAGGGCTTCCGCCGGAAAAGATAGAAGTACTCAATCTGCTGGATCGTTTTGCACGGCCATTCGCTCCGCTGCTGAGGTCGGGCGCTGTTGGTGTCGAAGAGATTCCTTCGTGCGGTTCCAACGTCGCGGCCAACGATCCACACAGTGCGATGATGTCCGCCGCCTGTGACCCTGCCGGCGATTACGCCGCCCGGCTGGCAGGGCTTAGAAGAGAGTGGTCGCGTCAAATGCTTGCGATCGTTATCGCCGATGTCTGCGGTACGGTCGGGCTCGGGAAGGCGAAATCGATGCAGACAGAGCTGGCGGAAGCTTCGATCGCGGCCGCCGAAGCGGTCGCGGCGTTGCGTCTCAAGGATCTGTTCGGGGAATCCGATCCCAAGCCGACCTGGAACATCATCGGACTTGGAAAACTGGGCGGCGGCGGAATGGACTACCATTCCGACCTCGACCTGTTGCTCGTTTACGACGATGCGTCCCGGCCACCTGCAGAGGGGAGAACGCACGGAGAGTTCTATTCCAAGGCCGTCGAGATATTCGTGACGGCCCTTTCAAGCCTCACAAGGGAAGGCTCGCTCTACAAGGTCGATCTGCGCCTCAGACCGGACGGCAACAGCGGCGCCACTTCGATCGGGGTCTCAACGCTGTACGACTACTTCCGCGAAAGGTCGGTCCCCTGGGAGTGGCTTGCATACGTGAAGGCGCGTTCGGTGCTTTCGACCGGCGGCTTTGGCGGAGAGGTCGAACACGAACTCCGCCGGATCATTCACGAACGAGCCGCAGAGATCCCCGCGGAAGAACTACGAAACGAGGCATGGCGGATCAGGCATCGGCTCGAAACGGAAAAGTCCGGCGGAACGCGGGGAAAGTCGATCGACCTGAAGTACGGCGAAGGCGGCCTTCAGGACGTCTATTTCGCGATCCGCTACCTGCAGCTCGCCACGGGCCTAGCCGACGACGAAAAGGACCGGTCAACGGGTCATACGCTGCAGAGGCTTCTCGATGCGGGTTCGCTTTCCGAGCCGAACTTCGAAGCTCTTTCGGAAGGCTACAGGTTCCTCAGCGAGCTCGATCACAATATACGGCTCACGGTGGGCCGTTCGACTCTGGTCCCGCTAGGAAACGTTCCGGTGCTCGATCTGATAGCCGAGCGGATGTCCTTCGGATCACACCGAAAAGTGCTCGAAGACCTGGCATCGCACAGACTCGCGGTCCGCGAAGCTTTCGAGTCCATTTTGAAACCCCGCTGATGACCTTTCTTATGCCTTGTCCGCCGGCAGAATTAGAGGGTGCAGACATCTTGCACAGAAAACGACTTCGGCTCCGTGAATATCGATGGTCTGCGAAAGCCTTTTCGCCACGAGCTTCTGATCATCCGACATGTCGGAGGCTGCAATAAATTTCGTGCCCCCGCATTCGGAGCAGATTGGCCCCGACCTTTCGCCCCGCCGATTTTGTTTTTTGTCCATCAGGTAATAGAATTTCAGTTTATTCAGGAAGGTCGCTCAACGCGGCCTGCGCCCTGCTACCGACAGCCCGGGCAACCGCACGTCCCGATTCCATTTCTCAGCCTTCACTTATGTTTAAGGTCCGAGCTGACTTCAGCGAAACATTCGAGATCAACGCGGGTTTCGACCGGGTGCGCGACTTTTTCGCGGACATCACAAACTTCATTGAGTATATGCCAAGCATAGAGTCGATCCATACGGACGCGAAAGGCGTGACGTACTGGAAGATACGTGCTGACATCCCCTTCGTGGGTTCCTTCGTCGAGCGGTTTCCAGTTCGCGAGACCGAGAACAGCGATGAACGGGTCGAGTGGGCACCGGTCGAGATAGAGCGTTACAACCTGCTCAGGTACGCGGCGGATTTCCTTCCCAAGTCGGGCCGGTCGACCCTGGTCCAGTTCTCACAGAATATCGAGCTAAGGCGTGAATCGGCGTCTGACCTTCACGTGCTAGCGGGTCTCGTCGGCGAGAAGCTGATCGGGACCGAAATGACCCGCCGCGTGGCTCATATGCTGAATTCGTTCATCGAGAACGCTCGGCAGAAGCTCGAGAGCTAGGCCGCCTTCGATTCCTTGTTTCGACCTCCGTTCCGCTTTCCTTCTGCACGGATATAGAGCAATCCCCTTTCGATATCGTGTGTTGATTCGGCACATTGTCGGCTACGACGCTGAATTCTGCCCGGCGGCACGGTTATTGCGCATTCCCTTCCCCGTAGTCACTTGATCCTTCAACACGGAGAAAAGTCATGAACCGCTTCACAAGGATAGTTTGTTTCATATTGGTGGTTTCGGCATTGGTGCTTCTGGCTCTTGGAAACCAGGCCAGATCGCAGTTGCTGGGATTCGGCGGAGGTTCAAAGGCGGCCGCGGAGAATATCTCAGGCGACAGGTTCACAGTTTCACTCAAGACCGACAAAGGCGCCACCGTTTACGCTACCCGCGGAGTTTCGAAGGAGATGCTCGACGCCATCGATAAAGGCCTGACGGACCTGTTTGCCATCGCCAAGAACCGCCAGAACAGGTTTACGCGATCGCTTCGACACAGGGATTACACCATCTTCGTCGGGAGCGCCGACCGCACGAAGGATTCTAAGGGCAGCTATTCACCGGACATCGCCGTAGGCGCCGCGCAGTACACGGGAACAAAGTACGATAAGGGCGGATACATTTACGCCGCAGGAATGGTGATCTCGCCTTCCGGACGCTCATTCCTTATCGCCGAACACACCCGCGATTTCGAACGGGTCTCCCGCGTGGTCAGATACGAAGGGGAGCATATCGTGCTCTATCACAACGACCGCGCGAAGTTCCGGAATACGATGGATCACAGCCGGGGAGGAGGGCATCCCATTCTTAAATAGTCGAGAAGCCAATGTGCCAAACGTGCCGTCCTTTTTCAGGGACGGCCTTTTTTTTTCTTATCTCCCGTGCGATCCCGATCCGCTCCCGCTTTCGAAAACCAGCCGTTTGAAGTTAGACTCAGCGAAACAACCGAGTCCGCGTCCGCCTACGGGCGCGGCATTTTGGGGGAACTTCGAATGAACGTAATGAACGGAAGGGTGGCGATAGTGACCGGAAGCACGGCCGGGATCGGATACGCGATCGCGGAACAGCTCGCGCGGGCAGGGGCCAGTGTCGTGGTCAACGGCAGGACAGCCGAGACGCTGAAAGAAGCCGAAAGCGGGATCGAGATGCTGGGAGGGAAAGTGCTGGGCATTCAGGCGGATGCCTCGAGCGAGTCGGACATCAAGACGATAGTTCACGAGACCGTAAGCTACTTCGGACACATCGACATCCTGATCAACAACGCGGCGACGGTGGGTGTCGGTTACTCGGTGGACAACATGCCGAACGAGGTCTGGACGGACGTGCTCGACGCCAACCTGACATCGGTCTTTCTTTGCTGCAAGCACGCGATCCCGCAGATCAAACAATCGGAGTTCGGCCGGATCATCAACATCGGCGGTCTATCGGGCAAGAACCCGCTTCCGTTCGCGGCCGCCGATGCGGTTTCGAAAGCGGGAATCCTCGCGCTGACAAGGGTTCTCGCGGCGGAGCTCGGTTACTACAACGTCACTGTTAACACAGTGATCCCCGGTTTCCAGCCGGACACCGAGACCGGAAAGAAGTTCAACGAGGGACTCGCAGAGGCCTTCAACATCACTCCGCAGGAATCGATCGACGCGACCCGCTCGAGAACGCTTCTCAAGCGCTTCGAAACGCTCGACGAGATAGCGAAGACGGTATTGTTCCTGTGCTCCGACGCGGGAGCCGCGATCACGGGCCAGGACCTGAACGTCAACTGCGGCCTGGCAACGCACTAAAAAAAAGGCCGGACCTCCAGGCGGTCCGGCCTTTCCACTTTCGAACTAGCGCTCTTTACGGGAAGATCCCGAGCTCGTGGTAGCAGAGCGCGACCTTGTCGATCGCGTTGACGAAAGCCGCGGTCCTCAGGTTCTCGACCTTCGGATTGCTCTTGAAGATCTCGCGCGTGTGTTGATACGCGCTGATCATCGTTTCCTCAAGCCCCGAATACACAAGATCCGCCTCGTCGGCGCCCCTCGCGACCGAAGCCCTTTCTTCCTTGGTCAGGGTGCGTCCCGTTTCCCTTTCGACGATCGAGAGTATGCGGTCGTAAGCGCCTTGCTCGAAGCGCTTGCCCATCCTTCCGAACCGAACGTGCGAGAGGTTCTTCAGCCATTCAAAGTATGAGACCGTGACGCCTCCCGCATTGAGATAGACGTCCGGAATAATCATCACGCCCTTCTCTTCAAGGATCTGCTCTGCATCGGCCGTGACGGGGCCGTTCGCGGCCTCGCCGATGATCTTCGCCTTTATCCGGGGAGCGTTCTCCTTAGTTATCTGGTTCTCGAGAGCTGCCGGGATCAGGATGTCGCATTCGATCTCAAGCGCGTCCTCCCTCTTCTCAAGGGCGGTCGAGCCGTCGAAGCCGACGATAGATCCCGTCTCTTTCCTGAACGCCATCAGCGCTTCCAGGTCTATTCCGTCCTGCTTGTGAATCCCGCCTTCGTATTCCGCGACACCTATTAGCTTTGCGCCGTGCTCCGTGCAGAACTTCGCGGCGTAATAACCCACGTTTCCGAGGCCCTGGATAACAAACGTCTTGCCGTCAAGCCCCACCTCAAGACCGAGTTTCTTCATGTCTTCCTCGATCGAGCAAGCCTCGCGAAGGCCGTAAAACGTGCCGAGCCCTGTCGCCTCCGTCCTTCCGCGGATGCCGCCTTGGGCGATCGACTTGCCCGTCACGCATCCGAGAGCATCGATCTGCTCGCCGTGAAATGCGAGATACGTATCGGCGATCCAGGCCATCTCCCGCGGGCCTGTTCCGTAGTCCGGCGCGGGTACGTCAACGGCCGGCCCGATGAAGTTCTTGCGGATCAGTTCCGTGGTGTAACGGCGCGTGATGCGCTCCAGCTCGTCGACCGTAAAATCGCGCGGGCTGATCTGGATCGCGCCTTTTGCGCCTCCAAACGGCACGTCGACGATCGCACATTTGTAAGTCATAAGGGTAGCAAGCGCTATCACTTCCGACTCGCTGGCGTGCATCGAGTACCTGATTCCGCCCTTGACCGGGAGCTTATGGTGGCTGTGCTCGGCACGCCAACCGTTGATCACGCGATAGCTGTCGCCTTTGCGGATCGGAAACTGAAATGAATAAACGCTGTTGCAGATCTTGATCTGCTTCAGCAGGCCCTCGGGATGCGAGGTCGCGGCCGCTGCCTTGTCAAAATAGCGGTCGACGCTCGCCAGAAAATCGCGTCCTTCTTGTTCTGCACTCATAGGTGTCTTCCTTGGTTCGTTGTTAAATTAGGATCGATCTTTGTGGATGATATAAAAAATCCCTTTCAGCCGCATTTGTGCGGCTTTCCTATCTTCGCAAGAAGATCTGAAAAGTATCCGGAAGGTCGTCGCCTTCGACGATCCCCGTCGCGAGCCGCTCTTCAGAGACTTTGTACTCCTCAACGAGAATCCGCTTCACCGCTTCCATTCTCTCATTCGTAAGCTCTTCGTTCGAATCCACGGCACGTATCATCACCCTGAGCCTGAGTGCCGGATGCGCCTGAAGCGACGCCGCGGCGCTCCTGAGCAGGTCCTGCGACTCCTGCTCAAGCTCCGGGCCGTTCCTTCGGAATGTTATCTCTTCAACCTCCGAGGATATCCGGTTGAAAGAAAGGCTCAGGTTCGGAATTGAGAGCCGCCTGCGCATCTCCGTCAGTAAAAGGGCCTTTCCGTCGTTCTCGATGTCCCTCGGGCTCAGGTAATTTATCTGGAAGTTCGTGATCCGGTCGGGGCGTATGTTGATGCTGTAGTCGATCATCTGCGCCGGCTGCGGGAGCTCCATCTGCTCGATCGCGCTTCCGATCTCCTGCAGGAACAGATTCTGGGTCTGTAGGACCGTCAGCGGCGTCGGAGTGGTCTCGATCACCGGCGAGAACTGCTCCCGCGCGGATGTCGGGATCTCGATCAGCTGCAGGCTGAGGCTGTCCGGCGCCCTTCCCAGTTTATCCGCCACCCGCCGCACAAACTCGTTTCTCTCCGCCTGAGTGTAGCCGACATTGTCGAAAACACGCATAACGATCGTCGCCTTGTCACCCTTGAATTCGACCCGCAGTTCATCGAGATAGCTTCTGATATTCCCTTCCGAATCCACCGCGTACGGCTTCCAGATCTCCCGCGCGGCGCTCACGATCCGGTTCTGGGCCTGCTTCGTCGCTATCTGTTCCTGAAAGATCGCATAGGACCTGCTTAGCGGTATCGAGATCAGAAGCAGCGGAAGCAGTATCATCAGAAGCCGGAGAGAGAAGCTGCGGATCTCCCGGGCCTTTTCAAACGACGGAAAGTTCGAGAAGAGCTTCCGCCAGAAGAGGTTCTCGCGGTCGGTGCTCTTCCATAGGTCGACCTTCTCCCTGACCTTTGCTGTATCGACCCGCAACCCGAGAAAAACGAGCATCGCCGTGAAGGTGATCGCCACGAGGTTCGTTAGGAACAGGAGCGCGCCGCCGCCGGCTATCGGGAGCCCCTTGTCCGGATCGAAACTGATCGCCACACCGACGCCGAACCCGATCACGCAAAGCGGAGGCATCAGCGCCACGGCGATCGCTACGCCCGGTATCGAGGTCACGACTCCTCGCACCTGCCTACAGGTCGCGACCGAACCGATCGCGCCGGAGAACAGTGCGATCACGAGGTCCAGAAGATTTGGCGCCGTCCGCGCGTCGATCTCAGGAGTAATGTCCTTGAAAGGAAGAAACGCGACCAGGATCACCGCAAAAAGGATCGCGGCAAGAGTGCTCAAGATCAGGTTCGTTGAAGAACGTATCGCGAGTATCAGGTCGCCGGAGGCGAGCGAAAGGCCCGCCGAGAGAATCGGTCCCATCAAAGGCGAGATGAGCATTGCCCCGATGATCACAGCGGAACTGTTCAGGATAAGCCCGAGAGTGGCGATGCCGGCGGAGAAGATTATCTGGAGCCAGTAGACTACGTCGCGCAGGCCGGCGGATTTTGAAAGCTCGACGTAAAGCTCGACCTTCCTGTCTGTGCTCACATCGAGAGCCGCCGCAAACTTGTCACGGAACCGCCTCCAAAAACGCGCGATCTTTATCAGAAATCTGAAGCGCTGTAGGTTTTGCTGTTCCATACGAAGCGGCAGCCGCCTGAGGACCTATATATTTACTCAATAAGGCCAATGATGGTCAAACCCACACTGCAATTAGACTCGCTCGAAACCGGATTTATGTCTATCTCTGAGCGAAAACCCCTTTCCGCATTTTCGATCCGGACCTATATTGCACCGGTCTTCAGATGTCCCTCCGGAACAATCGCGGATCCGTTTTGTCGATAGGCACAGCGGCCCACGCCGCATCCTCTCGACCCTTTCATTTCGGCACCGGGTTTTTCCTTAGGAGGATGATATGTTCGAGAAACTAGTCGAATCGGACGGGCGGCCGTCCAGATCCCGAGCACGCGCCACTCTGCTGACCGCAAGTTCCCTTATCGTTGCGTCATTTGTTGCTTTCACCGTAGTCTTCAGCCTATTCAACCACACGCTCGCAATGGGCGCGGAGCCCGGTGACATCGCAAGACTGCTGTCGCCGGTTTCGCCGGACATCGAGCCGGAGAATCGGCCTGCGACGGACGATAAGCCTGAATCGGCAGATCGAACGAAGAGTCCGGAGCGCACCGAGCTGGTTCAAAGGAGCCAGGATGTTCCGGTCAGCGTACCCGACAAGGTGTCAAACGTCCCTTCTACGGTGTTTCCCATGCCGATCGGCGACGTCAAACTAAGCAATAGAAACTGGGATCCTCCCTCAGGCGTGACGAACAGGGGAAGCAGCAGCGAAGAAGGCGGATTCGGTCAGTCCAATGGCGATAAATCCGAGAATTCGGATAAGACAACTCTCAAGATCGAACGGGAAGTCGTCCCGGAGCCACCCAAGATCAACCGCCCGCCGGAGCACATCGGAATCGTGAACAGCAAGGCGATTCACCTGGACAAACCGGTGTACCCCGCGATCGCCAAACAGATGGGGATCAAAGGCAGCGTCAAGGTCCAGGTACTGATCAACACGGAAGGCAGGGTTGTTTCAGCGTCGGCGATCGAAGGGCCGCCAGTTCTGAGAAGAGTCTCGGTGGACGCGGCAAAGGCGTCGAGGTTCTCGCCGACGATCGTCAACACCACTCCTGTAAGCGTGCGGGGCATCATCATCTACAACTTCAAGTAAACCAGACTCGAAACTCCATTGAAAAAGGCGGCTCCACGTTTGTGGAACCGCCTCTATCTTTACTAATCTCCCCGGCCTATTCTTCCTTTGCTGCGAACATCGTGAATGCGAACTCGCTGGGAGGCTTTTTGGGTTTGTCCTTCTTATCGTCCTTTGGCCTGTCGTTCTTGGGCCTCACAGGGATCGTAGGAGGATTTTTCTTTTCCTTCGGCGGGGGCTTTTGCTTGTCGTCATTGCTCTGACCCATCGCCGTTATCGACAAGACCATCGAAAACGCCGCCGTTATCAGTGCATTAAGAAGTGCCTTCTTCATTTCTTCGAATACCGTTTTGCTGATTTCGCCTTCTTTTTCGTCAAGGCATCGTGCTGAGACACTCGGAAAAGGATGCAATATCGATGCCAGTGTACTTTCTCCGACCGGGTCCCCGTCGCGCCGGGGCGCCAGATCGCCGAGCGGTGACCATATACGGGCGAGCCATACGATATCGTAATGATCCGCTTGTCTAGTATATCTTCAACAGCGGTCCGGTTTCCAAATCGGGGCGAGCCGGGTTTAGCGCCCGCGCTTCGAAAAGATATACTGATCCCTCTCGATCAACGTGCCGCTGAGCGGAAGCGGCCGGAACAACCCATATGAAAGACAGATTGCTTCAGATAGCTTCGGTCGCCGCTTTTGTGAGCGTGCTGATCTTCAATTACCTCGCCGCGACGGGAATACTGAACAACACCGACACTGGCGCGGTTTCCGACAGGTATCCGACCCAGATCACGCCCGCCGGCTATGCTTTCTCGATCTGGAGCCTCATCTATCTCGGCCTGCTCCTGTTCGTAGTTTATCAGGCGCTTCCTTCGAACCGTTTGAAAGAGCCCCTCAACTCCATACGGCTTCCTTTTATAGTAAATTGCGCCGCGAACTGCGCGTGGCTTACGGCCTGGCATTACGACCTCATGGCGTTGAGTGTCGCACTCATGCTGACGATCCTGGTTACCCTAGCATTGATCAGCATCCGCGTTTCGGACAGCGAGACACCTTCCCTGGTACTGTTGGTTCGGACTCCCTTCAACCTCTACTTCGGCTGGATCACGGTCGCCACTATCGCCAACACGACGATCTTCCTTGTCTCAACGGGGTTCGAGCCCAAGAGCGCATTCGGATCCTACGCCGGCGCGGCTTTGATCCTGGCGGCTACGGCGATCGGAGTGTTGATAAGGTTTCGCCTTAACGCGTTCGCATATGCTATGGCGATCGCGTGGGGAATCACGGCTATCGCGGTTAAACAGAGCGGAAATACCCCGGTTGTTGTCGCCGCCGCGGTCGGCGTTGTCGTGCTGCTTTTTGTCGCCTTGTGGGGCGCCGTCAAGGACAAGTGAATGGGGGCCGGACTTGTCTGCATAAGTGTCACGGACAGCACTTCGGAAAGATTTCTGCTCAAAGCTTCGAAAGCCTGTGCAAATGCGGCCGCTGTTGAGCTTAGATTCGACAGCCTTTCGCCTGACGAGCTTCCGAAGGTGGTCGAAGGCCTCGCAGAGATACGCAGGGATTACGGCGGCGTCCTGATCGGGACGCTCAGAAGCTCAGCCGAAGGCCAGGGCGGCTTACGCGATGTGTCGACGGAAGAGATCGCGTCGTTCTGGTCCGATCCCAGGCTTCGAAATGCTGTCGACTGGGTCGATGCCGGGCCCGACGAGCTTCCCGATCCGCCTTCGGAATACAAGAGGATCATACGTTCCCGCCATTACTTCGACAGTGCGCCAACCGAGGCCGAACTCGCCGAAGTTGCATCCGTGCTGAAGAACTGCGGTTCCGATCCGTCAAGGAACGCGATCAAGATAGCCTGCACGCCGGACGACATCACCGGCGCGATCCCGGTCTGGAATCTTCTCGAACACAACGACGAAAAGATCGCGATCGCGATGGGCAAGTTCGGCGTCTGGACGCGGATCCTCGCGCCCGCGTACGGCTCTGCTGTCACCTACGCATCGATTGACGACGGCCCCGAGTCGGCACCGGGCCAGATCCGTTTCGAAGAACTCACGGAGACCTATCGCGTCGGTGAGATCACTGAAGAGACTTCCGTGTACGGCATCGTCGGACTTCCCGTATCGCACTCGCTCTCGCCCGCCATCCACAACGCGTCGTTTCGTGAACGGGCGATCGACGCCGTTTACGTGCCTCTTGCGGTGCGGGATGCGGGAGAATTCTTCCGCGAGATGGTCTCTCCCGCAACACGGAAGATCAAGTGGAATTTGAGAGGTTTCAGCGTTACCCATCCGCACAAGACATCGATGGCGCGCCTTGTCGAACGCCTTACTGCGGACGCAGAGGCCATAGGAGCAGTGAACACGGTAATGATCGAAAGCGGGACCTGTGTCGGCTCGAATACCGACGCCGAAGGATTTCTCGCATCGCTTAAAACAAAGCTTGGTGATCCGAAAGGCGCCTCTGTCGGGATCATAGGGTCCGGAGGCGCCGCGAGGGCCGCCGTCTTTGCGCTTTCGAATGCCGGAGCGCGAACGGTGATTTTCTCGAGGGATCCTTCGAAAGCGAAAGGGATTTCAGACCGCTTCGGAACCAAGATCAGGCTGCTCCAACGCGATCCGGCTTCGTTTCAGGGTCTCGATGTGATCGTGAATGCAAGCCCGATCGGATCATCCGGCGGGTTGGAAGGCGAATCACCCGTACCGCGCGAGGCGCTGGAAAACCTTCAACTCGCCTTTGATATGGTTTATAATCCAATCCGTACCCGCTTTCTGCGGGACGCCTCTGACGCCGGAATTCCCACCATCGGCGGCCTCGAAATGCTGATCGAACAAGCGGCGCTGCAGTTCCGGACCTGGACCGGCCAGGAAGCCCCGAAGGACGCAATGCTGCGAACCGCCGAATCGCGGATGCGTTCTCTCTGATCTGATCTTCCCGATTCCGAAGAACAATGAAAGTACAAGCCCTAAACTGCCCGAACTGCGGGGCGTCCGTAGTCGACAATTCCGTCAGTTGCGGTCACTGCAGGAGCCGCCTCAAGACAATGTCTTGCGGCAACTGCTTTGAGACGATATTCGAAGGATCGAACTACTGCCCGCTTTGCGGAAGCCGCGCCGTTTCACCATCCAGCGTGGCGGAAAAACCTCCGGGAGACTGCCCGAGATGCCGTTCGAAACTCACGATGATCGAGGTCGACAGCGTCAGGCTGCACGAATGCGAGCGGTGCGCGGGTGTCTGGTGCGATGTGGACACATTCGAATCGATCTGTTCCGAGAAAGAAGGCCAGGCCGCCGTGATAAAGAGGCTCGGGGACATGGGCGGCGGCGAGCACCCATCCGAGATCCGTTACGTGCCGTGTCCCGCCTGCGGCGTGCTTATGAACCGAAGCAATTTCGCGCGCATATCGGGGGTTGTGATCGATTCCTGCAAGCCTCACGGCGTTTGGTTCGACGCGCAGGAACTGCCCAATATCGTCCGGTTCATTCAGAAAGGCGGTCTCGATCTGGCCCGTGAAAAAGAGAAGCGGCAGATCTCGGAAGACCGGAACCGTCTGAAACAGGAACAGTTCACGGCTTCGATCGACAGACTTCGGACTCCGGCCACGGCGGAATACAAGGGTTCAGGCTCGATAAGTGTGATCCGCGAGTTCATAGAGTTCCTTCTCGACTGACCGGCCCGGGAAGCAACGGCTGCCGTCCGTATGGTAATCTTTGCTTCCGAATGATCCAGGACAGATACAGCAGGCAGATACTCTTCGAAGGCATAGGGCGCGAGGGCCAGGAAGCCCTCGGCAGAGCCCGTGTGCTGATCCTCGGCTGCGGTGCGCTTGGCGCCTCTCACGCCGAAATGCTCTCGCGTGCCGGAGTCGGCTGTCTGAGGATCGTCGATCGCGATTTCGTCGAGTATTCCAACCTGCAGAGACAGACGCTGTTCACCGAATCGGACGCGGAAGAGAGGCTTCCGAAGGCCGTCGCGGCAAAGAACCGGCTTGCCGAAGTGAATTCGGAGATCGAGGTCGAAGCAATCGTCGCCGACGTCAATTTTTCAAACGCGGAAGAACTTGTCTCGGATGTCGACCTCGTCATCGACGGCTCGGACAATTTCCAGGTCCGGTACCTGATCAACGACGCCTGCGTAAAACTCGGGAGGCCCTGGATCTACGGCGCCGCCGTCTCCTCGTACGGCACGACGATGACGATCAGGCCGGGCGAAACCCCGTGCCTCCGGTGCATTTTCGGCGAGATGCCGCCCGCGGGATCGGCTCCGACCTGCGACACGGCGGGCGTAGTCCAGCCGATCATCGCGAGCGTTTCCTCGGTGCAGGTCACCGAAGCGATCAAGGTCCTTACAGGCCAGACGGATCAGCTTCACGGGTCGCTTCTTCAGATCGACATATGGCGCGGCGACTGGCGGAAGATAAAGATGAAGTCGCCCGATGCTGACTGCGTCTGCTGCGGGAAACGCGAGTTCGAGTTCCTTTCGGAGGAAAACCAGGAAACGCTGACCTCGCTATGCGGAAGGAACGCGGTGCAGATAATGCCGGCCGCGGGCACCGAGATCGATCTTGCGAGACTCGAGGAGTCTTTGGCGAAGAGCCTGAAGACCGAACGGAACGAGTATCTTCTCCGGTTCTCGCTCGACGGCCGAACGGTTACGCTCTTCCGCGACGCGCGGGCGATAATCCAGGGGACGGACGACGTCTCCGAGGCCCGGGCGATCTATTCGAGGTATGTCGGGAATTGAGATCTGACATGAGGACATTTGGATCAACGCTCGGTGTGTTTTTTCTGTTTGCCCTTGCCGTCTGGGCTCAGGAAACTCCTCAAGAAACGGTCGATTTCGACTATCTTAAGATCTCTCGCAACGTCGTCCGAACGACCCACTCTGCGAAATACCGAATATACATTGACAAACCTTTTAAATTCCTTGGAAGGCTCGACCACAAGGCGGTCTACGGCGACATCGGGTTCAACATATCAATGGCGGTCTTCGCCCGCGGAAATGACCTTCTGTTGATACATGCTGAGAAGCACTCGGACGGCTCGGGAGGTCTTGACTACAGCGACCTGACCCCGGCCAAGCTGGACGATCTGCTATTTACACGCAGGACCCAGTGCGCGTCGACCGAAGACACGGAAGAACTGGCCTCGAATCCGCAGATCCGATTCATCCGCTCGAAAGGCTTCGATCTATCGGTTCCGTTTCAGCTTGAGCAGTTCTTCACGACTTCAAAGGACGGAACTTCGGAGGTGGTGATCAGCTATGGACGCGCGGTGGACAAGTGTTCAGAAGAACTGGGTGCCGAACTCCGGAAGGAACTTGACGAGATCTCGACATTGGCGGAGCTTGAAATTGATCCGGTATCGGATATTTATTACCTGAAAGTCGAAATTCCCCTTAGGAGCAAATGTGAAAGTCGCGTCGGGAGCAAGGGCCTGGTGACAAATGCGGAATACTGCTCTTTTGAATCGATCATGGAGCGTGGAACGAAAGTCTCGGTTTCAAGGTCCCGGGAGAAGAAGAATTGGGAGAAACTGAAAATCAGGTCGCTGGAAAGCAAAGACGTCGCCTTGCTCTTTCTTTCTAGGCCAAACGACACCAAGTATAGTTCTCTTTTCGACACCTTTTTCACAAAACATTTCGATGGCGTCGTTGGGGCGTCTTGTACGAATCTCGAAAAACCCCTCGATGTTTTGCGCGAGCTCGGTTTTCCTTCCCATTACTCAAGGATCGGACGCCGCGAATCGTGGCAGTACTCGGTTGAACGGCCATACAATTGTATGGATTTTACGGACATCCGTATCAAGGACGGGAAGGTAGTGGAGATAGCAGGTAGCGTTTAGTTCGCCTTTATCCGCGCCCGCCAATCGAAGGCTGATCGTCCCATTTGCATAGACGATGCCTAACACACTCCGCCCAAACTAGTCTCCAGAAAAAACCGATGGCGACATTAGCCAGCCGCGTTTCGCACGGCCGGAAATGCGCTGGTTTCGGTCTCGAAAGAAAATCGGTCGAGAGGTGAAACTGTCTTGGCATTTGCAGCGAACGGCAAGTCGTGTAAGGGAGGATTCGAAAATGAAACGTTCAAGGGTATTCTCGATGAGACCAACGGCTTTGCTTGCCTCGGTCCTTTTCTCGGTTTTCTTCGCGACGGCCGCATTTTCCCAGCCATCGGCCACCCAAGCTTCGCTTTCGGGCCTCAGGCAGACGGCCACCGTCGAACCCTCTGAACTTAACGGAAGGATCGATGCCGTCTTCGGGCCGAACTCCGGTATCAAAGCGGGATCTTCGGTCCGGCTTTTCCGGATAGATTATTCAAGCCTCAATTACTCCGGCAAGATGGTGGTCGTGAACGGCCTCCTCGCGCTGCCGGCGAACGGAGCTCCCAACGGGCTCGTGATTTTCAATCACGGAACCACCGCCGACAGGGACCGCTCGCCCTCGAGATACAAGGGCCAGGGCGATTTCTCAGAATCGGAGATGGCGATGCTCGCATTTGCCTCGGGCGGCTATGCCGTCGCGATGCCTGATTATCTTGGTCTCGGAGATGAGAAAGGGTTTCACCCGTATCCGCTCGGAGAGGTCAACAGCCGCACAGCCGTAGATATGATCGTTCCGGCGAGGATCGCCGCCGCCCGAATGAACATACGCGTCGGACGAGATCTGTTCGTAACCGGATATTCGGAAGGAGGCGCGGTCGCGATGTGGACCGCAAGGCGTCTCGAGGAAACGACCGGGCCGATGTACAGGCTGACCGCTTCGGCGCCTTTGTCCGGGCCGTACGACCTCTCGGAGACAATGCGAAAATGGCTTGTGGCTGAGAACACGTCTCAGGAAGGGTTCATAGGGCGCTTGTACCTGCTGTCTTACATGCTTTACTCGCTCCACAAGAACCGGGGGATCAAGCTGACGAACTATTTTGAGCCGGCGATGGCTTTAACGGTTTCGCAGGCGTTCAACCGCAACCGCGAGGACAAGACGATAATTACGCGGCTGGCGATCGCGGCCGGCCTTATGAAGGCCGGCAACTCGATCGAGAACGTCCTCACGCCTCGGTTCTATAAAGCACTGAAAGAGAAAGATCTGGTTGATCCCGTGGTGGCTGAAATGGCAAAGAACGATGCGTACGATTGGACGCCTTCGAAACCAATGCTGCTTGTGAACCTGGAAACGGACGCGATCGTCGACGGCGGTAATTCCGACGTCGCTTACAGGGTGCTGAGAAGAAATGCCGGATCGATCGTCGAACGCTTCGTGATCAAGAATCCGGAACTCGACCATATGACGGCTTCTGCGCCTGCGATCCTCAGGGCGAGGATGTTCTTCGACGGCGTGCGGGCCAGGTAGAGGCGAATTCTTGAAGGCGGGAGTTCCGCGCCGAAGCCGCGGGCTATTGTCGATGGTCGGAATATCGGTTTGCTCGAAAGCCTCGATAGACGTATGGGATTGAAACGTATCGTCGCTACGCGACTCCGGATTTGTGTTGGATCTCTTCCGTGGGCTGCGCCCTGCGGGCTTGCCCACGGCTAAATGCAGGTCGTCGCTTCGCGACTCAACACCTGAAACCCGACAGACTGAACAGACTCGATAGACTGAGGAGACTGTCCGGACCCGGCATGCGAAATGAGGCGACGCCCCTCCGGGGCTTTCGAAAATTGTTGACCGCTAACCCGGGGCTGCGCCCTGCGGGCTTGCCCCGGGCTACCATCCGTCGCTCCTCCGGAGCGGGCACTCCTCTATCAAGCCTCCGAATGTTCCCACAGCGTCGACTTCAGACTCGACAGACTAGACCGATGTAAATGTATCGTCGCTACGCGACTCCGGATTTGTGTTGGACCTCTTCCGTGGGCTGCGCCCTGCGGGCTTGCCCACGGCTAAATGCAGGTCGTCGCTTCGCCGAAGACCCGCAGCTAAAGCAGCGGGCTATTTTCGATGTTCGGAAATCCGGTTTGCAGAACGGACTCGATAGACCCGATGGACTGAACAGACTCGACAGACCCGACAGACTGAACAGACAGTCTTCGCTTCGCTCATTGCGGGCGGGCCGCCCGCGCTCCAGTCGGACCTGACAGACCGAATAGACCCGACAGACCCGATAGACCCCGCAGACCCGACAGACTCGACAGACTCCCAACCCCTGTCCTAACCGGCAATCTTCCTCCGTCTGAACGTAATGACCGCTTGTGAAACACTTCACAGAATGGTTCGTTGTATATTGTGGAGGGAACAATAAATGAAAAAGGAAGGGACGAACAAACCGAAGGTAGTGATAATCGGCGGCGGATTCGGCGGACTCGAGGCGGCAAAGGCCTTGAAAGACAAGCCCGTCGAGGTCACGCTCGTCGATAAAAAGAACCACCACACGTTCCAGCCGCTTCTGTACCAGGTCGCCACCGCAGTTCTTTCGCCTGGCCAGATCGCGTCGCCGATCCGCAGGATCCTCCGCCGCGCCCCCAACGTCGAAGTGCTCCTCGGTGAGGTCACGGGTTTCGATCTTGACAGACGAACCGTCCTTTTGAAGGACGACCTGTCGATAGATTTCGATTACCTGATCGTGGCCGCCGGCGCCAGACACGCGTATTTCGGCCACGACGAATGGGAAAACGACGCGCCCGGCCTCAAGACGATAGAGGACGCGCTTGAGATCCGCAGACGCGTCCTGCTCGCTTTCGAACTTGCCGAAAGGGACGCGATGCGAAAGGGCACTCACGAGCCCCTCAACTTCGTCGTCATCGGAGGCGGCGCCACCGGGGTCGAGCTTGCGGGTGCGATCGCCGGCATCGCGCGGCAGGCGCTTGCAAAGGATTTCAAGGCGATCGACACAAGATCAGCGAAGGTGATGCTTCTCGAGGGCGCCGACCGGATCCTGAACAGTTACTCCGAAAAGCTTTCGGAGCGGGCCAGGAAGGATCTCGAAGACCTGGGCGTCGAGGTCCGGCTGAATAGTTTCGTGACCGACATACGTCCCGGCGAGGTCAAGGTCGGCGATGAATGGATCGATTCAAGCGTCGTCGTGTGGGCTTCCGGAGTCGCGGCTTCCCCTCTCGGGGCTATGCTCGGCGCAGAGACCGACCGCGCCGGCCGCGTTCTCGTCGATGATGACCTTTCGGTCAAAGGCAGACCGAACGTCTTCGTGATCGGAGACATGGCGAGGGTCGAGAACGAGGACGGTTCGCTTGTCCCGGGTGTTGCGCCCGCGGCGATGCAGATGGCCTGGTCGGCCGCGAAGAACATACTCGGCGACATAAGAGGCGAAGCTCGCACACCCTTTAGGTACAAGGACAAGGGCTCGATGGCCACGATCGGCAGGAACAAGGCAATAGTCGAGGTCGGAAGATTCAAAATGGGCGGCTTTCTCGCCTGGATGGCGTGGCTTGTCCTTCACATCGTTATGCTTATCGGATTCAGGAACCGCCTTTTCGTGCTTTCGGAGTGGATCTGGGCGTACTTCACACGCGAGAGGACCGCCCGTCTGATCACAGGCGACGCGGAAGACCTGAAGGACGCGCTTCAGTTCATCACGGCGAAACCCGGGCGCGCTGAGTCGGAAAAGGCAAGCAGGTCGAAAGTGGCATAACTTCTGCTGGAATCTACATACCGCGGCATTGCTCTTACCTAGAGCTTTGCCGCGTTTTCGTGTATTTTCAAATGGTTCCGCATATTGCATTTACCGCTCGCCGGTCATTTTACCAATGAAGAAATTCTGTCTTTTTATCGCCGCCATTTCGCTTTTTGCCAGTTCAGCTTTCGCCTCCGAACCTTCGATCTGGACGACGAACTCGAAAGAGGACGTCCTGAAGGGCGAGGCGTACAACGTTTCGATCTCGAACGAAGGAACCATAAGCCGATCGCCCGGACTTGAAGAGCTCGCAGACACCGGCCAGCCTTACATATGGTCCACCGCGATCGACGCTTCGGGGAACGTCTATCTCGGCACGGGTTCGGACGGAAAGGTGTTCCGGGTAACCCAGGCCGGGACCTCGTCGCAGGTCGCGGACTTTGACGAACTGAACGTATCCGCTCTCGCCGTCGGGCGCGACGGAACGGTTTACGCGGGAACATCTCCGGACGGAAAGGTCTACCGCATTCCTTCGGGCGGTGCACCGACCGTGTATTTTGAGCCGGGCGAGAAGTACATATGGTCGCTCGCAGTTGGCTCCGACGGAGCTTTGATAGTGGGATCGGGCGAGAATGGAAGGATCTTCCGAGTGACCTCGGCGGGAGCCGCTGCTCAAAGCGCGCTTATGTTCGATTCCAGCGAGACGCACATCATCTCGCTGACCGCCGATGCTAACGGAAACGTTTTTGCAGGCACGGATCCCGGCGGATTCGTTTTGCGATTTGGTCAGGACAGAAAGGCCTTCGCCCTGCTGGATTCGCCTCTCAGGGAGATCCACGAATTGGCGACCGGTAACGACGGATCGCTCTACGCGCTCGCGCTCGGGGATTCGGTATCCACTGCGAGCAGTTCACCTGATCCCGAAAAGACCGAAACAAAGAGCGTCACCGCCGCGAAGCCGAAGAACGCCGCGCCCGCGCCTCCCGCTCCTCAGAAGAGCAAATACGATCTGACCGGCGCGAAGTCGGCGGTTTACCGACTGCTTCCTTCTGGACAGGCCGATATCATCTGGCGATCGGATTCCGTAAGCGCTTTCGCGCTTTACGCGCACCAGACCGGCCGGGGAGTGATGATCGGGACTTCCGACAAGGGAAGGATCTACAGCGTGCGCAACGAAGGCACCGAATCGCTGGCGCTCCAGACCGGCGAGGGCCAGGTCTCGGCGATCAACGTTTTCGGGAACAGGCTCTTCGCTTCAACAAGCAGCCAGGGCAAGATTTTCAGGATCGGCGGCGAGACGAACGCCGAATCGCGTTACGAGTCCCCGGTATTGAACGCCTCCGGCAATGCCTCGTGGGGAAGGATCTGGTGGCGCGGAACCGGCGGCGTTCAGATCCAGACGAGAAGCGGAAACACAGAATCGCCCGACGAAACCTGGAGCGACTGGAGCAGGGCGTACGGAAACGCGGCCGGTGAACCCGTGGCAAGCCCTGGAGCTTCCTTCCTTCAATGGCGCGCGGTCTTCCCTGCCGGATCCGGCGATGCCAGCCTTTTGGAAGTCCACGTCTCGTACCTTCCTTCGAACATCGCGCCCGAAATTCTGTCGATCGAGGTACTTCCGCCGAACGTCGGCCTCGCGCCAAATCCCCAGGTTCCGGTCGATCCGAACATAGAGACCTCCGGAATGGACCCTGCCGATTTCGGAATAATCGTGCCGGCTCAGGCTCCTCGAAAGCTTTATCAGAGGGGTGCGCAGTCGCTCACCTGGAACGCCGAGGACCGGAACGACGACGACCTTGTGTATTCCGTTTATTTTAAGGAGGTCCGCGACGAAGAGTTCAAACTTCTCGAGCGCAATCTCGCCGAGAACTTCTACACCGTCGACGGCCTTGCGTTCGCCGACGGCCGATACGTTTTCCGCGTTGTGGCGAGCGATCTTCCGTCAAACCCGTCAGCACGTGCGCTGGCCGGCGAGATTACGAGCCTGCCGTTCGATATCGACAACACGGCTCCCACGGTCTCGGTGTCGGGCGCACCGGAGGTGAACGGAAACGATGTTACGGTCCGTTTCTCCGCGTCAGAAAGCTCCAGTTACATAGCCCGAGCCGAGTTCAGCATCAACGGCGGACCCTGGAAGGCGGTCTATGCCGACGACGGCATTCCCGACAGCCGTTCGGAAACGTTCACCGTTCAGACGGAGATCGCAGGCACGGGCGAGTTCGCGATAGCCCTCAGGGTCTTCGATTCTGTCGGGAATTCCGGAGCGGCGCGTGCGCTTGTCCGCAAATAGACGCGAAAGAAGGCGATGTCGATAAACAGCGACAGCGTGGCAGTCATAACGGGCGCCGCTTCCGGCATAGGAAGGGCGCTCGCCGTTCGCTTTGCGGAAGAGAGTGTGCGAGGCGTCGTGATCGCGGACGTTGATCTGAACGGCTTGGAAGAGACGGAAGATCAGGTTAGACGGCTCGGAACGGACTGCCTTTCTGTGGAAACGGATGTTTCTGACCTCGAATCGGTGAAGGCATTGTCCTCAGCAGTGAAAGAACGATTCGGAACCGCCTCTCATCTGGTGAACAACGCGGGCGTGGCGATGGTCGGGCGGACTCACGAGGTCTCGATCGAGGATATGGAATGGCTGATCGGGATCAACTTCTGGGGCACGGTGTACGGAACAAAGGTCTTTCTGCCGGTCTTTCAGGATCAGGGGCACGGCCACATCGTCAATATTTCGAGCGTCTTCGGCCTGATGGCGCCTCCGGGTCAAGCCACTTACTGCGCAAGCAAGTTCGCGGTCCGCGGATTCACGGAAAGCCTGCGGCACGAGCTAGACGGAACGGACATACACGTCTCATGCGTCCACCCGGGCGGGATCAGGACAGAGATCGTGCGGAAGGCGCGCCAGGGCGCAAACGCTCCTGACGAGGACAAAAAGATCGCGCCCGTGATCTTCGACAAGGTCGCGCGTACGCCTCCCGAGGTCGCGGCGGACGTCATCGTCAAAGGGATCAAGGCAAAGAACCCGCGAATTCTGATCGGCAGCGATGCGCTGAAGATCAGTGCCATCCAGCGGGCGTTCCCTACACGTTACTTCAGGATAATGGACTGGATCTCGGGCGGGATGCTCTCGAAGTTCCGCTGATCACCGGCGGACCCAATCCGAGTCGCCTCCGGAGCCGCTCCATTTCAACCCCTTGACCTTTCCGTCCTCGCCGCGTTCGAAGCTGATCTCTGCGTAGCTCCAAAAACTGTAGAACCTGTCTCTGCCAAGCGGAAGAAGCTTGTAAGCACCGGCGTAGAGTTCTCCGTTCCGGACGAGGATCTCAAATCCGCTGTTGCCCAGCGTGTATCTTCCGGCGTAATCGGAAAGATCGTTTTTTACCTTCCTGTCGACCGCCGGCTGCGGGACGGGCGTTCGCTCAACCTGTCTTCCCGTGATCAGATCGGGTAGCGCACGAATAATGACGTCATTCGCGCCGGAGCCCAGATTAGAAACGAGCGCGTAACCGAAGCCGCGGTTCATGTCTATCCTCACATTTGCCCTCCAGCCGCTGGTGCTTCCGTTGCTGGCGAAAACTCCGTTGCGGACGAAGTTAGCCGAGGCAAGCTCACCAAACTTCCCGTCTGCCATCGCCTTTCCGAAAGTGTAGACGTCACTCGCCGTCGCGAATACCGAACCGGCTCCGGCGAGAAAGCTATAGTCGACCAAGGGCGTCGTCGTCCAGTGATCGCCTTCAAGTAAGTAGTCCTCGGCCCTCCGCTCGATGACCGCGCCGCTTCGGAAGTCCATCGAATCCTCGAGCCCGGCGGGCCGGAACACGTGCTCCTCGAGAAATTCCGGGAAGCTCTTTCCGAGAGCGATCTCGAGGACCCTCGCAAGCACGGCGTATCCGGTCGAGCTGTATAGATTTCCGGTTCCCGGATCGAACTCCAGCTTCGCCTTCTTCGCTCGTTCGACCATCATCGCCGGCGATGAAGGCTCCGCTTCTTCCGACGGCGTGGTGACCCTATGCGGAAGTCCGGACGTGTGGCGCGAGAGCATCTCGACAGTGATCTCGTCGCCCCTTGGAAAATCGGGAACGTATTTCGAGAGTTTGTCGTCCAGTTTGATCTTCCCGGCCTCGATCGCCCGTATAAGCACCACGGCGGTCATGGGCTTGGTGATAGATGCGATCAGAAATCGCGTTCTCGCGGAATTAGGAACTCCGTGTTCCGCGCTGGCCTGACCGTAGGCTTTTTCGAAGATCACCTTTCCGTCCTTCGCGGCGACGACAACCCCGGAGAAATGGCCTGCCTTCGCATACGTCGAGATGAGGTCATCGATCGCCTTTTCCGGATCCGCCTGTCCGGCTAGCTGCGCGGCGAGAGCCGCCAGAACAACGAGAAGACTGAACAAGCGTAGTGATGATTGCATACACTTTCTCTCCTTCCGGCACCGGGAGACGGCGCCGCGAACTAAAAAGCCGCCTTGAAGTAAGGCGGCGGAAGCAAATTCTGAAATGACAAGTCCTTGATTCGTCAACGTGCCCGAACGGTTGCCGCGGCGGGCTTCAGTCTCTTCGGTCGAGATCGGGAAGCGTCATAGTCTCGCCCTCACTGTCCATCTTCAGGTGCTTGGTCGTGCCTTCGACGACGCTTGGGGGGACAAGATCGCCCGTTTCATACTCTCGCGACCCTGCGGGCGAAACGAAGTCCGTCCTCGCTTCGCGGAGTTTCCTGTTCGAAGGCTTCGGAGTTAGCACGCTCCCTCCCGCCATGCTGCCGGAAGCAAGTCTTCGCTCCAGCCGCTTTGCCTTCGAGATACTCCCAATTCCTCCGGCGAGAAGCGCAAATCCCGGAAACAGCATCGCCCACCACCAGGTCTGGCCGCCGGCGACATTCGTAAAGAAGAGCACGGCGGAGATTATCAGAAAACCAACGCCTAAAATCGCGTTCTTTACTCCTGCCGCGAACAGGTCGTCGGGATTGCCCGAATTTTCCGTAGCGCAGGAGCCGCTCCAGGACCCCGACGAAGAACCGTCCGCGCCCGTGTTGATCTCGTCACCATAACCGACTCCCATCAGATCGAGGCCTGTGTGGGTCTCGTTACCGATGGCCCTGGAAACGCCGGAGAGATCGGTCCCGCATTTTCTGCAGAATTTTCCTTCTTCCGGGTTCTCGGTTCCGCACTTTGGACAAAACATCTAGGTATCCTCTTCAGGTCTCTGACCGGCCGCGCTTCTCTGGCGCATCGCCTCAAAAAGCAGGACTCCCGCCGCGACCGAAACGTTAAGGGACTCTATTCTTCCATACAAGGGGATTTTTACCAAAACATCGCACTTCTCGCGTGTCAGCTTGTGAATGCCCGAGCCCTCGCTCCCGAGCACGATCGCCCACTTCCCTTTCCAGTCGTGGTCCGAGTGGATCACGGAAGACTCGCCAGCGGCCCCTGCGATCCAGAATCCGGCCTCTTTCAGATCTTCTATCAGCCTGTTTACGTTCGTGACCCTCGCAACGTTCACAAGCCCTACCGCGCCCGCCGACGCTTTCGCGACCGTATCCGTCAGACCCGCCGCGCGTCGCTCCGGGACGAAGACGGCATCGACGCCGGCGCATTCGGCGGACCGTATGATCGCCCCGAGGTTGTGCGGGTCCTCGATCCCGTCGAGCACAATGCACAACGGGTCGGACTTCTCCGCAAGTTCCGCGATCAGTGCGTCGGCATCCGCATATCCGGCCGAAGCGGCATACGCAAGAACGCCCTGGTGATTCGCCTCTCGTCCCGCTTCGCGCTCGATCACGCTACGAGGGACCGAACGGCACGGAACACCTTGTTCCCGTGCGAGGGCTTTGATCTCGCGGATCCTCTGGTGCGGTTTGCCTTCGGCGATCAGCACTTTCTCGAGCCTTCCGGAGCCCGAGCGAAGCGCCTCGAGCACGGGCATCACTCCGAACAAGACGCCGGACGGTTTTTCGTCGTGGCCGGTTTTCCTGTCTCTTGGCATTTCAGGGCGTCATTATCTGCAAAGGGTCCGGATCATACGAGAAAACCTTGTAAACTGGTCTTCGTTGTCGGTGACAGCGACCTTCTTCTTTGCGTATCCGCGAAAGCTCCTCCGCTCTACGCCTTCCGAAGAGGTCGTCTCGGTCTGCGGCCATACGATCCCGAGCGCACGCCTCGAACGCCTATACGAGCCGGACCATACGGCATCCGGAAAACGCGACCGAAGCTCATCGACAAGCAGTTTCATATTCTCGGCCGCCGTAAAGGCCTTCCGGGTCCCGAGGCAGGAGAAATCGAATCCGTCGGGCCTTATTCGGAATCCGCGGCCGTCCTCAGGCCCGTAGATATCGATCACCGTCTCATCCTCTCCCGTCTCGGACGAGTCGAGGATCGTCTCGCTCCTGCGCGATCTCTTCTCCGTCGATTCAAGCCGTTTTCGGTTCAGGAAGCCTTCGACGATCAGTTCGGGTGAAAATTCCGCATCGTCCGGCCCGGGATCGTTGAAGATCAAAGGCCGTAGAGAAGATTCCCGAAACTCGAGCCCCCGCAGACGCCTCGGGGCATTCCCCGGATCAAGCTCATCATCCGCGACGGCCACCGAACCGATGCCGAGCGCGCCCAGCCTCTGGACTACGAACGACGCCTCCTCCTCGGTCGAGAGCCTGACTACGGGGACCGGCAGATCCGTTTCGAACAGCGCTTCTGCATCTTCACTTCCGAGCCTGAGAAGGTCCTTCGAGTTCGAGGCCGCGTCCGGTCCGGCCGATGTGGCGATCACGTTCCATCCCGGTTCCCAGAGTTCGATCTTCCTAAGGACCGGCCTGGCGGTCATTTTCTGTTCTTCGGTCAGTTCGAGTGCGGTGCCGCAGTAAAGACAGTTGAGCCTGTCGGAGGCGGAACTCCGGCCGCATTTCGGGCAAGTCACCATCTCTTCGGGAGCGAGACGTTCTCGGTCAAAATCGGGGTCCATAATCTCGTTTTGCGATGAGCTTTTCCGGGCTCAAGAAGACCCACAAACCGCGGGCGAACAAATAATTAGCTTGACCTCAAAGGTAACAAAAAGGCACACTTAAGGACGCAAGGAGCCGACTGATACTTGACACAATCAATTTGACAGAATTTTTTTGCAATCGATTCCAGAAATGTTTTTCGCCTCTGAGGGCAAGAATTATTTAAGACAAGTTAGCAAACTCCTATTTCTTTCTGTCAGCAGTCAAACTCGGTCCGGCTTTAATTAAGATTGATTAAAGTAAGGAATCTTTGAAATGCAGTTTGACTCGAACACCAACTCGACCTGGCAATTCGGGCACAGAGGCAGAGTAGCCGTTTTCATCGACGGAAACAACCTGTTCCACGCCGCCCGTTTCCACAATCTCGACATAGACTATAACAAGCTTTTGAGGGTCCTTCTCGGTGACGGACGCCTGTTGAGAGCGTTCTTCTACACGGGCGTGGACGCCGGCGCCGAGCGCCAGCAGGGCTTCCTGCTGTGGATGCGGCGCAACGGATTCCGGGTCGTGCAGAAGGAGCTGAAGACCTTCTTTGACGGGACCCGCAAAGCGAATCTCGATGTCGAGATCGCGGTCGATATGCTCAGCCTTGCAGGAAGCTACGACACCGCGGTGCTCGTTTCGGGCGACGAGGACTTCGTTTATGCCGTCAACGCAGTCGCTTACAAGGGTTGCCGCGTCGAAGTAGCCGGATTCCGTTCGAACACGGCTCCCCACCTGATCGACGTAGCGGACTTCTTCATCGACCTCGGCGAGATCGCCGATATGGTCAGCAAGGATTCCTCGCAAGAGCAGGATTACGAGATGCCCGCATTCGTTCCGCCGGACGAGGATCGGGACGATCAGAACTCGAGGGCAAGACGGAGCGGCATCCACGCTACAGACCCCGGACGGGGCGGACGTGCCGACCGCGACATACACAAGACCTCGAACGGCGGCGGGCACGGGCACGAAAAGAAGAACGAAGAGTCGGATGAGCGATCGAATCTCGTCAGAGTGACCGACGATCGATAGACAGTGTCAAAATGAAACAGCAAGGCCGGCGAGTATTTCGCCGGCCTTTTTTCTCTATCCAGCTCCAGACCCGAGAAACAGCCGGCAGCAAGCCGGGAGATAACAGGTTCCGATCGTGTTTAATCTGTTTCCGCACATCAGTTTAGTATTGACGGGTTAAAGTAGGTTCTGATAGTATTCTTTCAGTCTTTGTCATATCAGCGGATCTCACAGTCCGTTCACAGTTCATTAGCACAACTTTTCGCCGGTCCGCTGTTCGGAACCGGCGGGTCATCCGGAAAGGCATGCCGTTGTTTCGACGAGCATCCGAAAACCTCTATATTGCCGCAGATCGCGGCCCGGCCCCGCTTCTAACGTCTCCAAATACCGATCAACGAAAGAGGAAATTCGTTAATGCAGAAAGCCAACCACTTCAAGCTGAAGCCTGCCGCCAAACCCCTTAGCGATAGACCCGAAAGGAAGTCGTTCGCTACGGAACAGATCGGATCAAAGATGACGAGCCCGACCCTTGTTGAGTTCAGGAACCAGAACGCCCAGCTTCCGGAATGGCGGCTGCAGTTGCAGAACGCCGTCCAGCAAAGGATGAAGAATTCCGGCAACGCGGAAGGATCGTCGCCGGTTCCCGCGGGCGGTTCCGCCGCGGGCGATACGAACCCGTCCGAGTCGTCGGCCGAGCCCGCCGCTAGCGAAAACAGGTACCTTAGCAAAGCACTCAAAAGGATAGAGACTTCGCGAAGCCGTTATCTTGTCGCCGAAACCCCGAAAGCCCCAACGAAGACGGCTGAAGCACCTAAGAAGGAATTTCCGTTTACAATTGCGGCACGGACGGAAGACCTGCCGGTCAAGAAGAACGAATCGGAAGCCGAGGCCGAAACTCCGAAACCAAAGCTTGTAGAGAAGAAAAAGTCGATTCCGATAAAGGACCTGTACGACACGAGCGAGCTCGATCCGCAATTTCCTCCGGCGAAGCTCTCTTCCAGTTTTGCCGCAGTGCCGGCAGTAGCAAAGACAGAACCCGATCCCAAAAAGCCTGCGCCTGAGATCAAGGCGGAGGCGCCGAATGCCGAGCCGTCCGAACCCGTAACTTCCACTTTTGGCGTAGGGGTGCCTGAGGCAAGGGCCGAAACGTCGGAAGAGCCGGTAAATGAAGTCGTCACCGAAGGCGGAGCGATCGAGGAGTACGACGATTACGCCTCGCTGAGCGTGAGGTTCAACGCGGGGATCTTCGATTTTCTTATCGGCTCGTTCCTCAGTTTCGTGCTCCTGCTTCCGTTCGTATTCGCAGGCGGCAGCTGGTTCACGCTGACCGGGCTCGCCGCGTTCGCCGCGACCTGCGCCATCGTGATGTTCGTCTATCTGACGGCAAGTGTGGGTTTCGCAGGCAAGTCGTTCGGAATGCACATCTTTTCGCTCGAGATGATCGACGTAGGCGGCGAGAACTACCCGAGCTTTCATCAGTCGGCGGTCAGCGCCGCTGTATATCTGGTCTCGGTCGCCTGCCTGGGCGTCGGATTCGTAACCGCTCTGTTCGACCGCGACCGCCGCGCCGCACACGATCTTCTCTCCGGAACGCTCGTCGTCCGGGAACTCTGATCCCTCTTCCTTTATAATGGTCTGTCCGTGATGCCGGTCGCGCGTCGACCGGCATTTTCATTCTATGAACGAACAGACCCTCCAGGCGATAGTCGATGAGATCGAGCCCCGCGTGACCGGACAGAAGTTCGGCCGCGTGTTCACACTTGGGAGCTCGCGCTTCGCGATCGATCTGCGGCTGGGAGGCGAATACCTGTTCGTAAGCGCCGAGCCGCAGTCTCCCAGGCTCTATCTGATCAAGCGGAAGCTGAAAGACCTGGAGAAGGCCTCGCGTAAAGACAGCCCGTTTGCCGCCATCCTTCGGAAACATCTTGCAAACGCGGAGATCACATCGGTTGAGAAGGACCCGAACGACCGCATCGTGACGATGCAGCTCGCGGCATTCTCGGAGCTGGAAGGCGAGACGGAATACCGTTTCGTGATTCAGCTGACGGGCAGGTCCTCGAACCTTTTTCTTCTCGACGGTGCCGGAACCATCGTAGACGTCCTGAAACGCGGAAAGGGACCGGAACCCGGCGACATTTACGAGGCCCCGGAGGCGCCTCCCGGACGGCGCTCTGAAGGCGAGGTCTTCGATGCCGAGGGATCCGAATCGCTGTCCGAAGCCCTCGACCGGCACTACCGGGAAGCCGAGGAAGAGCAGAAGCTCCGGTCGGCATTTCGATCCGCTGAGTCGCGCCTGACGAGAGACCTTAAGAAGCAAAAGAGACTCCGTGAGGCGCTTGAGAAGGATCTCGAGACTCACGGTGACGAGGAACAATGGAAACGGCTTGGGGATACGTTGCTCGCGAACGTCGCAAACGCAAAACGGACCGGCGAAGGGTTCGAGGTCACGGATTATTTCGACGACGAGGCTCCCTTGGTGACGATCCCGGCCGATCCAAGGCACTCGGTCTCGGAGGCCGCCGAAGAGTATTTTAAGAAATACGCGAAAGCGCGTAACGCGAAGACCGCGATCGCCGAAAGGCTGAAGGACGTATCGAAGGAAACCGAGAGGATCGAGCGGGAGCTCGCGGAACTGCGGGACGCTTTCGAAGCGGGCGACAGAGCGGCGGTGTTCGAGGCGGAAGATTCCGTTCCGGTCCCTTTGCCCGGAAAGAAACCCGGCAAGGTCCTGCGCGACGAACCAACGGGCACACGCAAGTTCGTTTCAAGGGACGGCTTCGAGATCCTTGTCGGTAAGAAATCGAAGGACAACGACCACCTTACGTTCAGGATCGCGAACTCGCTCGACACCTGGCTTCACGCGGCCGACTATCCCGGATCGCACGTCGTAATAAGGAATCCGGGCAGAAAGGAGATCCCGGTCTCGACGCTGGTCGACGCGGCGAAGCTCGCCGCCTTCTACAGCAAGGCGAAGAATGAATCGAAGGCCGCGGTCAGGTACACATTAAGAAAGTTCGTCCACAAACCAAAAGGGGCGAGGCCCGGTCTTGTGAGCCTCGCCGACTTCAAAACGATTATGGTCGAACCGGGCATCCCGGAACTCCCGTAAAGATCTCCGGGGTTAGCGGCGGAATGATACTTAGCGGAAACGCGACCGTCACGTCATTGGCCGATGCCCATTGACCATTGAAGAGTCGCGAAGCGGCGGCCTGCTTTTAGCCGTGTAGGGCGAAGCGGAACCCACGGAACGCGATGAATAGTCAGCGCATCGCGGAGCGATTGCGTGATCCGCAATGGCACCGAGCGCCTACAGCCTTGGAACTTTGAACCTGGAACTGTCTGCGGTAGCCCTCCCTGACGGTCGGGCTTCAGACACGCTCACGCTCGGGGTTCCACATTCGGATACGACGCCTCCAGGGTTTCGCGCTGCGCGCTCAGTGCAGCCCGAAGGGCTGCTCTAAACGGGGCGGTGTCAGTGGGGAGGCTTGGGTTCGCGCTTCGCTCTTGATGCAGCCCGAAGGGCTGCACTAAACGGGGCGGTGTCAGCGGGAAGGCTTGGCTTCGCGCTTCGCACTCAGTGTTGCGCAAACTGAAGTTCGCGGTACCTCGCGGACCTCTGCACTAGTCGAACCCGGCGAATGCGGGGAACCGAAACATCAATCAGTTCCCTCGACGACCTTCGCGACCGTTTCTTTCATCTTTCCGATCGTTTCCTCGCCGCCTCCGAAGAACACTCCCGTAAGTTCGCCGTTCCGATTGATCAGAAAGCTCTGCGGGATCCCGTTCCGCTCGGTGATGTTGAAGAACTCGGTCACAAGGTCTTCATCTGCCCAGCCGAGCTTGTAATTGATCCCCATCTTCTCCGCAAACGGCTTGATCATCTCCAGCGGTTCCGGATCGACGTCCAGTCCTACGACCTCGAATCCCCTGGGCCCGTACTTTTCCTGGAGCTTGACCAGCTCCGGCATCTCGTTGCGACAAGGGCCGCACCAGGTCGCCCAGAGATTGATCAGCACGACTTTGCCTTGCTGATCGGCGAGCCTGTAGGTCGAGCCGTCGATCAGCTCAATGCTCGCATTCCGGATCGCGTCCGGAGCAATCGGGTATTCCGATACGCGGTCTGTTTGTTCAGCCCCCTGCCCGCAGCCGGAGAAAGGCCATATTGCCAAGATTATCAGTGCGACTAGTACTACGTGTTTTGATCTCATTATTAAACTGCCGTCAAACCGGATCCTGAAGCCTCAATAATATCAATGTCCAGAGAAATAGCAGAACGAACATAAAAAGGAGCACGAGCTGATTCAATGCCGGATGCATCCACGGATGAAGGAAGGTGATGTAATTGCTCAGGTTTTCGGGGACCTTGACCGGATCTCCGACCGCCGGACGGTCCGGCAGGCCGTCGTACCGGACTTGTTCCCCGTTCGCGGCGCGTCTCTCGGCGTCCCGGAGCTTGTCTTCGAGCACTTTCTCATACTCCCTAATATTTCGCTTTGCGTCGGCAACCAGTTTCTCGTTCTCACGCTCGACGTAGCCGTAAAGCCCAAGGCCTTCCGTTTCGCCGTTCATAAGCGCGCCTTCCGGTTCAAGCGTGTCGAGGGTCGAGAACCTCTTCATCGTGTCGAACGACCATGCGGCCGGCATCGCAAGTCCCACGACCCTGTTAATACCCTGGGGCACGCCGATTAATCCTGAGAAGACGATCTGCGGTATAAGGATCAGCGGCACGAGGCTAGTCGCCATCTCGGAGGTCCGCACGATCGTTGATACGAATAGCCCGATAGCGATTCCCACTGCGGCGGTCAGGAACATCGTAGCAAGCTGGGGGATCCCCGCGAACATACCGGGCATCGGCATCAATCCCGTAAGGTTCGCCAGCTCGAGCGGGACAAAGAGAAGAACGCACTGGACCGACACGATGATGCCGAGCACGAACATCTTCGAAGCGACATACGGTAAAACCCCCAGGTTCACCATACGCTCGCGCTGGTAGATCTTTCGTTCGCGGACTATCTCTCGCGCGGCGACCGATGTCCCGAACCAGATCGCGCACAGCGAGAGCGCAAAGTAGGCGAAGTCCCTGGGCTGATTCTCGCCCATCACTATGAACACCAGAAACGCGATAACGGGAGCCTGAAGAGCTAGTATGGCGAGCGTGAACTTGTCCCTGAGAAGCACGTTCGCGTACCGCGCCGAAAGCGTGAAGAACTGGCGGATCGCCCCAAATATGCCCAGCCTGCGCGACTTCTTCGCCCACGACGAGCTTTCTTTTTCGATCTCTTCGAGCGGCTTTTGTACGTTCTCGCGGTACTGCGGCGTCTCGCGGAACTTGCGCTTCCACTCGTCCGCCACTTCTTCGAGCGCGGCCGTTCGCATCGTTTCGCCGCCGTCGGCGATCTTCTCCGCCGCCGGCTCTTCTAGCTTGTCGTAGAGCTGTTTGAAGTTAGAGACGCCAAGATACGCGAGGGCGTCTTTCGGCTTCCCGTAGAAAACAAGCTTGCCCCGCATCAGCACGACGATCTTGTCGAACAGCTTTACGTTCTCCATCGCGTGCGTCGTCAGCACGATCGTCCTTCCCGACTCGGCGATCTGCCGGAAGAGCCTCATCACCTTCTCTTCGACCGCCGGATCGAGGCCCGACGTAGGCTCGTCGAGAAATATCACGGACGGCTTTGTTATCAGTTCGACGGCGATCGAAACACGCTTCCTTTGTCCTCCCGAGAGATTTCTCACGGCGACGTTGCGTCGTTCGCTGAGGCCCGTGACATCGAGCACCTCGTCGATGATCTGGTTGATCTCCGAGCGGGACACGTCGCGCGAGAGCCGGAGCTTGGCGATGTACCACAGCGTCTTGTAGACGCTCAGTTCCTGATGGATGATGTCGTCCTGCGGAACAGAACCGATCGACTGCTTTAAGGAGTCGATGTACCGGTAAAGGTCGAGATTGTTGATCAGAACGCGGCCTTCCGTCGCCGGCCGGGTCCCATTGAGCGCGTTGATCAGCGTCGTTTTTCCGCATCCGGAAGGTCCGAGAACGCCTATGAACTCGTTCGCGCCGATCGAAAGTGAGACGTCGTCCAGAAGGCGTATCTTCCCGCGCCCCGCCTTGTTCTTGACCTCCTTGGTGAGCCCTACCGAATCGATCCTGGTTTTCGAACGAGTGTCGAAGACGCCGATATTTCCCGCGTCGTCGACACGGATCACAAAAGCGCCGATCTGTACAGAATCGTCCGGAGCGAGCACGTGGCGCGTGACACGGCCGCCGTTTACGTAAACCCCGTTCGTGGAGTTGAGATCTTCGATCACCACTCCACCGCCTGACATCTTCAGACGCGCGTGACGGTTCGAGATCTGGAGGCCATCGAGCGTGATCTCGTTGGCCTCGTTCCTGCCGATCGTGAGCTCCTTCCGGCCGTCGAAGGAGATCTGCATCAGCAGCTGGGACTCGGTCGAGTCACCCGGCACGGCCTTGGCGATGTCCTCCATCTTGAAGACCATAGTCCCGGCCTCTACTGATTCTGCCGGAAGCCTTGCCCCAGGGATCGAGCCTTTGGGAGCGGCGGGCACCCCGGCATCCTCCGAAGAGAAGTTCAGGACCGGGCCTCCGTGCCCAAGCTGGATCTTGTCACCGTCCGCGAGCGGGGTCGGCGTCGAGATCCTGTGTCCGTTTACAAGCGTGCCGTTGAAGCTCTTGTTGTCCGTGATCACGAATCCGCCGGCGGCGGGGCTGATGCTCGCGTGTCGGCGCGAGACCATAACGGCAGATGCCTCGATGAGGACATCACACCCCGGATCGCGGCCGAGCCACGTCTCGCCCTTGCCCACGGAGATCTTTGGAGAACCGGGTTGGTCCTCGAAAGCGAGCTCGGCAGAGGGCTGTCCCGGCGCCGGAGCCGGCGGCGAAGAGTCCTGCTTCGGAACGGCTGGTTTCGGCTCTGGCCTTGGTTCCGGCTTTGGCTCCGGCTCGGGAACCTTTGGTTTCTGGGGCTGTGCGGAGTGCTCGACGGGAACCGGAGCGGGGGATGGCGTCTGCGGAGTCGCGGCGGGAGCAGGGCGCTTTTCCGGGGCGGCTGCGCTCTCGCCGGGTTCGGCTTCCATCCATATGACGTGGGCCTTGGGACCTTCGGGTCCGAGCTGGATAGTGTTCCCGACCGCGAGTTCCCGGGGATTGGCCAGCTTCTGGCCGGACACAAAGGTGCCGAAACTCGATCCAAGGTCCCGGACGATCCATTTTCCCTTGTGAACCCGCACCTCTGCGTGCGCCCGCGACACCATCCGGTAATCGCGGTTGTCGACCGCGATGTCGCAGCTGGACACATCGCGGCCCAGCCGTACGACCGGCTTCTCGAAGGTCATTTCTTCGGCCGGGCTGTCTTTCGCTTTTTCTACGACAAGAACGATCTTCATGCTGAGCGGGTGGTAGCCGGACCGTAAACGGTCACGGGCTTCTGGTTCCCGGAAACGTGTATTCTACATTCGGCGGCCGCTACCCGGAAACCGGGCCGTTCCGTCAGGACACTCAAACAACAAAAGCCTGACATCGCTGCCAGACTCTGTCTATGTTCGCGGGGCAGTCGGGTCCGGGCGGTCACTTCACAAGCCGGAAACCCACGCTCTTGTCTTTGGTCTCGGGAGGCACAAGCGCCCTGAACGTCGACGTGATCGCGTTCTCACCTGTGAAGCTGTCGAAGTAGCCGCCGCCCCTCAGGACAATGACCTTGCCTTCAATGGCGATCTCGCTTCCGGGATACGCCGCCCCGAGGCTGGAAGTAAGCTCCCATACGTTCCCGATGAGATCCTCGACTCCCCACTTGTTTGCGCCGCTCTTCGCAGACCCTACGGCCTTAACATCCGACTGCTTTCCGATAACGGCGGCATCGTCACGATAGTTGTCACCCCACGGATAGAGGTTTCCGTCCGCGCCGTTCCGCGCCGCGTATTCCCACTCGGCCTCGGTCGGAAGGCGGTATTCGGTGCCGTCCCTTTCGGACCGCCATTTCGCGAATGCCCGGGCATCCTCAAGTGTAACGAAGGTCACAGGATCGTTCTCTTTTCCGGGAAGCGGCCGGCCGTTAACGAAGTGTTCCGGCACCTTGTAGCTTCTCTCGACCACGAACTGAAAGTACTCGGCATTGGTGACCTCATGCCGGTCCATCTCGAATGACTCGACCGTCACCTTGTGCTCGGGCCGTTCCCTGGGCTGGCCGTCATTTCGGCCCATCGTGAACTCTCCGCCGGGAATCGTGACCATGTCCGCCTTGAAAGCAGTCGATTCGCCGGTCGGAGTCGATTCCCGGGTCGGTTGAACAGTGGGGGTCGGCGTAAGATCACCGCCCGTATTGACCGCCTGCCTGTCGAAGACCCCCGCCAGATACAGCCCTATCGCGCCGACACCGACAAGCAGGAGAACAACTGCCAGAACCCCGCCTCCGATGAGCACGGGCTTCAGGCCGGAAGATGCGGGAGTCGAGATCACCGTCCTGCCGGTTGACGATCCCCTCTGGTCGGCCGTGGTCACTTTCTGATGTACGGTGGCCTGCGGGACATTCGTGGTGTTGCCCGCTTCCTGAGGAGGCCGGTCGATCACCGTTTCCTGGCCAAAGATGGTCTCCTCGTCAGGCCTCGGGATCGCGGTGGCGGGACCTCCCGCCTTGTCGAGCCGCGCCACGACCTCGACGGGTTTCCCGTCGCAGAACACGTCCGATTCCCAATCCTTGAAACCCTCGTGACTGACTTTTATGTGGTGGTTGCCGGACTGTATGCCTTCCAGCAGCAGCCACCCGTCCTGATGACTGACACCGGCTTCCTGCTCGTTCAAGTAGACCTTTGACTTGGGAGGATTCGTCAGCACCCGCAAAGGGGCGACCGGCAGCGTGTGTCCGGTCTGATGCCCGACCGACGTGATCCCGGGCGAGGAGATGCCGAGTGCTGAGGCCAGTTCGTCTATCAGTTCATCGACGGTCGCCGTTCGTTTGCTTCGATCCTTCTGAAGGGTGTGGAATACCGCCTTCTCAACTGCCGGAGGCACCTGGATGCCTCTTTCCGAAAATGCGGGCGGCGTATCGGTCAGGTGCTTTTTCATTATCGCGGGGATCGATGAGCCCTTGAATGGCACGTCGCCCGCGATCATCTGGTAGAGCATTACCCCGATCGAATAAATATCGGACCGGGCGTCGAGATCGTCGTCCGACCACTGCTCGGGCGCCATGTAATACGGCGAACCCATAAGACCGGTCGTCTGCGCCTGGATGAACGAACCGAGCAGTTCGCCGGATTTGATCTTGGCCAGGCCGAAGTCCAAAATCTTGACCGCTTCCGAAGGCTTGCTCTTCCCTTTCAGAAGCATGATGTTGAGAGGCTTCAGGTCCCTGTGCACGATCCCCTGGCTGTGCGCGGCGCCGATACCCCCGCATATCGCTGCTACAAGCTCGAAAGCCCTCTCGGGCGAAAGCTTTTCTTCGCGCGCAAGAAGGTCGTGGAGCGATTCCCCCTCCACGAATTCCATGACGAGGAACGGCATCGTCCCCTGTGCGACGCCGTAGTCAGTGACCTGTACCACGTTCTGGTGCCTGATCGCTGCCGCGGCGAGCGCTTCCTGACGAAAGCGTTTTACAAGTTCGGGATCATTTCCTACCAGGTCAGGGAGGATGACCTTGATCGCGTGAAGGGTCTTCAGGTAAGCGTGCCGCGCCTTGTAAACGACGCCCATGCCGCCCTGCCCGATCCGGCTTTCGAGGTGGTACTTGCCCTCGAGCACAGGTTCGCCGCTGATCGTATGCATCGTCGGCATCCCGTCGGTCGGACAGGTTTCGACGTCATCCGCATAGCAGGTCTTACAGTGCTGACACTCTCTCATCGTTATTCAACGCTGATTTTGGCGGTTCGGACAGGAATGTGGCTCTCTGATTAAATGCCGAGCGCGGCGGTTGCAACCCAAAGTTCTTCGCAATTCTAAATGGTTTGCCCGATGTTATCAAGGCTTAAAGGATAGTACGGAAAAGGTTTTCGGGCACGTCCGGCGTTCCGGCCGGTGCGGTTACGCGCGCCCGAAAACGCCATCGCTACACCAACTTAACCGGGCGCTATTTCACCACTACGTTGACAAGCCGGCCCGGCACGACGATCACCTTGACCACCTGATTCCCATCTGTATATTCCTTTACCTTCTCGTCAGCCATAGCCAACGCCTCAAGATCGGCGTTCGATGCATTCGGCGACGCATGGACCCTGGACCTGAGCTTTCCGTTGACCTGAACCGCGATCTCGATCTCGTCTTCGGCCGCGACCCTCTCGTCCGCTTCTGGGATACGCGCCCCGGAAGCGAGTATCCCCCTCTCCGATCCCGTAATCGCTTCCCAGAGTTCCTCGCAGTAATGCGGCGCGTAAGGGGTCAGCATGATGATCAGCGTCTCGAGAGCTTCCCGAACCGCGTATCTCTCTGCGTCCGTTGCGCTTTCCGGCTCGAACGAAACGTCGCCAAGCGCGTTCGACAGTTCCATCAAGGCCGCGACCGGGGTGTTGAACTGGCGGCTTTTGAAGTTCTCGCGGATTCGCAGGATCGTCTGGTGTGTCTTTCGCCTGAGATCCGAAGCCGCCTTCGATATCTCGGCTGGCGCGCCGGCAGCCGTATCGATATCCGAAACCGCGTCACGCCACTTCAGAACGAACCTCCAGACGCGCTGAAGGAACCTGACCGCGCCCTCGATCCCCGACTCCTGCCATACCAGTTCGTTTTCCGCCGGAGCTGCGAATAGCACGAACAGCCGCACGGCGTCGGCGCCGTAGATCGAGATCATATCGTCCGGATCTACGCCGTTGTGCTTCGACTTGCTCATCTTTTCGACGGCGACCTTGACCGGCGAGCCGTCGGACTTGAGCACGGCTTCCTCGATCTTTCCCTGTTCGTCGCGCTTGAACTCGACCTCGTCCTCAAACACGTAGGTTTCCTTCTTTTTGCTGTAGAACGATTCTCCGACAACCATTCCCTGCGTCAGAAGGCTTTTCGCCGGCTCGTCGAAACCGACAAGCCCCATATCGCGCATCGCCTTTGTCCAGAACCGCGTGTAGAGCAGGTGCATAACCGCGTGGTCGATCCCACCTATGTAAAGGTCGACGGGCAGCCAGTACTTCGCGACCGCCGGATCGAACGGCATCTGGTCGTTCCGTGGGTCGCAGTAACGAAAGTAGTACCAGGTCGAATCGACGAACGTGTCCATCGTGTCCGTCTCCCTTCGGCCCTTTCCACCGCACTCCGGGCACTCGACATTTACGAATTCCTCGACCTTTGCCAGAGGCGATTCCCCGATGCCAGTGAACGGAGCGGATTCCGGAAGTTCGACCGGCAGGTCATCGAACGGCACCGGGACCGCGCCGCACTGTCCGCAATGGACTATCGGGATCGGCGCGCCCCAGAACCTCTGGCGCGAAATTCCCCAGTCGCGCAGGCGGTAGGTGACCGCCTTCTCGCCGAAGCCTTCTTTCTCCGCAAACGCGGTCATTTCACGGATCGCCTCAGCGCTCGACATCCCTGACCAGTCCCCGGAATTCACAAGCGTTCCTTTCTCTGTAAACGCTTCCCCTTCTTCGACGTGAACATCGTCGGAGGCCGGTTCGATCACGGGGACTATCGGCAGGCCGAATTTCGAAGCGAACTCGTGATCGCGCTCATCGTGCGCGGGAACGCTCATCACGGCTCCGGTTCCGTAAGACATCATTACGTAGTTCCCGACCCAGACCGGCAGTTCTTCGCCGCTGAACGGGTTTACCGCGACCAGGCCCGTGTCGATGCCGTCCTTTTCGATCTCCTCTTCGTAGTCCTTCGGATTGCCGTGTTCCGCCTCGATGGCCTCGATCTTCGCTTTGATCTCGTCCGGAAACGATCCGGCATTCGCCTCGATCAAAGGATGCCCCGATGCGACAACGATCGCGTTCGCGCCGTAGATCGTATCGATCCGGGTCGTGAAGACGCGCACGGAACCGATTCCGCCCGGGCTGCCTTTGACCGCGAAATCGATGAACGCGCCCTCGCTCCTCCCGATCCAGTTTCTCTGCATCGTAAGGACCTTTTCCGGCCAGCCGTCCTCGATCTCGTCCATCCCTTTGAGCAGTTCGTCGGCATACGCCGTGATCTTCAAGAACCACTGCGGACGCGATCGTTTCTCGACCGGCGTTCCGCACCTCCAGCAGATCCCGCCGGAAGCCTGCTCGTTGGAAAGCGTGGTCTCGCATTTCGGGCACCAGTTGACGTCGGACTCCCTCCTGTAGGCGAGGCCCATCTCAAACATCTTCAGGAAAAACCACTGATCGAACTTGTAGTAATCGGGCCGGTGCGCGGCTATCTCGCGGGACCAGTCGTAGCCGATACCGAGCGTCTTCAGCTGCGCCTTCATCTGCGAGATGTTGTCTTCGGTCCAGTCCCTCGGGTTGACGCCCTGTTTGATCGCGGCCTGCTCGGCGGGCTGTCCGAACGAATCCCAGCCGATCGGATGGATCACGTTGAACCCGTTCAGCCGCATCCACCACGCCAGCGCGTCCCCGATCGAATAGTTCCGTACGTGGCCCATATGCAGTCGCCCCGAAGGGTACGGGAGCATCTCGAGGCAGTAATATTTTTCGCGCTCATCGTCCGGCCGCGCCTCGAACGTCCCGTTCTCGGCCCATCGCTCCTGCCATTTCTTCTCTACCTTTTTCGGAAAGTATTTCTGGTCCATTTCGATCCTCACTCCGCGACGCAAGCCCGTCACGGTCCTCCTTAGAACAGTCCGCCCGGCGTTTGGCCGGGATGCCGTCGGGTCCGGTCCCGCTGAAGGGATCCGGACAAGTTCTTCATTGTGTGTGATTTGATGAGCTAAGCCACGCCGTTGAGAAGAGCAGTTCAACGAGTGGCTATTTAAGGAGGAGTTTGTTCGGGAAAAACCACATACGCGGATTCTAAGTGCCTGAAATGCTTTTGTCTAGCCTGTTGCCGCGCGGCCGAAAAAGTTTACGGAGACTTTACACGTGTGATAGTCTACAGATTGCCCTAGAGACCCGCGCAGGAGACATTACTTATTAGAATCCTGAACTTCGACATTCATCCGAACCCGGCGGCCCGGACATAACCCAATTGTCCACTTTGGCCGTCCTCGGAACACGAGGTGAGAAAGATGGCCAAAGACAAAAAACAGCCGCGCCCAGACAATTTTTTCATAGGTATCCCGGATAGGGCCTTAGACCCTTACTCACCCCTTTCTTCCCGCTCCAGAGATCACGACCCCATTTCAGACGAACTGATAAACTTCCTTTCCGCCGCCCGCGAGAACAGGCGTGCTAGGCAGGTCTTCGAATGGGAGACCGCGCGAAGGAACAGCGTCGTGGAATCGGTCTGATGTATCGCGGTAGATTCAGTACGTCGTTTCGCAGCGCCGGTATCGCCGCGGCGCTGTTTTTGTTTGCGGTCTCGGTCTTCGGGCAGGCCGCTGCGGAGATCGATTCGCTCGCTTCGTCAGTACGAAGCGGGACCGTTGAGGAAAAGCGCGACGCTTTGTATCGATTGCGGGTGATCGGAAGTGAAGAAGCATCGCGGGCGGCGATCCCCGCGCTTTCGGACCCGGAACCGATCGTGCGCGCGACCGCGGCAGGCGCACTTTCAGCGCTTCCTTCTTCGGAAGCGGTCGATGCGCTTCTCCCGCTCTTGAATGACAAAGCGGACTTTGTGAGAAAGGAGGCCGTGATCGCGCTCGGCAGGACGGGTGATCCCGCGGCGGAGCAGTCGCTGATCCGCTCTTTGGAAAGAGATGACGAAGAGGCGGTCCGTGCCGCGGCAGCCGAGGCCATCGGGTCGGTCGGAACGGCGGCGTCTTTACTCACCCTGACAAGAGTTCTTGCCCAGAAACCAAGGGACAAGAGGCAGGCCCTGAGACGTTCCGCGGCGCGGGCGGCCGGACTGATCGCCGGGCGCCTCCAGAAGTCGGATCCTGCGAATACGACCCCCGAAAGTTTTTTGCCTTCGAAATTCAAACGGACTTTTTCGGAACGAAGAGACCTTACAGTATCAGTCCCGGATTTTGCGTCGATCTCGTTTGTTCTTCGGCAGGTACTTACTAACGAAGACGAACGTTCCGACACCAAACGGGAAGCGGCTTTCGCACTCGGCGAGATCGGAGACAAAAGCGCGGACGCGCCCTTGACCCGCTGCGCCTTCGATCCGGACCCGTACCTCGCAGAATCCTGTAAAGAGGCACTCGCGAAAATCCGCTGAAAGCCATGCCGGAACAATTGTCCTTGCCTTTTCCCTCCCATCTGATTTAATTGACCAAATGCAGCCAGCAAGTTCGATCTCGCCTGAAATTGAGGAAATCGCCGCGAAGTACTTCGCGATCCGGCGGTACACGGAAGAACTGTGCGAGCCCCTCCAGCCCGAAGATTACGTCCCGCAACCGATCGTCGACGTAAGTCCTGCGCGGTGGAACATTGCGCACACGACCTGGTTCTTCGAGCAGATGATCCTTAAGGAGCATCTTGAGGGATACGAGGTCTTCCACCCTCATTTTTTCTATCTCTTTAACAGCTACTACAACACGCTCGGGGACCGAACTCCCCGCCATAAGCGCGGCGACCTTTCGAGGCCGACCGTGAAGGAGATCTTCGAATTTCGTGCCCACGTTGACGAAGCGATGGGGCGTTTGTTCGGAAAAGGGCTTTCGGAAAAGGCTCTCGAACTCGTGATCCTCGGCATCAATCACGAGCAGCAGCACCAGGAACTCCTCCTGACCGACCTCAAATATACGTTCTCGCTGAACCCGCTTCATCCGGTCTATAGCGACGATTTCGCGTTGGTCGAAAGACGCCCAAAACGCACGGGCGAATTCGCTGGAATAGAAGGCGGCCTTAAAGAGATAGGCTTCGAAGGATCCGGATTCTGTTTCGACAACGAGCTTTCGCGGCACAAGGTGTACCTCGAAGATTTCGAGATCTCGAAGGACCTCGTCACGAACGGCGAGTTCGACGAGTTCATAACGGATGGCGGATACGAGGAATTCTCGTTATGGCATTCGGAAGGCTGGGACTGGGTTCAGGAGAACGGAGTGGGATCGCCGCTCTACTGGAAGAAGATCGACGGAGATTGGCACCAGTACACGCTCGCCGGTCTCCGCGAACTGAGGCCGGAAGATCCCGTCTGCCACGTTTCGTTCTACGAAGCATCGGCGTATGCCGCCTGGAAGGGGATGCGGCTTCCGACTGAGTTCGAATGGGAGGCGGCGAGCGGCGAGTTCGAATGGGGCCACCGATGGGAATGGACCAATTCGGCTTATCTGCCGTATCCGGGATTCACGGTCGCCCCCGGCGCCGTCGGCGAGTACAACGGAAAGTTCATGGTCAACCAGATGGTACTTCGGGGAGCATCGGTCGCGACGCCTTTGGGACACAGCCGCCCGACGTACCGCAATTTCTTTCATCCGCATCTGCGCTGGCAGTTCACGGGAATCCGTTTGGCGCGCTGAACCGAATGACGTTCCGGGACGGAACAGAATGAAGAACTCTACAAAGACCGGCCACAGCGCGTTCGCGGAAGATGTGGACAAGGGACTCTCCTCCGTTCCCAAGTACCTGTCCTCAAAGTACTTCTACGACGACGAAGGTTCCCGCCTTTTCCGCGAGATCATGAAGCTCCCCGAGTACTACCTGACCCGTTCGGAGATGGAGATCTTCACGGAACAGGGTCGGGCCATTTACGAAGCTTTCGATCCCGACAGCGAGGCATTTGACCTGATCGAGCTTGGAGCCGGAGACGGCACGAAGACCGCTGTCCTCGTGGGGCACCTGCTGGAAGAAGGCGCCGATCTCCGGTTCGTCCCCATCGACATCTCGTCCGAGGCGATCGATTCCCTGACCCGCGCATTTCATCAGCGCTTCCCTTCGCTTCGGATCGAACCCGAGATCGGCGATTACTTCGCGCGGCTTGAGACGTTCCGCGAAAAGTCGGACAGGCGGAAGATCATTCTCTTTCTCGGATCGAACATCGGAAATTTCAGCCGGGAACAGGCGGTCGGGTTCTTCCGAAGCCTGCGCGACGTTGTGAACCCCGGCGACCGGGTCCTGATCGGCTTCGATCTTCACAAGAACCCAAGGACGATACTCAACGCATACGACGACTCGCTCGGCGTAACACCAAAGTTCAATCTGAACCTTCTGAAGCGGATAAACCGCGAGCTCGGCGCCAATTTCGACACGGACAAGTTCATACACTACGCCTCGTATCATCCGATCGAGAGGGCGGCCAGGTCTTTCCTCATAAGCGAAGCTGAACAGACCGTGAAGATCGAGGCGCTCGGAAAGGAATTCAGCTTCCGCCAGTGGGAGCCGATCTTCATGGAGATCTCCCAGAAGTACGATCTGCAGATGATCGAGGAACTCGCGTCGGACAGCGGGTTTGAGGTGGTTCGAAACTTTTTTGACGAGAACCGATTCTACGCCGACTCGATGTGGAAACCCTCTTCGTAAGCCGCTTCAGGCCGGATCCCTGAGTATGGAACTGCGTATCCTTCGATACGAATCGCTGCCCTCCACAAACACCGAAGCTCTTTCGCAGGCGCGAAAAGGAGCGCCTGAAGGCCTTTGCGTCGTCGCCGACGAGCAGACCGAGGGCCGCGGCCGCCATGGCCGGACGTGGGTCTCGGCCCCGGGAGCGGGGCTGTATTTCAGCGCGGTTCTTCGTCCGAAACTCGAACCGCGTGACCTTCCCTTGCTGACTCTCGCCTCGGCGGTCGCGGTAAACGATGTCCTGAAAGAGCTATACGACATCTCGACCGATATCAAATGGCCGAACGATCTTCTCGTCGAGGGCCGAAAGATCGCGGGCATTCTTGCCGAGACGACGGAGACGGAGGACGGAACAGCCGTCGTCGTAGGGATCGGGATCAACCTAAGGTCGTCGCATCTGCCTGAAGAATTGGCGTCCGCCTCCGCTTCCGTCGAATCCGAGACCGGCGCGCAAGGTGATCGTGACGAACTTCTCGAAAGGCTTGTCAGGTACTTCTTCTTTCATTGCGAAAGGACCGCGACTGCATCGGGGCGGGACCGGGTTCTGAAAGAATGGTCGGCACGCTCTTCATACGGTCGAGGAAAGCACGTCCGCGTCGACGCCGCCGGAAAACGGATAGAAGGCATCACCGACGGCATCGACGGGCACGGCGCGCTGATCATCCGGACGGCAGATGGAACGGAGACCGTTCAGGCAGGCGATGTGACCGCGCTTCGCTAAACGGTTTATGCTTTTCGGTTCTCGTATGCGAGAATACTCGGGAAGGCGTCCGAGCCGGGATCGACAGTTATGAGTTCAGAATTCGACGACATTGAACAGTATTTTGAGGAGTTCGAGGAAGACTTCGAAGAGTTTGATTCGGAGTACGAGGAGCTTGAGGCGGAGCTGGACGCGGAATTTCCGATCGTCCGCGCCGTGGACCTTACCGAAGTAAAGGTCAGGACCGCGGTGCTGATGAAGAACGAGATGATCGCTCTTCTGTGCCTTAAGACCGCGGACCAGGGCGGCGCGATCTGCCGCGTGGACCCCAGGGAATCCGCGCCCGCCGTGCAGATCTACGACGATCCGGACAAGGCGGAGGAGTGGTTCTCGAAGAGCCTCAACTCGAGCCTGAGGAACGGCTGGAACGTCGTCTATGACGGACTCCCCTTGAAGGGCTGAGTCCGGAATAGCCTGGACGAGAGGAATGAAGTGGCAATTTCCCGCCACTTTTTTTATTTTTGAGCCATGCTTCTTGCGATAGACATAGGCAACTCTTCCGCCAAGATAGGCCTTTTCGAGGCCGGTTCCCTCACGGCCTCCTTCAGCGTCAAACCGGACTCCCCCGATTCCGCCGAGTCGGTGTTCGAAGCGATATCCTCAGAAATGACAAAGGAACCCTCCCGCGCGGTGATCTCCAGCGTGGTACCTGCCACTCTTCCCGCCTTCGAAGAAGTGGCAAGAAGGATCACGGGTTCGGATCCCCTCATCGCGGACCACTCGATGGATTTCGGGTTTGAGATCGACTACAAGCCGGTCGAGGATTGCGGAATGGACCGCCTTCTGGCGGCGTCTGCCGCGGTTGCGATGATCGGCTTTCCCTGCATCGTCTGCGATCTCGGGACCGCGGCCACGATCGACCTCGTCGACAAAGAGGGGATCTATCGCGGAGGAGCGATCGCGCCGGGACTGCGGGCGCTTTACAGATCCCTGCACGGCGAGACAGCCAAACTCCCGCTCCTTGATCCAGAGGCTGCCGACAACGTCGTGGGGAACTCCACGAGAACGGCGATCGCTTCGGGGGTCTATTACGGATTCGCGGGCCTGGTGGACGGGATCGTCGAACGCATAGGCAGATTGGAAGGCGGAAATATTCGCGTGATCGCGACGGGGGGCGATTCGGAGTTCGTTGCAGAAGTTTCGAAGCACGTTTCTGAGACCGCGCCAAATCTCGTCCTCGAAGGCCTGGCCCTGTTGTACGAAAGGAACAGCTAATCCCGCTGAACCCCTTTAACCGGCCCCCTCGCTTTCGTTGCGTCTCCAGAAGAAATAGACAAAATAGATCGCCGCTCCGACCGCAGCCGCGATCCCGACCTGGACGAAATCGAAGATCTTCACGAAATAGAACAACCAGAGGATCAGCCCGATCGACAGGAATGCGAGCGCCGAACCGCCGGGGACCCGGAATCCCCTTGCGTCGGTCAGGTCTTCCCTGCGTCTGAAGATCGGAAGCGCCGCGAATGTGAGCGCGTACACAAGCAGCCTCGTGACCGTGCTGATCGTAAGGGCCGAAACGAATGTGCTGAAGACCGAGAGGACAAAAATAAGCGACGACGTGGAGATCAGCGAAACGTACGGAGTCCTCCATTTCTCGTGTGTCGCCGAAATGAAATAGGGTATGTCCTTTTGTTCGCTGATCGCGAACAGGAGGCGGCTGGCGGAGAGAATCCCGACGTTCAGGTTCCCGAGTATCGAGATGATCGCGCCGATGACTATGACCGCGGCGCCCCAGGTGCCCAGGAACATCTGCGCAGAATCTGCAAGAGGCCGTTTCGAGCCGGCGAGTTCCGGCAGAGTGCCGATCGCGACGACCTGGATCAGGATGTAAAGCGCGACGATGATCCCGATGGCGGTCAAAAGCCCGAACGGGGCGTTTCGCTCCGGGTCCTTGAGCTCGCCAGCCGGGATCACCGCTGACTCGAATCCCACAAAGGCATAGATCAGAACCAGCATCGCGTTCGCGAAAACCGAGATCTCCGGGGCGTCGCCAAGCGAGAAGTTGACCGGCTCGACAAAGAAAAGCCCTGCGAACACGAACAGAAGTAGCGGGCTGAGCTTCCCGACCGTAAGAACATTTGTCGCAAGGACCGTCTGCTTGACCCCGATCAGGTTCACCCAGGTCAGAGAAAGTACCACAAGCGCGATGATCGCGATCCTTGCCGGACCTGCGGACAGAGGCTCGTAAAAGAATCCGAGGTACGAGACCATCAGGTTGCAGTTCGCCGCGAACGCGGTCAGCCGCGTGATCCAGAACAGCCAGCCGGCTTCGAAACCCACGAAAGTTCCGAATGCTCTCCGCGCGTACAGATAACTTCCGCCCGTCGTCCTGAATCGTGAACTGACCTCTGCAAAGCAAAGTGTGAAGAACGCGATCAGAAGCGAGCACAAGAGGAAAGCGAAGATGCTGTAACTGCCGATCAGCCTCGCTACTTCCGAGGGAAGGCCGAAGATACCCGCGCCGACCACAGTGTTGATCGCGATAGCGATCAGGTCCCAGCGGCCGATCCCGCGTACGAGTTTCTCTTCACGCATAGTGTTGAATTTGTGGGGCTTTCTGCGATAACGCTTTTCGTTTATACTCTTTTACCAATCCTCGGTAAAGAAACGCGTTCCGAACAACTAATGAACCGATCACTTTCTAGCCTGAAAGCCGCGCTCGCTGCGTGCCTTCTCGTGAGCTCGTCGTTCGCCCAGAACGGCGCTCCGGGCCCCTTTCCCGCACCGTCTGAAAAGCTTAAGGCGACGGTCGAAAATGCGGTCGCGGAAACGCTTCGCGAGTTCAGCGCGAAGGGCGTTACGGAGAAGGACGTCGCCGTTACCGTGATCGATCTGACCGACGTTTCGAATCCGGCCGCGGGAAGCTTCAGGGGCGATGTCCCGATCTATCCGGCAAGCGTCGTCAAGATGTTCTATATGGCCGCCCTCCATCGATGGGAGGCGGACGGCAAGGTGAAGATCGAAGGCGAGGTGGAACGCGGCCTTCGCGATATGATCACGGTCTCTTCGAACGACGCGACCGGGTACATCCTTGATGTGCTGACCGGAACCTCGAGCGGCGCGGAACTTCCCGAGAAGGAGTTCGCCGAATGGGCTTTCAGGCGGAACGCCGTCAACCGCTACTTCTCGTCGCTCGGCTACCGCAACATCAACGTCAATCAGAAAACGTTCTGCGAGGACGCGTACGGTATCGAACAGCAATTCAGGAATTACCGGGGCGAGAATCGGAACATGCTCACGACCGATGCCGCGGCAAGGCTGATGTTCGAGATCGCGACTGGCCGCGCGGTCAGCGCCGAACGCAGCCGCAAGATGATGGAACTGATGGCGCGCGACTGGGAGAAACCTGTTAGCGATCCTGCCGACCGCGAGTTCATCTCGCACGCGCTCTCACCGGGAATGAAGCTCTGGTCGAAAGAGGGCTGGACCTCGAAGACCCGACACGACGCGGCTTACATCGAGACGCCGGACGGAAGAAAGGCCGTCATCGTGATCTTTACGGAGAATTTCGCAGGCGAGATCGGGATAGTTCCCGGGATCGCGCGGCGCGTGCTCGACGGCATTCGGCCCGCGAAGTGAGGCCTCTGCAACGGATTTGAAAAGCTAAACACGAACAAAGGAAGAAAGAAATGATCAGAAAAGCATTTTCGTCGATCCTGCTGGCATTGTTGATCGTCCCCGCGCTTTACGCGCAGGGATACAAGAAACCCTCGAAAGAGATACTCGACATTTTGAACGCACCCGTAACGCCGATCCCTTCCATCAGTCCCGCGAAGGACAAGATCGCGTTGCTCGAGCCGCTTCGGTATCCGCCGATCGCGGACCTGGCGGAGCCGATGCTTCGCCTGGGAGGACTTCGGATCAATCCGAACACGACCTCCGATCACCGGCAGTTCTATTTCACGGGCCTCGTGTTCAAGGACATCGACAGCGGCAAGGAGACGCGCGTCGCGCTTCCCGCCGGAGCGAAGATCATTAACCCGCGATGGACGACGGACGGAAAGTACATCGCCGCCGGTAACATCGCTCCTCAGGGAATCGAGCTCTGGATCATCGATACCGCCACGGCAAAGGCGACGAAGATAAAGGACATTCACGTCAACACGACCATCGGAGACTACCGGTGGATGCCGGATCAGCGCTCGCTTATCGTCAATCTGGTCCGGAAAGACCGCGGAGCCGCTCCTCAGGCGCCGAAGGTCCCGACCGAACCGAACATCCAGGAAGCTTCCGGGAGCAAGGCGGCGATACGCACGTTCCAGGACCTTCTCGGATCGCCGACCGACGAACGGCTGTTCGACTACTACACGACGTCTCAGCTCGCTGTCGCAGGGATCGACGGCAAGGTGACGAGGATCGGCAAGCCGGCGATCTTTTCGGAGAACGACGTTTCCCCGGATGGAAAGTACATCCTGACCGAGCGCGTCGTGCGTCCGTATTCTTACCTTTTCCCTTACTCGTACTTCCCCACCGAGGTCGAAGTCTGGGACCGTTCCGGAAAGATGGTCTACAAGGTCGCGAGCACCCCGCTTCTCGACAACCTGCCCGTCGGAGGCGTCACTACCAAGCCGCGAAGTTTCAACTGGATCCCGACCGAGCCCGCCACGCTGATATGGGCCGAGGCGCTTGACGGCGGCGATCCGCGGAACAAGGTCACCCCGCGCGACAAGCTTGTGACGATCGCCGCGCCGTTTGGCGGAAGCCCTTCCGAACTTCTCAAGGTCGAGCAAAGGTATTCCGGAAGCATCTTCGGCGAGGTCCCCGGAATGATGTGGTTCTATGACTACGACCGCGACCGCCAGCACAGGCGGATCTACAGCGTCGATTACAGGAATCCGGGCACGCCAAGGCTGATCTCAGACCTTAACATTCGCGACCGTTACAACGACATAGGCTCGCCGGTGACTACTGACCTGCCGAACGGACAGAGCGTGGTGCTCGTGAAAGACGGCAGTGTGTTCATGCGCGGCTCGGGAGCCACGCCTCAGGGCGACAGACCGTTCCTGAACAAGATGGACCTGGATTCGCTCGAAAAGACGGAGATCTTCCGCTCGGGGCCCGACAAGTACGAGACGTTCATCGATTTCTCCGACGACAAGGCGCTCAGCTTCTTCACCCGCAGGGAGACCGAAACGGAGCCGCCGAACCTGATCTGGAATTTCCGTTGCCCGCCCGGAGAGACCTGCATCGCGTTGGACTCAAAGCAGATAACCGACTTCAAGGACCCGACGCCCCAGCTTAGAGGGATCAAAAAGCAACTTGTGAAGTACAAGCGGCCGGACGGCGTCGATCTCTCGTTCACCCTTTACCTTCCGCCGGATTACAAGGAAGGGACGAAATTGCCGACGATCGTCTGGGCATATCCGCTCGAGTACACTAACGCCGCGACCGCCGGTCAGGTGACCGGATCGACGAACCGCTTCACATCGATCGGAGGCTACTCGCACCTGTTTTTCGTGCTGAAGGGCTATGCTGTGCTCGATGACGCGACGATGCCGATCGTGGGCGATCCTCTGACGGTCAACGACACGTTCATCGAACAGCTCGTGGCCTCGGCGAAGGCGGCGATCGACAAGGGCGCCGAAATGGGCGTCGTCGATCCGAACCGCGTCGGAGTCGGCGGGCATAGCTACGGGGCGTTCATGACGGCGCATCTTCTGGCGCAGTCGGACCTGTTCAAAGCGGGGATCGCACGGAGCGGCGCTTACAACCGCACACTGACGCCGTTCGGCTTCCAGTCGGAGAGACGTTCGTTCTGGGAAGCACCCGAAGTCTATTACAAACTTTCGCCGTTCATGGCCGCGAACAAGATCAACGAGCCTATGCTGATGATCCACGGAGAAGCGGACAACAACTCGGGCACGTTCCCTATGCAGTCCGAAAGGATGTTCGCGGCGATCCAGGGCAACGGCGGCACGGCGCGTCTCGTGATGCTTCCCCTGGAATCGCACGGATACGCGGCCCGCGAGTCCATCGAGCATACCCTCTGGGAGATGTTCAACTGGATGGACAAGTACGTGAAGGACGCGAAGGAGCCGGTTGCTACTAAGTAGGTCAAGGTTCGTTATCCGTAGGGGCAGGACCTGTGCCTACCCCTCCAGGTTCCAGGTTCTGATCTTTGGCGGAAGCGCCACCGTCAGGGAGCGTGCCGATCACCCAGGCGGAACCCCGAGTGTGAGCGAGGGGGCAGAGAGCGGCGAATGATATGGGCGGGGCCTGTCCCCGCCCTTTTCACTTACAACGTGCCGCCCCGTTTCGAGCAGCCCTTTGCGCTGCATTGAGCGCGAAGCGCGAACTCTTTTAGACGTCTTGGATAGTGTCCGATGCCGGAAGGTCAGGGAGAGCTCGCGCAGACTGTTCCACGTTCCGGGAAGCATCAAGTCGGTGCCGATCCGGATCACGCAATCGCTTCGCGATGCGCAGTCAATGCGACTCATTCCGTGGGCTGCGCGCTAACGCGCTTGCCCACGGCCAAAAGCAGGTCGTCGCTACACGACTATTCATTGGTCATTGGTCATTGGTCAATGGGCATTGGTCATTGGTCATTGGGCATTGGGCAATGTATAGCCCGTCGCTCGCGCTCCGGGTTCCGATTGCGGTCTCCCGTCTCCCGTCACCCGTCTCCCGTGTCCCGTGTCCCGTCTCCGGTCTTCCGTCTTCCGCCTTCGGTCTTCGGTCTTCGGTCTTCGGTCTTCGGTCTTCAAGGTGCTAAACTGAAGTCCAAATTCCAGCGAATCCCCCCGACAATCGAATATGAAAAAATCATTAGCACTCGTGTCGCTCCTGTTTGCTCTTTCGGCCGCTTCCTTCGCACAGACGATGCCTGCGGGAGCAGATCCGGCGATCTGGCAGAAGGCATTGAAACTCCACAAGAGCGCGCTGATCGTCGACGGCCACAACGACATCACCACTCCGATGTACGACGAGGGTTTCGATCTCTCGTCCGACTCGCGCGGCAAGTACCATATCGAGGGCACGCCTTTTCACACCGATTTCGCAAGGCTCAAAGCGGGCAATATCACCGGCGTGTTCTTCTCGATCTATGTCTCGGCCGAATACGCGACGACCGGAGGATCGATGGAACGCGCGATGAACCTGATCGATACCGTCTATCGCGAGGCCGAGAAATACCCGGGCAAGATGATGATGGCGACCTCGGTCGCCGACATCAGAAAGGCGAAGAGAGAAGGCAAGGTCGCGGCCTTGATGGGGATCGAGGGCGGTCACGCGATCGAGGATTCGCTTTACGCACTAAGGAATTTCTACCGGCTCGGCGTCCGTTACATCACGCTGACACACAACAACACGAACAATTGGGCGGACGCCTGCTGCGACAAGAAGCCACACGGCGGCCTCAGCGATTTTGGAAAGGACGTGATCCGCGAGATGAACCGGCTGGGAATGCTTGTCGATCTGTCGCACGTGTCGGACGACACGATGCGCGACGTATTCGAGGTCTCGACGGCTCCGGTCATCTACTCGCATTCTTCCGCCCGGAAGTTCTCGGACCATCCGAGGAACGTTTCGGACGAGATCCTCAGGCTGCTCGCGAAGAACGGCGGCGTGATAATGATCAACTTCTATCCCGGCTTCCTGGATCAGAGGAACCTCGACGAGGACGCGGCACGGGCTAAGAAGTTCGAGAAGGAGATCGCGGCGATCAACGAACGGTTCAAGGACGACCCTGTCCGGCTGAACGAAGAAGTTCGAAAGCTTTATGAGGCGAACCCGATCTATTTTCCGCCTTACACGAGGATCGTCGATCATATCGACCACGTACGCGATGTGGCCGGGATCGACGTGATCGGAATAGGATCGGATTACGACGGCGTCCCCTGGCTGCCCGAGGGAATGAACGGCGCTGAAGATCACGTGCTGATCACTTACGAGATGCTGAGGCGCGGATATTCGGAAGCGGACGTCCTGAAGGTCCTCGGCGGCAACTTCATGCGAGCGTTCGAGAAGGCTGAGAAGGTGGCTTCGGGGAGTATCAGCGGCGAGGGAATTCAGAGAAAAATGCAGCAGTAGCCGGATTTTCTCGACGGTTTTTACGGCGGGCGTCGCGTTTCTTGGCGGCGCCCGCTTTTTGGTTTATATTCTTCGAACACATCTTCCACACACCTCACACAGGAGAAACAAGAATGACCGAAAACCAAACCAAAGAGATGTTCAGGCTCCTCACCGCCTGCGTAACAAGCATACAGAACGTAGAGTCGGATGTTGCCGTGCTCAAGACGGACGTTGCAGAGCTCAAAGCCGACGTTGCTGTGCTCAAGACCGACGTTGCCGTGCTCAAGACCGACGTTACCGTGCTCAAGACCGACGTTGCAGAGCTCAAAACCGACGTTGCCGTGCTCAAGACCGACGTTGCAGAGCTGAAGATAATCGTGAAAGGGCACGATACGATGTTCGAAGAGCGGGACGTCCGGCTCTCGAATCTGGAGAAGGGCCAAGCTGATCTTAAGAAAGGTCAGGCAAGTATGTTGAAAGAGATGCGGGTGAACAACCGGATATTGAACGATGTCGTCGCTGAACAGGCGAGACTCGGTGCAAGGGTTTCGATCCTCGAGGAGAACGCGGGGATATGAGCAAGGGGGGGGGGTTCGCCCCTTTTTTTCAAGACTCTCGGAAATGAATAACAAGACAAACAGAAGGACATTTCTTGGTACGGCTGCGACGGCCGGCGCCGGTTTGATGATGTACAGCAGAGCCGTCAAGGGATCTGTCGGCGCCGCGAAGATCGAGGTCGAGGAGGCGTCGGTCGCCGAGCTTCGAAACGCGATGGCGTCGGGCGAAGCGACATCGAAGTCGATCACCCAGGGATATCTGAAGCGGATCGCGGATCTCGACAAGAAGATCAATTCGATGATCGAACTCAATCCTGACGCGCTTGCGATAGCGGAAGAACTCGATAAGGAAAGAAAGGCGGGAAAGATCCGCGGGCCTCTTCACGGCATTCCGGTCGTGATCAAGGACAACATTGACACCGCCGACAAGATGAAGACCACCGCGGGCAGCCTCGCCCTTGTCGACGCCCCCATTCCGAAGCGGGATTCGTCGGTCGCGGAACAGCTACGGAAGGCGGGAGCCGTGATCCTCGGGAAGACGAACCTGAGCGAGTGGGCGAATTTCCGTTCGAACAATTCCTCAAGCGGCTGGTCGGGCCGTGGAGGCCAGACGCGAAATCCGTACATTCTCGACCGGAATCCCTGCGGTTCTTCGTCCGGAACGGGAGCCGCGATCTCTGCAAGCCTTGCGACGCTCGGCATCGGAACCGAGACGGACGGATCGATCGTCTGCCCTTCGTCGATATGCGGGATCGTCGGCGTGAAACCCACGGTCGGGCTTGTCTCGCGCAGCGGCATCATCCCTATCGCGCATACGCAGGATACCGCGGGGCCCATGACCCGAACTGTCGAGGACGCGGCGATCCTTTTGTCCGCATTGACGGCAGTGGATCCTTCTGATTCCGCGACACAAGCGACGGGAAGAAAGGCCGAAAAGGACTACACTGCTTTCCTGGAAAAGGACGGCCTTAAGGGAGCAAGGATCGGCATCGCACGCGATTACTGGGGAAGGAACGAGCGGGTTGACGGCGTCCTTGACGAGGCGCTCGATGCGTTGAAAGCGGGCGGAGCGGAGCTCTACGATGTGAAGTTTGAGACGATCCGCCAGTTCGGCGACGCCGAATACCAGGTGCTTCTTTACGAATTCAAGGCGGACCTGAACAAATACCTGGGCGATCGCGGCGGAAAGTACAGGACGCTCGCCGATCTGATCAAGTTCAACGAGGACAATGCCGACAAGGAGATGCCCTACTTCGGCCAGGACATCTTCACCGAGGCCGAAGCGAAAGGCCCGCTGACTTCGGACGAATACGTCCAGGCCCTGAAGAAGTGCCGGATGATGTCGCGCGACCAGGGGCTCGACGCCGCCTTGAACGGCCAGAACCTGGACGCGATCGTGGCGCCTTCGAACGCGCCTACGTGGATGGTCGATCTTGTGAACGGCGACTGCGGAAGCGGATACGTCGGAAGTTCCCAGTTCGCGGCGGTGTCGGGCTACCCGAACATCACCGTGCCTTTCGGATTTATAAAGGAGCTCCCGATCGGCGTGTCGTTCATGGGAGGCGCCTGGCAGGAAGGAAAGCTTTTCCGGATCGCGTACGCGTTCGAGCAGCTGACGAAGGGGAGGAAGAAGCCCAAGTACCTGGCGACCTTCTCGTGAATCGTGAACCGTAAATCGTGATTAGAGGTACCGCGAACTTCAGTTTGCGCCGCGCGTATGCGCGGAACCCCGTGAGCCGTTCGGGCCGCGGACGACCCGCGACAAGCTAAAGCTTATCGTACATCCGGGGCTGGATTGCTTCTTGCGGTCGGCTTGCTACAAACATCGCGCTCCTACGGAGCGGAAGAGCGGGCCCGAGCAGCGCGAAGCGCTGCTCGAAACGAAAGGGGTTGGATCTTCATATCCGGGCGGGGACAAGCCCGCCCCTACTGAAATCGGACTGACCCCCGGGCGGGGACAAGCCCCGCCCCTACAAGAACCGCTCACTTCCCAAAAACTCCCTCCCCAAGGAAGTCCTTCCGCAGGTACTTGATCGTGTCGTTCAATGTCTCCTGCGGATCGCGGGGATCGAACCCGAGCTCTTCCTTCGCCTTGTCCGAGTCGAAGTACCAGAACAGCTCCGCCTGCTCCACTTCCTTTGCCTCGATCGGAGAAGCCTTCTTCCTGCTTCGGAAGAACGAATCGACAAAGTTCGCCGCCGGGATCGAGATCGATTTCGGGACGCGCAACATCGGCGCGCTGACGCCTGACAGCCTTTCGAGCCGTCCGAAGAATTCCTCAAACGTCATGTTCTCCGATCCGAGCAGGTATTTTTCCTGATGCTTTCCCTTGTCGAGCGCCGCGATGAACGCTTCCGCGGTGTCGCGGACATCGACGAAGTTGAGTCCTCCGGACGGTGTGAACGGGATCTTTCGCGCGAGGAAATCGAGGACGGGCTTTGTCGAGCTGAGACGTTCGTCGCCTGGCCCGAGCAGAAGCGAGGGATTCACGATCACGAGCTTCTGGCCCTTCTTGCCGAAGTTCTCGAGAGCGGTCTTTTCCTCGTAGAACTTCGAAGAGTAGTACGCGAAGCGCGAGATCAGCTCTAAAGGTGGAGGGAACGTCTCGTCGAGCACCTCGTCCTTTTCGGAGATCGCGATCGTGCCGCTCGAGGACGCAAGGACCATCGTTTTGACCTTCGCCTTCGCGGCGGCTTCGCAGAGGATCCGCGTGCCCTGGACGTGAACGGCGTTCATCGCTGCGGCGTCGGCGTTGTCGCGTGAGACCTTGCCCGCGAGATGAAAGATCGCCGACACGTCCTTAACCGCTTCCGCAACATCTTCGGGATTCGTAACGGACCCGGCCGCCGGCTCGACTCCCTCATCTGTCATCCACTCGGGAACGGACGAGGCCATCACGCGGAGGTTCTTTTCTCCGGCATCGAGAAACTGACGGACGATGTGGGAGCCGAGGAACCCGGTCCCGCCGGTAATGAGGATCTTCTTTTTGGGTGGCATAAAGAGGGATTCAACGCAAAGGCCGCGAAGGTCGCTAAGTAAGCTATAGACCGTTGACTATGCGCCTGATTCCATGTTTGAGTCTCGAGACGTTGAAGTTGATCAGTAGCCCCAATCGTTTATCACTTAATCGCAGATATGAAAGTAGTTGGGCTGAATGAACCGGCAAGATTCCTTCAACCGACTTGATCTCAACAATTAGTTCGTCCTCGATAAGTAGATCTAACCTGAATCCGGTATCGATCTTTGTTCCTTTGTAAAGGACCGGAACGATCTTTTGGGTGACCGCTTTCAACCCTTTCTCGTGCAATTCGAGAAGCATACAGGCTTCATATGCTCTTTCTAAGAGTCCAGGTCCCAATTCGCTGTGTACAGTGAACGCGCAGTCAAGTGTCGTTTTGGCAATGCTTTCGAGTTGTTCTCTATCCAATTCATACCTTCCTCGAGTTCCGCACCACCTCGAATCCCTGATTTTAGATTCGACCTTTGCCAAACATTATCGACTTTCCCCATTGAGGTAAAGAATTCCCGTTAGTCTTCGTCCCATGACTCCCTTCGCGACCTTAGCGACCTTTGCGTTGAGATCCTACTGCTTCCACGTCGGACTTATCGGGTGCGCCTCCGTGTTGAACACCACCTTCTCGAATTCCAGCGTATCCTCCGGCGCGAACAATAAATAGAAATACTTGAACGTCTCCGCAAGGACAAAGCTCTGCATCGTGTCCGACTTCTCTTTCGTGATCACGCTCTTCAGCGACGCATATCCCGCTTCCGTTCTGCAATGCTTCTTGAAATCCTCGAAGATCTTCTTTCCCATTTCGAGGTAACGCGGATCCTTTGTGTACCGGTACAGATAGTAAGCCGACTCGATTATCTCAGGCCTGAGGGGATAACCCGGATGCTTTACCTCGTCCGCGACGTAATCGTACACCTCAGGTTCGATCCCGTGCTTGTTCCACATCAGGAAAGACGAAGCCTGAAGCCGCTTCGCACGTTCCATATCGCCCGAGAGCGCCAGCACGGCGGGAAAGAACGCGTCGAGCGCACCATAAGTCGTCGCGGTCCGCTTGCCGGTGTCCATATCCGCGTGCCCGTACCAAAGGCCTGTCTTCGTTTCGTCCGCAAGGTATTTGTTGACAGCGGGGATGCTCTTGTCCCACATCGCCTTGCATTCGCGGTCGCCGAAGAGCTTCCAGCACTTCAAGAGGTATTCGTAATACGAATCGATCTCGGCGCTTATGTGGCTGTCCTTATTGGTCCATTCGCCTGTCTCGACGTTGATCCGGGTCCCGATCAGGCCGATCTTCGAACGTCGGTCGAACATTGCCTTCAGCGCGCGCTTTGCCTTCTCGAAGTAAACGGGCTTGTTCGTGAGCTTGCTGAGCGTGCCGAACTCGATGATCAGCGTACCGGCTTCGGCGGGATTCGTCTCCGCGCCTCGGACCTCGCCGGTCTTGAGGTTGATGTACCGGTACGGGATCCCGGTCTTTGATTCGAACGCGGGAAGCAGGCGGTTGCCGAGATCCTCCGCAAGATCGAGAAGGCGCTTGTCGCCGGTCATCTGGTAGCCGGAAAGAAGGCCTCCGAGCAGGCGGATCGTGATCTCGAACTTCTGGACCGAGATGTCCTTGTCGAACGAGAGGTTCTTGGCGATGTGATCAGCGGTTTTCTTCGCTTCCTCATCCAGGCCCATCAGGACGAGCGTATCGAGCGTATCGACCGGCGTCATCAAGAGCGGTTCGGAGTACCAGTTGTGATGTGATTTCGAGAGCGGCTTGAGGTCGTCGTTGCCCCAGGCGTATTTCTTGTAGCCGTTCCATGCGTGCAGGAACTCCTGCTTTACCTCCTGAGCAAGCTCGCGCCGCAGTTCATCCGTCTTTAACCACTCAACAGGTCCCCCGCAATTCGGAATTCGCGAAGGAGGCCGAATCGTCATCCTGATCGGAGCAAATTTGAACGGAGTATCTGGGCGTGGAATTTCTGCCAACTCCCTCGTCGTTGAATACCACCCCGGTAGAGTTGCTTCAATGAAATACATTCCCGGCTCAGCATCGGGAAGATCGAACCAACCCGCACCATCGGTAGCAGTCTGGAATGTCTTTCTATCGTTCTCAGAAACAAAGGCAGAAACGCGAACCGATGCATTCGGTATCGGCTTCCCGGAAGTGTCAACGACCAGGCCGCTTATACCTGCGACTTTCAGCGCCTTGATGGGAGGCAAACAAGCAAATGCAGGGCTGGTCAACACTAAAACGGCAAGTACCAACCCCGGAAGTGCCGTAAATATCTTGTAGCGAGTGTTCATTCAACAAATTCAAGATCGAACATTCAGACTTCCTTAATAGTCCATCGCTGAATCAACCGCAAAGGTCGCAAAGGTATTCGCAAAGGGCGCAAAGAAGATTTCCCTGACGGTGGTGCCAGAGTTCAATTTCGTAAGGTCTCGCCTTCTAACTAAGCGCAAGAGACTAACCACAAAGGGCACGGAGGTTTACACAAAGGCCCACAGAGAAGGGGTCAGGCTAATGAGAACCCGGAGCGCAAGCGACGGGCATAACAGCAGTCAGAAGTCAGAAGTCAGAAAAGGCCTCCTTACCTTGTCCACCCTGTCCATCCTGTTTCTTTCTCTTTCCCAAAAGCCCTCACTCGTCGATCACAGGCTCTTTCTTCCTCGGCTTCCTCTTCTCCGCCCGCCATTTCTTCCGGATCTCCTTCACATCGAATTCCCTTCTCGTCCCGTCGCGGAGGTTCTCCACCTCGTGCTGGACGCGGGCGGCGATCAGGCGGTAGGCCTCGCTCCTGGGAACTCCGTCGGTCATCTCTGCAAGCTCTTCATAGCTGAGCAGTCGGCCTATCTTCGCGCCGATCTTCGAGCCTATGCTCTCGCGCTTCGGAACCGTCATCCCCTTCGGAAACGCCTCGTACGTGCCGGAGAGGTAGATCGGGAGGATCCCTATTTTGTCGTTCAGCGCGAGATACCCGATCACCGGCTTGAACTCCGCGATCTCGCCCGTGACGCTTCTCGTTCCCTCGGGGAATATCAGGGCGTTGTAGCCTTCCTTCAGGATCTGAGTCACGTGCCGCAGACTTTGCCGCAGGCTGCCCGACCGCTCGATCGGCACAAGCGTCGTGAAGTTGTTCATATACGCACGCTTGTACTTCGTGTCGAACCAGTAATCCGCGGCCGCGACCGCGACCGTCTGGTCCGCGACGTCCTCCCCGAGCGCGTATTTCACGAGGCCCATGTCGAGGTGCGAGGCGTGATTAGAGGAAACGATGAAATTCGTATGCGGAGGAATGTTCGATCGCCCCTCGACGGTAGTTTCCAGAACAGTCTCGTAAAGCTGCTTCTGTGCGAAGGTGACTATTCGGTTCCCGACGAACTTCACTATCTCCGGAATATGTATGTCTTCCTCGTCCTTTTTGTCGTTCACCTTCGGCTCGTCGGCGATGCGCTTGGACTTGTCGACCCTCTGGACCGCTGCGAGCAGTTCGCGGACATCTTGCACTTCGTCGAGCTCGTCGGGATTCAAGACGCGTCCGCCGCCGTCCTCGACCGCCGCCTGGAGCTCGACGAACATCAGCGAATCGAACCCGAGGTCCGAAAGCCTCGAATCGATCTGCACGTCAGCGAGAGGATTGTTCGAAACGCTGGCGACTATCTTCCGAAGCCAGAGCAGGTTGCTGTCGCCCTTCGATTCCGCCTCGATCTTCGTCTTCTTCTTCGCACGGCCCTCGAGGACCTCGAGCATCTCGACGACTTCCCTTCTCTTGACCTTTCGCGTCGCCGTCCTCGGCAGTTCGAATGGCGTCAGCCTAAGGACCTTCACGCGCTTGAAGAAAGGAAGCGAGGCGGACACTTCGCGGAAATGCTCTTCGACCTTCTTGTTCGTCGCCGCGCGGGTCAGCGCGATGTCGTATTCGTAATCGGGCACGACAAGCGAGGCGATCTTCTCGCCGCCGTCCTCGTCCGGAAGCCCGACAACCGACAACTCCTTGATGTACTTGGACTTGGAGTAAAGGTCCTCTATCTCGTCGGGATAGATGTTCTTCCCGTTGCTGTCGATGATGACCTCTTTTGAGCGGCCCACGATGTAGAGATTTCCGTCGTCGTCGAGCTTGCCCAGGTCGCCTGTCTTTAGCCAGCGGTCGTCGAGCGCTTCCTCGGTCGCCGCCTCGTCGTTGTAGTAACCGGCCATTATGTTCTGGCCGCGGGCGTAGATCTCGCCGACGCCTCGGGCGTCCTGATTCTCGATCTTTATCTCGACCCCCGGAAGCGGCTTTCCGACGCTGCCTCTGAGAAGCTCGTTCTGAGGCCTCGCGACCGTTAGCACGGGCGACGACTCGGTCAGGCCGTATCCTTCGAGGATCGTAAAGCCTAGGCCGTGCAGGTCTTTCTGGACCTTCTCGCTGAGCGCCGATCCGCCGGAGACCAGGTAGCGCATATTGCCGCCCATCCCTTCGTGGATCGGGAAAAAGACTATCGGGCCCAGGTTGAACGGCGTGTTGTCGCGGATCCAGGCGTTGAAGTCGATGATGTTGTCGGCGATATCCGCGAACCAGTCGCCGCGTTCGCGGAACCGGGTCTTGATCCGGCGGTGCAGCATTTCCCAAAGAGCGGGCACGCCGATCATTCCTGTAACGTGTCCTGTCTCGATGGCTCGCGTCAGTTCGTCGCTGGTCAGGTCATCAAGATAGCGGATCTGCGTTCCGTTCGAGAACGGAGTAAGGAAACCCGCAGAGAACTCGAACGTGTGGTGAAGCGGAAGCACCGAAAGCACGCCGTCCTCAACGCTCATTTCGAGGACCGACGAAAGCATCGAGACCATCGACGTGAAATTCTTGTGCGTCAGCATTACCGCTTTCGGCTTGCCGGTCGTGCCGGAGGTAAAGATCAACGATGCTGTCGAGGTCGCTATGATCTTGTCGGGAAGAAGCGCGAGCCTTTTCGCCTCTTCGATCTCCGAAGGCATTTCGAAGACCTCTTCAAAGTCGTATACCGGAACGTCGAGCTTCGCTTCCTTTAACTTATCGGCAAGGTCCGCGTGCTCGTCCGCGAGACGCGCGCTGATAAGTATCGCCGAGACCTCGCCCGCCTCGGCGAAGGTGACGACCTCTTTGACCGAGCTGGCGGGATCGATCGGGACGGCGGTCGCGCCGGCCTTTAGGATGCCGAAATACGCCATGCCCCATTCGGGCATGTTGTGCGAGAAAAGGATCACGCGGTCGCCCGCCTCGACGCCCTTGTGCGCCAGGAATCCGCCGACGCGAAGCGCGAGCTCGCGGACGTCGCCGAAGGTGTACTGCTCCATCTTCCCGTGGCGCTCGATCTTCATCGACACGCGCGTCGGAAAACGCTTCGTCGCCGTGTCGAACATGTCCATCAGGTCGCGGTACGTGTACGAACGGCGTTCCTGAGCCTTCAGGTCTTCCTCGAGCTGCGGCAGGACCCACTTCTTGAGCCCCGGGAAGTGGACGTTGAGCCAGTAATCGTACCAGTCGAGATTTTCCGGATACCACGGAAGAAGATCTCGCTCGCCTTTCTTCACTTTCGACTGCATCGCGCGGACGTTATCGGCCCGGTAACTGTACTCGTTGTCGACCATGAACGGCTTGAACATCTTGAAGGCGTCCACTGTCTCCTGCGTCGTCCGCTCGAACTCGTCGACCGATTTCTTTATGTCCGAGACGATGTTCCCGATCCTGCCTCCGCCCCAGCGAGGCGTAGCCTTGTCGAGCAGGCTGTTCGCGCCTTTGGCGAGCTTGTTCAGCATCGGCGCCGAGGTCCGCTCGTACGTCTTCTGAGTCGCGGGGGTAGCCTCGATCATCGAGGCGACACGGTTCACAAGTTTGTTCCCGGATTCCCTATCCTTGAAGTGCTTGCGTTTGTAGAGCCCCACGAGCCCGACGATCCGCTTCATATCGTTCGGATTCGAATCGCCCGAACACGCCTGGAACACAAGCGGCGGCGCGTCGCTGACGAGCGCTTCCATCGCCGCGCCGAGCATCGCTCCGGCGACCATGTCGACGGGGATTATGTCGAGGACGAGCTTTTCGTTGACGGGGATCACCGGCTGGCCTCGGAGCGCAATCAGGATCAGGGGCGCGGTGGTCGTGAAGCCCTCATTCCAGCCGGGGAACGGATAGTTGACGGACGATTCGACGATCGAAGGCCTGACAAGCACCTTCACGATATCGTCCTGCTGGGCGACGATCTGCTCGGCGAGCGATTTCGAATACGTGTAGATGTTCGTCCAGCCCCAGTAGCCGGCGCGGTCCTCCCCGAGTTCCGTCGTCCGCTCGCGGATCCACATCTTGCGCTCTCGGAAGATGGCGGAGTTCACTGCCTTTTCATCGTCGGGGTCGCGGCCTTCCTCGATCAGGCGCTCGCGGGCGAGCTCGCGGAACTTGGCGATGTTGACGGCGTCGTCTGCTTCCTGCCTCGCCTGTTCGGAGAGGCGCGCGCAGTCCTCGATCTCCTGGTTGACGTCAAAAGTCGTTCCGACGAGTTCGTCCTTCTTCGGGAAGTAACCGACGACTTCCTCATTCTCCCAGATCGATCCGCTGCGCTTGCCCGCCACAAAGCAGGTAGAAACGTGTACAAGGCACGGCCGCTTCATCATCCTTGCGAGCTCGAGGACGTTGTTCGTGCCGACCACATTCGTTCGAAGGGCGCTTTCGAGCGGGGGGTTGAATGTCACGTTACCTGCGGAATTGATGATGATGTCGCAGTCCGCCATAACCTCTCTCGCCTGTTCTTCCGTCATCCCGAGGAACTCGTTGCCGACGTCGCCGTTGACCGGCACGACCTTTTCGTTGATGAAATCCTCGAACTTATCTCCGTGCTTCTCGCGGAGAGGATCGAACGTGGGCGACGGTATCACGCTGTTCCAGAAGCGGTTGAGCGATTCGAAGTCGTCGCGGGCGCGGACTGTTACATAGACCTTCCCTATGTCGGGAAAATTGTTGAGGAGCATCGACAGCGTGACCTTGCCGACAAAGCCGGTCCCGCCGATGAAGAATATCTTCTTCCCCTTGAATACTTCTGTTGGAGAAAGTTTCATTCTTGGTCGTGAATCGTAATTCGTAAATCGTGAATTGCGGGCGCTCCTTGCTGTCCAGATATTTTGGGGTTTAGAAAGTGTCCCTGATCTAATTCCAGTTCCGCCGTTGCGCTCTTACTTCGGGTTGCAGGTTGGCTCCCGCGCTGATCTTACAGTTTAAGAAACAGCTTCAGAATCCGATCAGGGTCAGACTCTGCTTCCCTGGAACCTGAAGTCTCAGGTTTGCGCTTGGTCCATGTGATACGCACACTCTCCGGCTCAACGTCCATCGCGCAAAAACGCCTCCACGACTCTTCCTCTCCAGCTTCGTCATTTGATTGAGAGCAGCGATTTCGCGCACTAAGTCCCCGATTATACCGAGAGCCGTGAATGTCCACCCTAATGCCCGAATACTCAAAGCCGCCAAATATGAAGCCCCCAATTCCCGCCATTTGGTAGCCTAGTGACTTGGTTTCGCCGATCCGGTCCTGTGGTGCGACCAATTCCTCAAATATCTCTTCGACTTTGTACACATCCAAGAGAAGACTTCCGGAAAACTGGACTTTTTCCGTTTCAGAGATCCGATTCGGCAATAGCGTAACTGAGATCACCTGACCGTCGCTTCCAAACTCGGCCCTCATTTGAATGTTTGGCCGCACCTCGTACGAGACAATCTTTGGATACTTCCTTTCAAAGTCGATCTCAGTCTGGGCAAAAACTGAACCGGAAAGACAGGCCAAGATCAGGACACCAATCACCTTCATTACAGATCCTCCAAATCGCACCTTCTCCAGAAGTAGGAAACTATCCATTTGCAACTATCCATTATCAACTGCTCAGTCCGTCACCTCCGCCAAACCGATCACCGGCTGATGGAGCATCGTGATCTCCGCGCTCCGGCCCATATAGCTTCTTGCCATCGCGATCGCTTCCGTCAGATTGTCCGCGCGTTCCCAGCCTAGGATATCAGGCACGTGGGCGTTCTCGGCTCCCGCCGCGATCACCTTGCCCACGTGCTGGCGGCCGTTCTCGCCCCAGTACCACATAAAGAACGGATGCGCGCCGTGATAGGCGTTCCCTCTTCGGTACATCTCGATGTAAGCGGGGTTCTCGGCGAACTCCCGCTCGTATTTCTCGCGGAGGTAAAAGGCGTCGCGCGACTCGGGAAGAAGGCGGTGAAAGAACTCTATGTAGCTCGGATGGAAGTCGTGATCGAACTCGTCGAAGCAAGGGTGCGTGATGATCATCACGCCGCCCTTCTTGATCAACGGCTTGCCCTTGTACATGTTGAAGTGATAGCCGAGCGCCATCACCTGGACCAGGAGCGGATTCAAGGCCGAGTACACGTTGTACGGCGATATGTCCGGAATGCCCGTGATCATTATGTCGCACTGGCCCTTCACGGGGATCACGTACTGCTGGTAATTCTTCTCCAGGATCTTCTCGTGGACCTTCTCCGTCTCGCCCGCGTAGCACGCGATCAGCTCGTACTGAGCCGGGATCTCGTGCAGGAGCTTGCGCCTCGCCTTTCTCGGAAGCTTGGAAAACGTCCGCTTGAGCGTTTCCCACTTCATACGGTCGCCGAACGAGAACTCGTCCTCGTTCTTCGTGAGTATGTCGTATCCCTCGCCGAACATGCGGTTGTTGAGCGCGGTTTCGATGTGGAAAACGTTCAGCTGCTCGTCGACCAGTTTCCCGAGCCGGTGGACCTTGTGGTTCAACTCGGAATCGGGCGGATACATGTACGAGTCCGACTCGATGATCGTCTGCGGCTCGTGGTGAGCGCGGAGCGATTCGTAATCGCACAACCCGACCGCGACCGATTTGTGCCCGCCGTCCATCGGGACGAGGTTGATGTTGAGATAAATAAGGAGGTCGCTTTCAGCACACCGTCGATTGATGCGGAGCGGCTCGCCGTGCCGTGTCTCGCCGAGCGTCACGAGACCCAGATCGTCCTCCGCGTCGTGGTTGTAGTAACGGTCGGGATAGAAAGCGTTGTGGATCTTCGATCCGGCCATCCGCTTCATCTCCCACTCTGTCATCTTGCGGTGAAGCGAGTTTGCGATGATCAGGTGGATGTCGTCGACACCGTTCGCGTAGCACATGTCGAGTACGACCTCGAGCATCGTCTGGCGGAGGTCCGGGGTCGCCATCGGAGGCAAGGGCAGCGAGATGTCGTCCATCGCGATCGTGACCTTCATCCCCGGCTCTAGCTGGGCATACAAAGGCTTCGCGTCGATCGGATTGTTGACCGCGTAACGGATCGCCGCCTCGCGGTGCGGGAGGCCCTTGATCGGCGGATTCGGATAGATCACGCGCGTGCCGATCGGAAGGTCCTCGAGAATGAAGTCCTCGCCCTTCGGCATTATCCTCGGCGCCGAATCGCGGTCGATGTAAACGATCGACTCGTGGGTCTTTCTTCTTAGCTGTAAAGCCATAATTCAGTGTTCAATGACCAATGATCATCGATCAATGATCAATTCGCCACCCATTCACTCCCCTCTTCCATTGATCGATGATCGTTGACCATTGTCAATCGTCATCGCAGGTCCAGTATCGCCCAGTCGTGCTGGAGCGCCGTCTGTTTCAGGCGAAAGTCCGGGTTCACCGCGACCGGATGACCGACGATCGAAAGCATCGCGAGGTCCGAGATCGAGTCCGAATAAGCGTAAGACTTGCTGAGGTTAATGTTCTCGCGCTCCGCGAACTCCCGTATCCACTTCGCCTTCGTCGCCGAAGCCATTACCGGCGGCAGAAGCCTGCCCGTCGCGTATCCGTTGACGAATTCCAGTCTGTTCGCGACATAGACGTCGATGCCCAGGTAATCGCACAAAGGCTCCACGGAGAAATCGAGCGCTCCCGTGACCACGACCTGTATGTGCCCGAGTTTCTTGGACTTAGCGATAAGGTCCGCCGTCCCGTCGAAGATCGCCGGCTTCAGCACTTCTTCGAATAGCTCTTCTGAAAAGTATCGAAGGCGGTCAAGAGACTCGCCTTTGTAACTCTGGAAGAAGTACTCGTTGAAAACATTACGGCTGTAAAGGTCCGTCAGCCCGAACATCGGCAGTTTAGCCACCGTACCCACGCTCTTCCTGATCGTCGTCAGGAGCCCCTGCTGTCTCCGCGCATAGAAACCGAGCGTGTGGACAAGGTTCGTGCTTACGAGCGTGCCTTCGAGATCGTAAAAGGATGCCGCTTGTGATTTAGAAGCCATTATGACTAAAATTACGGGACTCTTCCGACGCCGGTTAAAGTACAAAAATATACCAAATTACAGTGCTGTTTGGTAACCGGGGCCCCCTTGGGCACCCCGCGAAACCCACAAATTACCAAACTGTTACACTCGCAGCTGGATTATGAAGATCAGGTCGGCAATTGGACTCCTAACCCTTTTGGTCTTGCTATTTAGCGCTTGTGCTATGTCTTCGGAAGCCGACGAGGAGCCGGCTCCGAACCGCCCGGGTGTGGAGCCCTCGAAGGCGCTCGCAGAGTCGACTGAACACTGGGCGGCGAGGAAGGATCCGGAGCGGGTGAGGAAGGCCCTCGAGATTCTTCAAACGGCCCGCGACCCGGACAACAGGAACTTCGAAGTGGAAGCAGCGTTTGCGCGCTACAGCTGGTTTCTCGGAAGCCGCGAACAGCTTTCATACGAAGAAGCGGAAAAGGTACTGAAAGCGGGCCTCGAAGCCGCACGCATCGCGCGCCGCCTGGAGCCCGACAAGCCGGATGGACACTTCTGGGAAGCTGCGATCATAGGCGAACGCGCCGAGCGGGCTCCCGTGACCGTCGGGATCGTCTCCGTCGACAAGATCCGCACTGGAATGCAGAAAGTGCTGGAGATCGAACCGGGTTTTGAATCCGGAAGCGCATACATGGGATTGGGACGGCTTGAGCTGAATACGAGAGGGCTTGCCGGCGGAAGTGCGGAACGCGCGCTTGAGTATCTGGAAAAGGGATTCGACAAGCACAAGGACAACGCTTACATATACCTCTATCTTGCCGAGGCCTATTTCGCGACGGAGCAGGACGAGAAAGCAAAGGAAATGGTGGCGAAGCTTAAGGCGATGGAGCCGCATCCCGATTTCGTCCCCGAATACGAAGAAGCGCTCAAGGACGCCGAAGCGCTTTTGAAAGAGAAGACGTCCTGACACCGCCCGGCGAAAATAGAATATGAAACGAGCCATCTTCCCCGGTTCATTCGACCCGCTTACGAAAGGCCATCTGGACATCATCGAGCGGAGCGTCGATCTGTTCGACGAGATGATCGTCGCCGTGCTCGACAACCCGGAGAAACACCCTATGTTCACTCCGGAAGAACGCTGCCGAATGATCGCCGAGGTGTTGGTCGGAATGGACACCGGGGAATGCACGATGGCGGTCGAGAGCTTCTCAGGACTCCTGGTCGATTACGCGAAGAAGCGCGAGGCGACTGCGATCGTAAGGGGCATTCGGGCAGTTTCTGACTACGATTACGAAGTTCGCATGGCGCTGATGAACAAGCGGCTCGAGCCGGAGATCGAGACGGTGTTTTTGATGGCAGCCGAAGAATACTCGTACGTGAGCTCGAGGCTTCTGAAACAGGTTTTCACGCTCGGAGGCCGGGTCGACGGGTTGGTTCCCGAACTCGTTGAGGCGAAGATGCGCGAAAAACGGGCGGAGACGAACTAAGACTATGAACGATCGAAGCGCGGCACAGAAAGGCATCGCCTTTTCGAAGAACATCCTGAAAATGAAGGGTTCTTCGACGCTGAAGGCCGCCCAGTTGGCGACCCGCCTGCGGGAAGAAGGCCGCGATGTGATCGACCTGACGGTCGGCGAGCCTGACTTCGACACTCCGCAGTTCATCAAGGACTTCGCGCTCGAGGGGCTTCAGAAAGGCATCACGAAATACACGCCGACGGCCGGGCTGAGGCTCTTCCGCGAATCGGTGATCGATTATTATTCGAAGGTATTCGGGGCAGCTCTTGCTGAAGGCGAGATCGCGGCCTCGTGCGGCGGCAAGCAGGCGCTTTTCAACGCCGTAAATACGCTCGTCGACGAAGGCGAGGACGTCCTGGTTCCCAAGCCTTACTGGGTCACGTTTCCCGAGATCGTCAATTTCGTCGGCGCGAACAACGTGTTCATCGACACCGAGGAGACGGATTTCATCCTGACCGCGGACCAGGTCCGCGACGCGATCACTCCGAAAACAAAGCTTTTGATCGTCAACTCGCCCAACAATCCGACCGGGCGCGTCATTCCCGCTGCGGAGATGCGGAAGATCATCGAGACCTGCGCCGAACGCGGTGTGTACGTGCTGACGGACGAGTGCTATCTGCTGTTCGTTTATCCGCCCGGCGAGGTCTTCACGTCGGCGGTGCTGCCTGAGGAACTTCGGAGATACGTCTGCGTGGCGGGATCGTTCTCAAAGACGTTCGCGATGACGGGATGGAGGATCGGCTACACGATCGCCGGCGAGGAATGGACGAAGCAGATGCTGAAACTGCAGAGCCATTCGGCTTCGCATCCGACATCGTTCGTCCAGTACGCCTGCGCAAGGGCTCTGCAGGACCCGGCGAGAATGAGCGACGCGGTCGGGACGATGCTCGCTGAATACGAACGAAGAAGGGATTATCTGATCCCGGAGCTGCAGAAGATCGGGGGATTCAAGACGGCGATGCCGGAAGGCGCATTTTACGCGTTCGTTGACGTCCGCGAGTTACTCGGCGACAAATATCAGAGGTCTGCGGACCTTGTCGACGCGCTCCTGAATTCGAAGTACGTCGCCACGACGGACGGAGAAGGCTTCGGCGCGGACGGGTTCATACGGATCTCGTACGCGACGTCGATGGAGAATCTAGAACGCGCAGTGGAAAAGATCGCTCGGTTCATTGACCAGTGAGCGGTGAGCTGTGAGCGGTATACGTAGGGGCGGGGCTTGTCCCCGCCCGGCACGTTCAGCGGGTCAAAGTCCCGTATAGAGCAGCCCTCCGGGCTGCCGGGGTAACGCGAACTTCAGTTTGCGCCGCGCGAACGCGCGGAACTCTCCTCGGGCCGCGATTGGCCCGCGACAAGCTGAAGCTTATCGTACACCCGTTTAGAGCAGCGCTTCGCGCTGCCGAGGCAACGCGAACTTCAGTTTGCACCGCGCGAACGCGCGGAACCTCACGGCCGCCCGGGCCGCGAGCGGCCCGCGACAAGCTGAAGCTTATCGTACACCCGTTTAGAGCAGCGCTTCGCGCTGCCCAAGCCGCGCAACGCGCGGCTTTTTTATCTGGTCCGTCGCACCTACAACTAACCGCTCCGTAGGAGCGCGATGTCTGTAGCAACGCAACCCTATAATGAGATCCAGCCCCGGAGGGGCTGAACCGGATTGCGCTCCTCTGGAGCGCGAAATTGTTGTGGCCGTGATTTGCTACAGATATTTGGCTCCTGACGGAGCCGGGAGCCGTATCGAGATTGCAGCGTGATCAGCCGGCATTGGCCGGCTTTGGCAGCCCGGAGGGCTGCTCCGAACGGGGTTCACGTGGGCAGCCGATTCAGCCGTGCTTCGCACGTCTCTTGCAGCCCGGAGGGCTGCTCTAAACGGGGTTCGGGATCAGTACAACGTGGAGATCAGGATCACGTGTCCGAAGCCCGACCGTTAGGGAGGGCTACCTTTGGGAGTCAGGCTTCAACTATCAGACATCGACACGTCAATTCCCTCAGTCCTTTGTTCTCAGTCCTGATCCAACCCCGGCGGGCTGAACCGGGTTGCGCTCCTACGGAGCGCGATGTCGATGTGGCGGCGATCTGCTACAGACATTTGGCTCCTGACGGAGCCGGGAGCCGGATCGTGACTGCAGTGTGATCAGCCGGCATTCGCCGGCTTGGGCAGCCCGGAGGGCTGCTCTAAACGGGGTTCGCGAGGGCGGCCACTTAAGCCGTGCTTCGCACGTCTTCTGTAGCCCGGAGGGCTGCTCTAAACGGGGTTCGCGAGGGTAAAGAGCTCAGCCGGCGTTCGCCGGCTCGGGCAGCCCGGGTCAATGATCAATTCTCATCGATCAATTACCAATGCGATAGAGAGATCAGCAGCGAGAGAACGATCCTCATTGGCCGCTGATCGTTGATCATTGGTCGTTGATCGATGAACGTTGAAAATTGATCGATGATCGCTGCTCACTGCTCATCGTCCCCTCCCGTCATCATTAGCCCAATCTCTTCGGCCGAAGTGACCGACGGGTCCACCTCGCCGACGATCTTCCCTTCCCTGATCACGAGCAAACGGTCCGCGAGCGCCGTCACTTCCTCGAGCTCGGCGGATACAAGCAGGATCGCTGCGCCCCGGTCGCGCATCTCGATCAGTTTCCTGTGGATGAACTCGATAGCGCCGATATCGACGCCCCGCGTGGGCTGCGAGACGAGCAGGAGCTTCGGATCGAGCTCGAATTCCCTGCCGATTATCAGCTTCTGCTGGTTCCCTCCGGAGAGCGAACGCGCGGTCAGTTCCGGCCTCGGAGGCCTTACGTCGAAATCTTCAATGATCTCAGCGGTTCGCTTTTCGATCGCGGCAGAGTCCAGCAAACCGGCGGCCCCGGCAAGTGGGGCCCGGTAGTGTACACCCAGCATCGCGTTCTCGGACAGGTCGAAATCGAGCAGAAGCCCGCGCTTGTGCCGGTTTTCGGGGATGTGGGCGATCCCCATCTCCTTTCTCTTTCGGGCCGAAGTTCTGGTGATATCGCTGCCTTCGAACGATACGGAGCCGGATACCGAACCCGGAACCGCCAAGCCGGCGAGGCATTCGACAAGTTCCGACTGCCCGTTCCCTTCGACGCCCGCGATGCCCACGATCTCGCCCTTTCGTACGTGAAAGGACACATCGTCGACCGCCGTTCCGTGGCGGCCGGCGACCGAAAGGCCCTGAACGTCCAGGATCATCGATGCGGGTTTCGATTCCGTCTTCTCGACCCGTAAAAGCACCTCGCGACCGACGATCATCTTCGCCAGTTCGCGCTTGTTCGTTTCCGACGTCTCTACGTCGCCTACGGTAGTTCCGTCGCGCATCACCGTGACGTGATCGGAGATTGCCAAAACTTCCTCGAGCTTGTGCGTGATGATCACGATGGTCACGCCCTGCTCCTTCATTCGCCGGAGGATAGCGAAGAAATCGTTGACTTCCTGCGGAGTAAGTACCGCCGTCGGCTCGTCGAGGATCAGGATCCGCGCCTTCCTGTAGAGCGCCTTCAAGAGCTCGACCCTCTGTTCCTGACCTACGGACAGATCCTCGACCATCGCATACGGGTCGATCCCGAGTCGCAGTTCGCTCGAAAGCCTCTTGATCTCGTCCGCCGCCTGATCCAGATCGAGCTTCGCGGCGTTTCCGGTTTCCGCGCCGAGGACGATGTTCTCCGCGACCGTCATCGTGTCGACGAGCATAAAGTGCTGATGGACCATCCCTATCCCGAGCGCGATCGCGTCGTGCGGGTTCCGGATGTCGACCTTCTCGCCGTCGACGAAGATCTCTCCTCTGTCGGGCGTGTAAAAGCCGTACGCGATCCGCATCGCGGTCGATTTTCCCGCGCCGTTCTCTCCGACGATGGCGTGGATGGTCCCTTCTTCGATCTTCATCGACACGTCGTGATTCGCGACGCAGTCGCCGAAGGATTTGCTTATGTTCTTTAGTTCCAGCATTTCAGAATTGCCTGAGAAGAGAATAGCCGAGCGCCAGCGCGGCAGCGAGGAAAATGAGTACTCCGATCTTGAACAAGAACTGTCCGCGGTGCGTGCGGTCGCTGAATCCGTCGGTAATGCCGAACAGTATCGCGCCGATCCCAAGGAGGACAAAGCCGTAGCTCATTATGTCAGAGACCCGGAAGGTCAGTCCCCAGGCTCCCCACGCGATAGACAACGCGCCGGCCGCCGCAGCCAGAATGCCGTTGAGCGAAAGCCCGAGCCGCATAGGTTTTCAGTTCGCCATCGCGTCCGTTACGACGATCTCTCCCGAGATTATCTTCTCCTTTGCTTCGTTGACTCGCTTGATGACGTCTTCCGGAATAAGAGGCTTATTGTATTCGTCGAGCGCGTACGCGACGCCGTCCTTGTCCAGGCCGAAAACGTGGAATCCGCCCTTGAACCGCCCTTCCTTCACTTCCTTCACCGCTTCGAAGACCGCGTTATCCACGCGTTTCACCATCGAGGTGAGGACGAATCCGGGCTTTTCCGCGTTCTGGTTCGAATCGACGCCGATCACGAACGCCTTCGGGTCCCCCTCCGGGCGTCTTCCGGCCTGTTCCACGGCGTCGAACGCTCCGAGGCCGGAGTTCCCGGCCGCGGTGAAGATCACGTCCGCTCCGCTGTCCATCTGCGCAAGCGCGAGTTCCTTGCCCTTCCCGGGATTGTTCCAGGCGTGGTCGGTGACCCCAACGTAGTTCTCGATGACGCGCGCGTTCGGGTTCACGGCTTTTGCGCCTTCCTCGTATCCCTTCGCGAAACGGCGAATCAACCCGATGTTCATCCCACCGATAAAGCCCAGAACGTTAGATCTTGACTTCTCTGCCGCGATCATCCCGACTAGGTAGGAACCTTCGTGTTCGCGGAATACGAGCGAAGCGACGTTCGACTTAGGCGTCTTTCCGTCTTTCTCGAAGATGACTCCGTCGATGATCGCGAAGTTGATATCGGGATAGTCCTCGGCAACGCGCTGCATTATCGGCCCCTGCGCAAAGCCGACGCCGATGATCAGGTCGAAGCCCTTCTCGGCAAAAGCGCGCATCGCGGGCTCGATCGAGGTCGGATTTCCCGGTTCGACATCGCGGAGAATGATGCCGAGTTCTTTCTCGGCACGTTTCACTCCCTCCCACGCTGCGGCGTTGAACGAACGGTCGTTCTTACCTCCAATGTCGAAGACGATCCCGACCTTGATCTTGTCGGTGTCCTCGATCGCTCCGGCGGAAGAACAGGAGATAGAAAAGACGGCGATTGCGGCGACGGCCGCTGTCACAAGTAGTTTCCTGATTCGCATATGCGTACGTTGCTGGCCGTGTGTTCAGGGTTTGTCGCCCCGGACGACCTCGATTATCAGTTCTGAAGCCTCGCTCGGATCATCGGCTATTCTATACGCCGCCCGGAGTTTTTGAACAGCATTCTTTGCAGCTGTCTCGTCGCGGCAAAAGACCACGGCGAGTGTCTCACCATCGGCAACCTCATTGCCGATGGTGCACTCGGTCCGAAGACCTACCGCGTGATCGATGCCGTCTTCGGCCTTCAGACGTCCGCCTCCGATCTCGTTCACCACGTTTCCGACCGCAAGCGTGTCTATCTCCACGATGTAGCCGCCGCGGGGCGCAGTTACCACCGCTTCCACTAGCCTGGTCTCCAGAAGCTTCTCCGGATCGTCGCAGATGGAAGGATCGCCGTTCTGAAGCTCGATGTTCCTGCGGAACGTCTCGAACACCTCGCCGGATCCGAGCGCTCTCTCGATCTTCTCTCGCGCTTCGTCGTGGGAAGAGGCGACGCCGCCAAGAACCAGCATATGCGAAGCGAGTTCCGACGAGAGCTCGGTCGTCGGCTCCATAAGGCCGTCGGCCTCGCCGCGCATTATCTTCACGCACTCAAAGACCTCGCAGCAGTTGCCGACATATCTACCGAGCGGCCGACCCATGTTCGTGATCAAAGCCCGCGTCCTTACGTTGAACGCCTCGCCGGTACGGACCAATTCACCGGCGAGCCGGCGCGCGTCATCCAGGTCCTTCATAAACGCCCCGTTGCCGGTCTTGACGTCGAGTACGAGCGCGTCTAGGCCTTCGGCGAGCTTCTTCGACATTATCGAAGCGACGATCAGAGGGATCGTCGGCACCGTCGCGGTTGCGTCGCGCAACGCGTAGATCCTCTTGTCCGCCGGTGCGATGCGCGCGGTCTGTCCGCTCATCGCGAAGCCGCATTCCTTCACGATCCGCTTGAAATCCTCGACCGGAAGATCGACCGTGTAACCGGGGATCGATTCCAGCTTGTCAAGCGTTCCGCCCGTGTGACCGAGCCCGCGTCCGGAGATCATCGGCACCGCAAGCCCGCACGCCGCAGCCATGGGCGCGACAAGCAACGAGGTCTTGTCGCCGACGCCACCGGTCGAATGCTTATCGGCGATCGGGCGGTCGATCTCCGGGAACTCGAGGATCTCTCCCGAGTAGAGCATCGCGCGGGTGATCAGCGACTGCTCCTCAAAATCAAGCTCGTTCAGGAACATCGCCATCACCAGCGCGGCGACCTGGTAATCGGCCCACGAACCGTCCGTCACGCCATCGATGAATGCATTGATCTCGGCTTCGTTCAGGCGTTCGCCGTCGCGTTTCTTCGCAATGATGTCTTGTGGCCGCACGTAAGTAATTTACTCGATTGAACTTAGGTTTTACAAAGAGGAAATTTGCCCATTTTCCGCGAAATTCTTTTCTTTTCCGGGACCGTCGTGCATAATTGGTTATTATGCTGAAAGGAATATCTGGTATTGCCGCATTCGTTCTGACCTTTGGTCTTTCGGTTTCGCTGGTCGGGCTGCTTTTCGGTTTTACGGGAATCAGCACCGGTGAAACGGGAGTCAGCGCAGAGATCACAGACTTCCTCAGACAGGACGTTCGAAACGGAAACTTCCGGGACCGCGAGATCAGAAGGTATCTTTCGAAGCGCTACTCGTACGGATCGGAATACGATCTCAAGATCGAGGGCTACAGTGAATCGGTCAGCAAGTACGTCAGGGCTTCCTCATCGATGAACGACGCCTCGCTGCCCGACGACCTGAGATACGCGTGGCGCGAGCACATGGAAGCCTGGCTGGCCCACGACAAGCTGCTCCGCGGAGCGGAGAACTCGAGCCGTAGTGACTTAGGCTGCTGCAATGAAGCCTTTTTTGTCCGCTACAGGAATGGTGTCGCGGAGATCAACGAGACCTGGCATCAGGTTTTGAGGATCGCTGAGCGCTACGGCGCCAACACGCGCGGTATGTACTAACAGGCGCTCAGTCGTCTTTGGAATCCAGCAGAACGACGGCCTCAGCCTTGACGGCGAGGCCGTTTCCTATTTCGCCCAGACCTTCCGAAGTCTTCGCCTTCACATTGACAGTGCCGATCTCGACGCCGAGTGCGCCGGCGATATTCCCGCGCATCTCGTCGATGAAAGGCCTTAGCTTCGGGCGCTCGATCGAGATCGTCGAATCTACGTTGACCACCTCGAATCCCCTCTCTTTCGCGAGCCTCCCGGCCTCCGAAAGAAATTGCGAGCTGTCGGCGCCTTTCCAGCGCTCGTCGTTGTCGGGGAAATGAGTTCCTATGTCGCCAAGAGCGAGCGCCCCCAGGATAGCGTCTGTAACGGCGTGAAGCAGTGCGTCGCCGTCCGAATGGCCGACCGATCCTCTTTCGAAAGGGATCTCGACGCCGCCGAGGATCAGTTTCCTGCCTTCCTCAAGCCGGTGAATGTCGTTTCCGTATCCGATCCTCATTCGCTTTCCAGGAGCGCGGCCAAATAGATCTCTGCCACTTTCAGGTCCTGTTCGTACGTGATCTTGATATTCGAAGGATCGCCCTCGACGGCGCTCACCGCAAACCCTGCCGATTCAGCGAGGCTGCTGTCGTCCGTGACGTCGCTTCCGGGACCCAGGGACTCGAACGCCTCGCAGATCACCTCGTACCTGAAACATTGCGGGGTTAGCGCTCTGCGAAGCGCCCTGCGGTCGACGGTGCCTTTGATGAGGCCTTCGGTCACGTTCTTGATCGTATCCGTGACGGGAGCGACGAGACACGCGGCGCCGTGCTCTTTCGCGGCGGCTAACACAGTCGTGATGTCTTTCTGAGAGACAACGGGGCGCGCGCCGTCGTGGATAGCGACTATCGAGGCTTCTTCACCCCGCACCGCCGAAAGGCCGTTCAAAACAGACTCGGCGCGCGTGGCGCCGCCCGCGACGATCGAGGAAACCTTCTTCGGGTAAAAATCCGCCAGAATATCGGAAAACGCGCGCAACTCGCCTTCAGCAAGCACAAGCACGATCTCGTCGATCGCGTCGCACTTCTCAAATCTCTCTATCGTGTGAACAAGGACCGGCTTTCCAAGGATCTCGGCGAACTGTTTCGGGCGTCCGCCGCCGAATCTCTTTCCTTCTCCGGCGGCAACGATGATCGCTGAGTTCATTCGGGATTGTACGGGCGGCGGCGGGGTCTAGTTCTCTTCGGCAAGCGTCTGCTGGCGGATGTTGCTGCCCTGCTTGCGCATGTTCTCCGACTTTGTGTCGTGGATGCTGATCTGTTCCGGAGGGTCCTGACTCTCGTCCCAGAGCCTTCCGAAGATCATCTTTCCGGCGGTCGTCTGCAGCACGCTCGTGACGGCGATGTCAGCCGTTTTTCCTATAAGCTTGCGCGCGTTGTCGACGACGACCATTGTGCCGTCGTCCAAATAGGCGACGCCTTGATTGTATTCCTTGCCTTCCTTGAGGATGAAGACGCGCATCGCTTCGCCGGGCAGGACCACTGGCTTGAGAGCGTTCGCAAGTTCGTTGATGTTCAGGACCGCGACGCCGCGCAGTTCGGACACCTTGTTGAGGTTGAAATCGTTGGTGACGACCACGCCGCCAAGCTCCTGGCCGAGCTCAATGAGCTTCAGATCGACCTCTTTGATCTTCGGATAATCGGTCTCGATTATCTGGATGTCGAGCGCGTTGTTGTTACGGAGCCTCTGCAGCATATCGAGGCCGCGTCGGCCCCTCTGGCGCTTCGATGAATCAGGCGAATCTGCGACCTGCTGAAGCTCGGTGAGAATGAACTGCGGGATCACGAGCGTGCCCGTCAAAAACCCGGTTTCGGCGACATCTGCGATACGGCCGTCGATGATCACGCTTGTATCCAGGATCTTGTAATCCCTGTAAAGCTCCGCTTCTCCGAACACGCCTCCGAGCGCGGAAAGCTCTATGAACTCGCCCTTCGCCGCCCCGACCATAAGTCCGACGTAACCGAAAAGCAGCGCCAGCGCGATCGTCAAAAAGGTCTTTACCTCGCCCGGAACGGTCGCAGTTTCCTGCGAAGTGATCAGCATTCCGACCAGGAACGCTGCGATGATCCCGATCGCCGCACCGACCGCGCCGCCGATCAAAGTCTTGAGCGACGCCTCGCGGGCGAGCATCTCGATATAAACGATCAACGCGCCGACTATAACGCCAAGCGCCGAAGAGATAACTCTTATCCCGCCGGCGTCGATACCCCAATTGCTTATGATTTCGATATTTTCGAGCGGATTGAGAACCGCCGCTACGACCGCGAGAAGTGCTATGAAAACGATTCGGATTATGAGGAGGTGGCGCTGCATTATGCTTCAGATATTACCACGAAAATTAACGCATCGGTAACCGTGCCATACGACTTCCCGTATCTTATCCGATCCTCAGAACCTGTCCGTTAACCCCTTTCGCCTCTGAAGAAAGAAGATAAACGGCTGCCCTCGCGACATCGTCCGCGTCCACCGAGGACCTCGGCCTGAACAGTTCGGGATCCAGGTCGTCGGCCTGGTTTCTGCTAGTCTCGGTGACGGCAACCGTATTCAGGCGAAAGTTCGAAGGCAGCTCGGCAGCTAGCGATGCGGTGAGGCTTTCGACAGAACAATTCAGCGCCTTCTCAAGGGCCCCGGAACCGGCGCGGTTTATGATCACGTTCACGATCCTGGGCTTTGGTCGTCCCGCGAAGAGCCGCATCGCCTCGCGGGTCAGAAAGTACGCGGGCTTCAGGATCTCGCGGACCGCGCTTTCGAAATCGCTTTCGGTCACCGTCTCGAACGAACCCGGTTCTGAAGAAGAAAGGCAGTTGACCAGCAGATCCAGCCGGCCGTAGATGCCTTCGACGGCGTCGATCGCACCGACGATCCCATCAAGCGATCCGAGATCGGCCTCGACCGAATGTGCCAGCGTGCCGAGCTTTTTCAGCTCCCCGACGGCGTCCGAATCAATTTTCGAGGAGGTGCCGTGGCAGGCGATGACGAAGGTACCATAGAGGCCGAGCTGCATCGAGACCGCGCGGCCTATCGGCGACGTCGCGGCAGTAACTAGTGCGACCTTTTCGGAGAATGCGTGCTGACCGGGAGTGGGCATAACGAGAGAATACAGGAGTCGGAATTCAGAAAACAGGAGAGTGAGGAGAGGAAACAGGATGGACAGGATTCAAAAGGTGGGGGACCCCCTCGCAGACTTGCAAATCCCTGTTGGGGTTCTGATCAACCTCCGATCACGGACTGTCCCGGAGATGGCCTCAGAATTCATAGTCACAATCTCGAATGAGGGACGCACGCGAAATTATCGTGCGCGAATGAAATTCACCAGCAACCCCCATATCCTGTCCATCCTGTTTCCTCTTCTCTCCTGTTTTCTGAATTCAGACTCCTGTATCCTGTACCCGTGTCACCCAAGCCCAAGACCGTTTACACCTGTCAGAAATGCGGCCACCAGGAAAGAAAGTGGCTTGGCAAATGCCCCGACTGCGGCGAATGGAACTCGCTTGTCGAAGAGGCATTCCAACCTCAGCGAGCCGGAGCTAAACCCGCCGGTTCGGGGCTTCCCCAGTACGCTGCCGCCAAGCCGGTCCGCTACGCCGATATAGAGTCGCAGGACGATGCTCGCATCTCTTCCGGGATCGATGAGTTCGACCGAGTGCTCGGCGGCGGGATCGTCGCCGGATCGCTTGTCCTGATCGGAGGCGACCCGGGGATCGGCAAGAGCACGATCATCATCCAGATCGCCGACCATCTATCGAGAGGCGGCCGGCGCGTGATGTATGTCTCCGGCGAGGAATCCGAACGGCAGATCAAGATGCGCGGCGAGAGGCTGGGGCTTGAAGCCGAAGACCTTTTCATCCTTCCCGAAACGAACCTTGAATCGATCCTCTCGGAGGCCGAAAAACAGGATCCCGGCGTTCTGATCGTCGATTCCATCCAGACGGTATTCAGCTCGAACCTCGATTCCGCTCCGGGAAGCATCTCGCAGGTACGGGAAGCGGCGGGCGAGTTCATGCTCTTCGCCAAAAGGACCGGGAAACCCGTGTTCCTGATCGGACACGTTACAAAAGAAGGTTCGATCGCCGGCCCGAAGGCCCTCGAGCACATCGTCGACACGGTCCTCTATTTCGAAGGCGACCGCCACCACAACCACAGGATCATACGCGCCGCGAAGAACCGGTTCGGCGCCGCGAACGAGATCGGCGTATTCGAGATGACGAACATGGGCCTCGTCCCGGTCGGCAATCCTTCCGAGGTCTTCCTGCAGGAAAGGCCCGAAGGCGCGAGCGGATCGGTAGTCACGGTGTGCATGGAAGGCACAAGGCCTATGCTTGTCGAGGTCCAGGCGCTCGTTTCGGGAACGAACTACGGCTCGGGCCGAAGGATGGCACAGGGCTTCGATTATAACCGCACTTCCCTTTTGATCGCCGTGCTGGAGAAAAGGCTCGGTTTCCAGCTCGGAGGCGATGACATCTACGTCAACGTCGCTGGCGGACTCGAGATAAACGAACCCGCGGCGGACCTCGGGATCGCCGCCGCTATAGCCTCAAGCTTCAAGAACCTTCAGATCCCGCCTGACACGGCGGTCTTTGGCGAGATAGGACTGACCGGAGAGGTCCGCGGTGTCCTACAGGCGCAGACGCGGGCCCGCGAGGCTCAGACCTTGGGCTTCAAACGCCTCATCGTGCCGGCCTCCAACAGGAAAGGCCTCGAGAAACTTCTGGGCACGCGAGTCATCGGAGTTAAGAACCTCGAAGAAGCGATGGACGAGCTGTTCTGAGCAGCCTGCCTTTACGTAGTTCAAGGTTCCAGGTTCAAAGTTCCAAGGCCGTGTCCGAAGCCCGAGCGTGAGCGAGGGCTACCTCTATCAAGTTCCAAGTTCCAGGTTCAAAGTTCCAGGAAGCATTTCGACCGTGCGGGAATCACGCAATCGCCTCGCGATGGATCGATGATCTGACGCCGCAACGCGGCTCAGGAGACGTTTTCGTTTGGGGCGCGCGCGACATACCTGCCGCGCCTATGGCGCTGGCCCGGGTTATGGACGGATCGAATCCATCGTCAGCGCCAACACGATCCCGGCTCTTCTCCGCGTGCTTTGCGGTTGAATCGTTATTTGGCCCTTCGCACTACTTCACCTTTAACATAGTGAATCCGTTCGAGCGTAATCGCTGCTCCATGCCGATCAAATAATCAAAGTTAAATGAAAACATCTTGACGATGAATCTGTCCTTTCGCAACATCAAAACGTTCATGGTCTCTGATCGACTCTCGAACCAATCATCCCATCCGTTCTTTGGCCCGGATTTGTCACAGGATTTGTCCACCTCAAGTTTTTCATCGTAGCAATGAAGACGGCGATTGCTCAGGAATCTCTCTGACTGTCCTTTTCCGAGCCGTATTCTTGTATATATAGGCTTACATCAATCGATTTCTCGACTACGAACTCAAAAACACATTCATCGTCATAGACTTCACCCCTATGAATACTACTCGGTTTCAAGGGTTGAATGATTACCGCGTCGATCCTCTGACAAAACGACTCGGACATTGCCTGGCCCGAAACCACACTGGCAGACAACAGCATTGAGCCTAAAATTACTACGGTTCGCACAATCATCATCTCGTCTCCTGACCCGACCGGTTTTCTTGTCCGGATCCAAAGTGGCAAAAGGCTTAAATTAGTTCTCTACGCTGCGTCGAGCGCGAAGCGCGGGCCTCGGCAAGCATTATAGACTGAAGCGGAACTTGGAGCGTTAGCGATTTGGCGGCCCAAGATCCAGCGTCGTGTCCGAAGCCCGAGCGTGAGCGAGGGCTACCGCTACCCAATTCAAAGTTCCAGGTTCAAAGTTCCAAGGCCGCGTCCGAAGCCCGAGCGTGAGCGAGGGCTACCTCTATCAAGTTCCAAGTGTCAGGTTCAAAGTTCCAGGAAACATTTCGACCGTGCGGGAATCACGCAATCGCCTCGCGATGGATCGATGATCTGACGCCGCTACGCGGCTAAGGAGACGTTTTCGTTTGGGGCGCGTGCTACAGACCTGCCGCGCCTACGGCGCTGGCCCGCGTGATGGACGTACCGGACCCATCATTGGCGCAGAATAGTTCTTGGGATCTTCCGTAATCTCGGAAAACTCCTCAAACACGGCAAACTAGCCAAACCGGCCGTTCGTCGCGTTGCAACTACAGACATTTGGCTCCTAACGGAGCCGAAGAAGTTGGGTGTGCCGCGTTGCTATTAACATTACGCGCCGATGACGCCCTTCATTGGTCAATGGTCATTGGTCAATGGGTCAGTGGCATCCGTCAGTGAACTTCTTGAACGCTATGAATTACCTTGTTGCGTGGCGGCCTGCCGTTTGCGGTATCCTGTTTCTATGATTCTTGACGAGTTTTCCGATCGTCTCGCCAAAGACGCAGCTGCCGAAGATCAGAAGGCCAGAAGATCTGCGTTTCCGCAGCCGGTGCACGTCCTGTACGGCGGCGCCGATCTTTTCTCGCAAGACACACCCGAGAAACTCGGCCGGCTGGCGGTGCGCTCGCTTGCCTCCTACGCCCCCGATCTCGTCACGTTCGCAAAGGCGCTCTGGCTAAAAGGCGCGGATTCACTTCCCGACCACCCGGACGCGATCCCCGAGATAGAAAGGCTCGTTAACGAGGACCCGGAACGCGCGGAAAGCGTTTACCCGGGCATCGGATTCATCTCGAAGGTATTCGAGAGAACTCTGCGCAAGCTTAACGAGAAACCGATAGAGGACTTCCGTATCGATTTCGAAGACGGCTATGGCTTCAGGTCCGACGAGGAAGAGGACTCTGACTGCCTGAAGGCATCTTCGGCGCTTGCTTCGATCGTAAACGCCACGATCAAGGGCGAGGCGAAGGGCATAAGCCTTCCCGCGTTCGGATTCCGGATCAAGCCGCTACGGCCGGAGACCGGAAAGCGGTCCGTTCGGACCCTTGAGAGGTTCATTGCTAATCTCGCCGAGAAGACGGGCGGCATCCTTCCGAGAGGATTCGCAGTCGCGCTTCCAAAGGTCGGATCGGAGAGAGAACCGGAAATGCTCGCCGAGATGCTCTTGAAGCTGGAAGGGTCGTTGGGCTTGAAGGAGGGCGTGGTTCGGATCGAGGTCCTGATCGAAACGCCCTCAGCGGTCGAGAACCTGCGCGAGATCTCGAAGGCAGGCGCAGGGCGTCTTCGCGGAGCGCATTTCGGGGCTTACGACTACACTTCCCTGCTCGGGATCGCTTCGGACCGTCAGCATCTTCATCACGAGGCGTGCGTTTTTGCGAGAAACCGTATGCTCAACGCCTTCGCGGGAACCGGAGTCTGGCTCGCCGATTCGGTCACGATCAAGATGCCGGTCCCGGTCCATCGCACGACGGAGCTCAAGGACTGGCAGGTCTGGGAGAACCGGCGCTCGGTCCACGAGGCATGGCGTCTTCACTTCAGCAACATAACGAAGTCAATGAACTCGGGTTTCTACCAAAGCTGGGACCTGCATCCGGCACAGCTTATCCCGCGGTATGCCGCGGTTTACGCTTTTTACCTTGAATCAGCGGATTCGCAGATCGCGCGGCTGAGGGGATTTGTCGAGAAGGCCTCCAAGGCGACTATGACGGGGAACGAGTTCGACGACGCGGCTTCGGCGCAAGGGATCCTGAACTTCCTGCGCCGCGCTGTAGCGTGCGGAGCCCTGGACACTTCTGAAACGGCGGACGCGGCCGGGCTGTCAGCGGACGAACTGGTCTATTCGAATTTTATCGAGATCGCGGGAAGAAGGTCTGAATCGGCAGGAACGGCTTAGGAATGAACGGCGAGTTCGTCGCGCCCCGCCTTGGAATCATGGTCCTGGATCGCGTCTTCGTCCCTGTAAGTGGACGGAGGCGAATATGGGTCGAAGTTGAACGGAATTCCCTCGCGCGTCAGCTTGTTCGACATTATTTCCACCAACAGGTCCTGTTCGAACTGAGTGATCTCTTCGAACTGAACTCCGATCGCGTCGTCGGTGAAGCAGTAAACGGCCTTGCACCTCAGAGGCAGCCAGTTCCGGTTCGGAAGCTGTATCTCCATACGGAAGACCTCGCCCTGCGAGATCGTATCGTCCCACGCGATCAGGCATCCGCCGACGCTGATCTGATAGATAAGCGTTTCCAACTTCTCGCCGTCCTTCGCAAAGCGAAAAACGGGAAGATCGACGGCCAGTCTGTTGTGCCTGCGTTGGTTTATGGACATTGCTGCGAGTTAGGGATCTGCCGGAGTGCGGCGGGTTCCGAAAGACCTCACCATTCTAACCCGCACTCCCTTTCAAATCAACAAATATGAATTCGTTTGTTAAACGATGGCAAAGCAAGAGCGCCCGGCAAATCGTCCGGGCGCTTCTAATCTTGATTCGGATCCGGCTAATTATTCGCCGCGTCGGTCTTCGAACACACCTCGTTGAACGCGTTGACAAGCTCGCCGGCGATCATCTCAGGCGGACGCCCTTCGAGGTCCTTCCGCTCGAACATCTTTACGAGCTTTCCTTCTTTCAGAAATGCGATCGAAGGCGACGAGGGCGGATAAGGCAGGAAGTACTCGCGCGCCTTCTCGGTCGCGTCGATGTCGGCCCCCGCAAACACCGTGATCGCACGGTCGGGTTTTGACTGCGAGCTAGCGAGCGCCATCGCGACACCCGGCCGCACGCCGCCGGCCGCGCATCCGCAGACGGAGTTTACGACGACCATAAGGGTACCTTCGGTCCCTCCGACCGCCTCTTCGACCTGTTCGGCCTCTTTCGTTTCTTCAATTCCGAGACGTGCAAGCTCTTGGCGCATCCCCTGGATCATTATTTCCGGATAAGGCATATTTTTTCCTCGTTTCTAAATACTTGAAATTTTAATAAAGTATCCAGTTTTGTCGCCGTGCCGTCAAGCGGACTGCCTAAGGCAGGATCCGGACGGGCGTCCCGACGCTCACGGCGCCGAAGAGTTCTCTCATTTCATCGTCGTCCAATGCGACGCAGCCTTCGGTCCAGTCAGAACCGCTTCCGTGCCCGTGAATGTAGATCTCGCCGCCTAGCGGGGTCTTTTGCGGGGGAGCAGAATTCGATTCGTGTGCTTCGACGATGGCATCGCGCTCTTCTTGTGAAATGACCCCGGACACGAGACCACGTTCGGCATCCTCCGGAAGAGGGTAGTTCAGTCCGACCGAAAGGAAGAACCTGCTGTTCGGATTCTTGACGAAGATCCGAAAGTCGCCCTCGGGGGTCCGACCGTCGCCTTCCTTCTCCTTGTCGCCGACGGGCTGCGATCCAAGGCCGATACGGTATATGCGCAAGACCCGGTCGCCGTCGAATAGGGTCAGCGTCCGTTCCGATTTCCTGATCTCGATCCTTGGATTTTCCGGTGCCAGCTCCTCGCGCTGCTGATCTGCCATCATGAAACCTGCAGCGATCCCGCCCGACAAGACCAGCGCGGCGGCCAGGACCAAAGCTACATTCCTCCATCCTTTCGGGCTCATACGCTCAATCGCCTTCAAACACGATCTCTCCCGAAACCGTTATCTCGCGGGGCGAGTCTCCGTCGCCCGAGATCTCGACCTCAACCGGATCGACGCCAAAGTCGAACGCACCCAGCCGTTCCGCCCATTCGATCACGACCACCGCGTCCTCATCTTCCAGGATCTCTCCAAGCCCGACCGAGAATGAGGCCCCTTCCGGGTCTTCGATCCTCCACAGGTCGATGTGGTAGATCGTAAGATCCGCCTCGTACCGGTTCACAAGGGTGAAGCTCGGACTTGTAACGTCCGCAGTATCGAAACCCAGCGCGCTGAGAATACCCTTTGTGAAGAGCGTCTTGCCCGCGCCGAGCGGACCTTTCAGAAGGACCACGTCTCCGCCCTTCAATGCGGCCCCAAGCCGTTCTCCGAGTTCGAACGTCGCCTCGGGCGTCGGACAATTTATGGTCTTGGAGAGCATCAGCGGGCAGTTGGTCAGAATTCTTCTTCGATCGCCTGAACGGCTTCCGCAAAGTACCGGCGCACATCGCTTGCGCGCATCGATCTAGCACCGATCCGCTCCATCGCAATATCCGCGGCAAATCCGGCGAGATAGACGGCGACGAACGAGGTCTCGAATTGGTCGATGCCGAACCGCCTGGCCTGCGCGACGAATCCGGTGAGGATTCCCGTTAGGTTGTCGCCGTTTCCCGCCTTTCCGGTCCCGGCGTTCCCGGTCGTGACAAGAACTACTCTGCCATCCGGATCTGCTACGAGAGAGCGCGGACCTTTGAGGACGGTGATCACCGAATGATCGCGGCTGAAATCGCGCACCGCGCCGATCCTGTCTTCGATCGCGCTTTCGTCGTCGGTTCCGAGCAAACGCAGAAACTCGCCCTGGTGGGGGGTCAGGATCAGAGGCGCGTCCGGCGAGCCTTCGACGGACATCGGGGCGATGGAGTTCAGCCCGTCAGCATCGATCACGACTGGGCATTTGCGGTTCTCGATCACGCGGCGGACGAGATCGCGGGTCGTTTCGTGCTCGGAACCGAGCCCGCAACCGATCCCGACCGCGTCGCTGGTCGCGAGAAGATCCGCGATTTCGTCAAACGCCTCGACGCTCGCGAATCCGTCTTCCGTTTCCGCAATACCGATCGTTATCACTTCCGGATGAAGCCGCTCGGAGACCGCAGCTACCGCGCATGTCGGAACCGCGAGCGTGACCATTCCCACGCCGCTCTCGATCGCGCCGTTCGCCGCAAGGACCGCCGCGCCGGCATACTTCGCGGAACCGGCAACCATCGCCACCGTTCCGCGCTTTTTTTTGTAAGAAGTGTCAGTGAACGCCGTTTTCCGAAGCCATTTGGCGGCGTCGGACATCTCGCTGATGAAGGCTCCGGATCCCGCCTCTTCGGCAAGCTCCGCCGGAGTGCCTATGTCGGCGATCTCGAGCTCGCCGTTGAACGAGCCCGCCGGAGGCATCAAGTTGGCGAACTTCGGTGCCGTGAACGTCACGGTCAGGTCGGCAGCGGCATGAGGGCCGATAATTTCGGAAGAATCCGCCACAAGCCCGGAGGGAATATCGACCGAGATCACCGTCGGTTCGCTCTGAATTCCATTCGTCTGGAGCAGTTCAACAGCGTCCGCAAGATCGCCTTCGAGCGGCCTCGCCAGACCGGTGCCGAACAGCGCGTCGATCGCTACCGCAGAATCTTCGACCTCCGTCCGCACCGCTTCTTTCCAGGCGCCAAGTTCCGGGATCTCGGCTAGTTCGATAGTCCCGCCTTTCGGGCTGCGTTGACCGTTCAGCGCCTTTGCAATTTCAAAGTTGGTTTTGGCGTCGCCGTTCGTATCTTCAACTCTCCCGAAAAGGAAGATCCGGACCCTTGCTCCCTTCAGCCAAAGAAGTCTCGCCGCAGCCGCCCCGTCTCCTCCGTTATTGCCCTTTCCGCAAAGGACCGTGATCTTCTCGCTTCCTAGGTCATCGGCGAGGACCATCGACGCCGCTTCGGCGATGGCCGCCGCTGCGTTCTCCATCAGGAGTAGCGACGGAATACCGAACCGCTCGGTCGTAAGCCGGTCGGCGTTTCCCATTTCGGAAGCTGTCAGTAGAGGGCGCATTCTCAGGAGATCAAAGGCCGCTTTTAACAAGATCGTGGAGGCGCACGAGTCCCACGCAGCGTCCGGCTTCCCCGACGACGGGCAGAACGGATATCTGAGAGGGCCGGTCTTCCATCAAGCGGAGCGCGTCGTAGGCGAGCATCTCGGGAGCGGCGGTAACGGGCGAACCGGTCATCATCTCGGCCGCCTTGAGGTTTTCCAGGTTCTCGGTAGAGACCTTTTCGAGGGTTCTCCGAAGGTCTCCGTCGGTGATGATTCCCAGCAGCAGGCCGTCTTCATCAACCACGTTGACCGCGCCTAGGGCGAAATTCGAAAGCGAACGGACAACGTCGAGCCAGCCTGCGTCGGTCGCGACGTTCGGGCTTTCGTGCATGAGGCCGCTGACACGAAGCGTAAGCCGTTTTCCAAGTCTGCCCGCCGGATGGTTAGCGGCGAAGTCCTCTTCCGTGAGTCCGCGCTCCGCCATCACTGCCATCGCAAGCGCGTCGCCGATCGCCAGAGCGACCGTCGTCGAGGTCGTCGGCGCAAGATTCAAAGGGCACGCTTCCTTGTCTACCGAGGCGTCGAGAACGATGTCGGATTGTCGCGCAAGCGCAGAGTCAATATTTCCCACGATCGAGATAAGGCTGACTCCGCGTGACTCGAGCGCGGGAAGTAGCGCGATGATCTCATCCGTCTCGCCGGAATTCGACAAAGCGATAACCACATCGCCCCTCGAGATCACCCCGAGACCTCCGTGCAATGCGTCCGACGGATGGACGAACACCGCTACGGTTCCCGTCGACGTCAGCGTCTGCGCGATCTTGTTTGCGATGATCCCGGATTTTCCGACTCCTGTGACGATCACCTTTCCGCCGCAATCCACGACAAGGCGGACGGCGCCGGACGCCGCCGAGCGGTCGAGCCGTTCCGCCGCAAACCGGATCGCCTCCGATTCCACCAGCAGTATCTCGCTGAATTTCTCGATCTTTTCTTCCACTTGACGAAAGTTTGCTTGCCGCCGGGCCAAATAGCAAGCGCTACGGCACCCGTCCTGCTCCCGCTTTTTCAAGCTCCTTCCGGGTGTCGTCGTGACCGTTCTCGATCGCGAGGTCGAGCGCCGTTCTGCCCTGGCGGTCTTTCAGATCGAGCTTTGCGCCTGCGGCTATCAGTTCTTTCAAGCTATTCGTCTTGCTGTTTGCCGCGGCAAGCATTAAGGCCGTTTCTCCCTGGTCGTTCTGGACGTTCAGATCCGCACCTGCCTTGATCAGCATTTCTGTCGAATCCTCGCGGCCCTCGGCTGCTGCCCACATAAGCGCCGTGAATCCGTTGAAGTCGTCGCGGCTGTTCACGTTCACGCCCTGCTTGATCAGATAGCCCAGCGAGTCTTTCTTCCCGAACCTCGCCGCGGCCCGGAGTCCTTTTTCCGCTTCCGGATCGGAAGATCTTACGGCTGAAGTGTCCTCCATAAATATCTTCAACGCCTTGTCGGAATCGGCCATCGCCGCAAGCTGGAAGGCAGAAAAGCCGTCGCTGTCGACGCCCCGCAGGCTGGCATTCCGTTCAAGGAGATACTCGATCGCGTCTCCGTGTTTTCCTGCCGACGCTTCCATCAGCGCCGTGCGGCCGGTAAAGGGATCGGAGGTGTTCACATCGATACCGGCTTCGACAAAAACCTCAAGGGACTTCTCGCGGCCGTTCGCGGCGGCCTTCAGGAACGCCCTTCGGCTTTCGTCGCTCTCGATGCCGGAAAAGCTCTCGTCGCGCATCAGTTCGCGCAGGACCTTTTCGCGGCCGTTCGCGGCGGCGGTGACGAGTGCTGTATCGCCTTCGTCGTTCGCGATCGCGGCATCGGCTCCTTCTCGCAGAAGCCGCTGCACGACCGAGTCCTTTCCTTCCTTCGAAGCGAGTATCAATGCCGTGTTACCGGCATCGTCGCGGGCATCGACCGACGCTCTGTGATAGATCAGCTCGTTCACCAGCGCCTCGTGACCCTTTTCGGCGGCGATCATCAGCGCGGTCCTGCCGATGCTGTTACGCTTGTCGATCAGCTGTCCGGCGCGGATCGCGGCCCTCAGGAGATCCAGGTTCCCGATCTCGGAAGCCCTGATCAGGTCCGCGCTCATCTCGCGTCCCGTTAGAACTTCATATTCGCGGGAGGATTCTCCTCCACCGCCGGCCGCATAGTAACAGCGATCGTCCTTCAGAAATCCGACGAAGGCCTCGTCATTGGCCGGGATCCTGCACAAGAATCTCTCGTCATCGACCGCCACTGCGTAATCCAGACTTCGGGTCCGCTCCCAGCGAAATTCTTTCGTCGTGTCCGTGAGGACCTCAAAGTTCGACTGGGACCGCTCCCTTCTGCCATCGGCAAAGTAGCACTTCCCGTCCAGAACGCGCCCCGCGACCCGATTTCCTCCGTATGAGGTCCTGCAGATGAATATGGGAGTCCCATCCAGACGCCCTCCTGCCGAAACCGCTTCGTCAGGGATCTTTCCGTTTCGGACCCGTTTCCATTGCTCTTCATACTGTCCGGATGCCGAAGATACGGCCGCGAAGGCGATCATCCCGATCAGGAGTAACACAGACGTTGATTTGTTTCTCATTCTCTCTTTCCTTGCAGCTTGATTTCCTTTCTCCGCCCGCACCCGAATCGTAACCTCGATCGATCCGAAAAAGAAAGGGAGCCGCGAACGGCTCCCCGGAGTTCAAGGATGGCCTCGAACTATTTCACGTGAACGATGTCCGTCCCGGTCCTTCCGAAGGTCTCAGGATGGTACATCTCCTCGGCCTTGGCGGGCGGCACAACGAACTCACCAGGTGTCGTCGCCCGGGCGACATACGTGTAGTTGTAGACGCCTCCCCAGACCAGCGACGCGAACGCCTCGGCACGCTCGTCGCGGAAGTTCTGGTGCTCGAACCAGCGCGAACGCCAGTAGTAGTAGCCACCGCCGTAGCTGCGGCTTCCGTACTCGATCACCGGCGTGTTTCCGTTCTGATCGTTCGGCACGAACTCTGTGACCGCGAGGTCCGGGTTCAGGATCTCGAGACCCGCCGGAAGCGGATCGACCAGCGCGACGTGATACCGCCTCGCCTGCGCGACCATCGTCAGCTTCACCCGCACGCGGGCACCCGCCTTGATGATCCATCCGCCGTCGGCTCCCTGCGTCACGTCTTCGGGCTTGTCTACCGCTTCGTAGGTCCTCAGGACCGTGAATCCGTAATCGGCGGGCTTGAGCCGAAGGTCCTTCGGCGCGTACTTCATGCCGATCCGGTAGTAGAGCCTTCCGGGACCGTTCTTGTCGAGGATAAGGTTCGCCGCGCCTCCCTGATCGATCAGGTAGCTCATGGGGATCTCCAGCTGATTGAAATCGACCGAGCGTCCCTTGAACACCTGTTCGCCGGCGTACGCGTTTCCGAGCCAAACTCGGGTCACGAAGTCCGGAGTCACTTTCTCGTAAGCCTGGAAATACTTGTCCAGGCCGAGAAGTATAAAGACGTTCTCCTGCGTGTTCGACCAGCGGCCCTTCTTGCGGTGATCGAGAAGGCCGCGGACGAGCTTCGGGATCAGGTCGCCGGCGCTCTGACCGGTCTTGGTTCCCTTCTCGGCCGCTTCGGCCTTCAGCATCGCCTCGAGAAGAACTCCGTCCGCCCTTCGGTTCGAGTGCATTATCAGCCACGCGTCGTCGCCGTAGTCCGTGTTGAACTGGGCCGTCGCCGCGGTTTCCGTGGTGCGGTTCAGGAGGAAGCGCTTGATAGCCAGCACTTCTTCGTCGGAGTTCTTGCCGTCGATCAGGACGGGCATCAGCCAACCGAGCGCCTCGAAGGGCATCTTCTCGATCGTGGCTTCGGCGAGGAGTTTCTTCGCCTTGCCCGCGTCGTTGTCGCCCATAAGGTTCCGCACGTAGAGAGCGTAGGACGAGATCGTCCACCGCACCGTCTGCGGGTAGTAGCTCGGGTAATGCTTCTCGATGTCCTTGAGATAAGGTTTCACCCGGTCGAGCATCTCCTGCGGGACCTCGTAGCCCTTCGCTTTCGCGAGTATCAGGGCGTGAGCCGTGTGCGCGGTCACGAACGGATACTTGTACCGCTCGCCGTCGCGCCTCCAGAGCCCGAAGTAGCCGTCGGAGTTCTGCCTCGACTGAAGGATCTTCATATCGGCCGCGAATCGCGCCCGTATATCGGCATCCGACGGCATTTCTTCCGCCTTGAACGCTTTCAGCACGTCCCGTAGAGCGGCGATCGAGATCATTCTCGAAGCGACCTGTTCGGTGCATTCGAATCTGTACCTGTAGAGGTAAATGAACGCATCGGTCAGTTCCTGGAGCTGTGTCGACGAGGTCGTGACCTCCAGGCCGCCGAACTGAGAATAGACGTCGCCTGGAGCCTGTATGGGCTGGATGATCGGCTCGTCCTTATCCGTCGTTCCGTAGGTCGCGAAAGCCTCGGTCGTCGCCGGAGTCCAGACAGCCAGGCTTATCTCCGCCGCGTCAGAGTAATCACCGGACGATCCCGCGATCTGGAATCTCGCCGTTCCCGCCATGTCGGCGGAGACGGGGAACCGGACCTCTTCGCGATCGTTCGCCCGGACCAGGACCCTTCGTCCGCCGCCCGCGGTAAGCGTGGCGTTCGCCGCTCTCACCGCTACGTTGACGGTCATGTCCTTGTCGGTCTGGTTCTGGACTACAACGGGCAGCTCGATCTTGTCGCCGAAGTTCATGAACCTCGGAGCCGAGGGCCTGATCATCAGGGGCTGCCTTGCCGTGATCGCCGATTCCGTCTTTCCGAACCGCTTCGCGTTGTCTACCGAAACGGCCATCACGCGGTAGCGGGTCAGGTTGTCGGGAAGTTTGACCTTCACGGTCGCGTTTCCGTACGAGTCGGTCCTGACGGAAGGCGCGAAGACGGCGAGTGCGTCGAAGTTCTTGCGGAGAGTGATCGGCGATCCATCTTCATTCATCCCAGCCGCCTTTGCGTCGTCCATTTCGAGGCCATCCATCGTTATGTCGGCCCGTTGCCGTTTTGCTGCAACACCTGGTTCCAAGGCAGCAAGCTCGGATACCTGTCCAACAGCAGAAGGCGATGGCGGAGGAGGCGGAGGCGCGACGTCCTTCGGATTCGAAAGGAGCACGTCGGCCCGCGAATGGAAATCGCTGACTCCCGCGCTTCTCTGCGAATAGAAAACGCTGACAGGATTAGCCAGATTGTATGCCGACAGAGCGAGCACGCTTTCATCAACGACGACAAGCGCGACCTCGCTGTTCGCGACAGGCTCGCCCTGGAAGTCCTTAACTGCCACATCGACCGTCGTCTCGCCTCCGGGCACAAGCGTCGTGTCCTTCGGCTTCGCCTCGACGGTCAGCTCGCGGGATGCGATCGAGACCGGAAGGTTGATAGATCCCGAAGCGAACGCGGGTCGCTTCGCAAGGTCCTTGTTCACCTCGCCGTCGTCGTTCGTGCGTTCGGCCGCACCGACGATGTCGACTTGCGCGTAGATATTGGGCAGGTACGCCTCTTCGATCGGGATCTTGAGCGTGACGGATGAATCGGTCATCGTGAACCTCTCCGCCTTCACGACACCCTCGCGCCTGAGAGTAAGAATTCCTTCGGCGGGTGTGAACGGAGCGATCACGAGGATCTCGGCAGTTTCGCCGGGTTTGAATTCCTTCCCGCTCGGGATGATCTCGACGCGCTCCTGCTCGACGCTCCGGTTCGGAGGCGTCTTGCCGCCCGCGACCCAGACCGTCATCTCCGATTCGTTGAACCGTTCGCGGTCGTCCATAACGAGAGCGGTGATCGTGTAAACGCCGCCCTGCTTTGCGGGAAAGCGGCACATCTGCGCCTCCGCGGCGGAAGTGACGGTGCAGTACTGTTCGTCGACGACCTTCTCTTCCCACTTGCCCTTGTCAAAGACCCACGAGCGCAAGAGCGCCTTGATCTCGACCTCCCGGCCCGAGACGAGATTTCCGTCCAGATCCGAGACTATCGACTCGATCTTGATGTCCTCGCCCTTCTGGACGAAGTTCCGTTGGGACTTTATTCCCACATAGAGATCGGCCGGATGAACGAGCAGATTCGCGGTCGAGGACCAGGTCTGCCGGTTCACGTCCTGGACAGAAGAAGAAGCGGTGATCTGGTAGGGCCTGGGCGGTTTGACGGACTCGAAGTCGATCCGCAGGTTGTGCTTACCGGCGGCGTCCGTTTTGCCCTGAAAGCTCTGGGTAGTTCCTCCGCCGTAGTATTCGCGCCCGCCTATCCACCACGGTATCCAGCGTCCGAAAATGAAATCCCCGCGGTTCGGAGGAGTGTAGTTGGTTGGATTCGCTTGCACGGTCCAGTTGACGTCTGCCTGCGCGAGCCCGCCCCCGGAATAGTACTTCGCCTCGACCTCGACGTTTGCGTGGCCGCCTACGAAATGCGGGGCTTCGGTCACGACCTTCGAAGTGACCTCGAACTCGGGCCTTCGGAATTCCTGGATCTGGAACTGGTGATTGTAGCTTCCGCCGGCAAGATTCGTCTGAGTGGAAAGATCGACCCGGGCGTATCCCAGGTTGGCGTTGTCAGGGAGCTTGAACTTCAGATCGAACGCGCCGAAAGCGTTTAGATTCGCGGTTCCCTTCGCGATCTCGTTGTTACGCGGATCCTTAACCGAAAACGTGATGCCGCTCGCGGCATCGCCGAGCGCCTGCACGTCGCCGAGCTCGCCGCCGGTCACTTTCCTTATATAACCTTTGACCGAGACCTCTTCCTGCGGCTTGTACATTTTGCGGTCGTCGAAGACGAACCAGCGCAGGTAATCGTTCTGCGGATTCACGTGCCAGCTGCCGGTATTTCGCCAGAAGTAGTCCGAGTTCTCAGGCAGGAACGCGACGTCGTTCCCCTTCTTCGCGATCAGGAGGTTCGGTTCGCCCGCGGCCTTCGCGGGCAGCGGAAGCCTGAGCACGCCGTTCGCCGGCGTCGTGTTCGTCTGCGCCTTCTCAACCGGATCGATCTCTATCACCTCACCCGAGGGGCCGAACGACTCGATCTCGCCGGGCGCGGCAGTACCCCAGCTCGTGATCCAGTTCCAGAGCCACGCAGCATAGCTCTCGTCTGCATCGGAACCGCCTTTGCTGCTGACGGTGCCGCCGTTCGGATAGATTCTCAGATCGACGCCGGCCATTGGCTTGCCTGTTCCGAGTTCGGTTGCAAAGCCGACCAGCTCGTCCGAATCGACGAACGCGTCGAGCCCTATGCTCGTCGACTGCAGCCACGTCACGACGCGGCTTCGATCGTACTTGTCCTTTCGTACCGTCGGCTCGATGAAAAGCAAGAGGTTTCCGTAGCCGTTCGAAAGATATCTGCTCAGGTCGATCCTGGTCTCCGTCAGCTCGTCGGCGACGCTCTCGATCCCGACCGTTTCGTTACGCAGCAACGTTCCGGGCATAGGCGCCTTTGTTCCGTCGTCGTAATCGAGATAGCGGACGTGCTGCTGATACTTGTGCCAGTCTTCGGGTCCGACCTTGTAGACCTTCATCCGGACTTCTTTGTGGTTGATCGTGAAGATCGAGAAGTACGGTTTCTTTCCTGCAGGGTCGAGAACGGTCATGAATCCGCCCTGCGCGTACAGATTTGGAGGAGCGGAACCGACCTTGATCTTCGCGGTCGCGCCGCCCGTGAGCGACTGGCCGTAAACGTCCTTCAGCGAACTGTCGATCGTTATCGTGTAGGTCGTGCGGCCTTTTTTCACGCCCTGGAAATAGATCGCGTTGCCGCTCGGATAAATATTCAAGCCTTCGACGGCCGGCTCGACTTTGACCTTCGACTGTTCGAAGGACGAGCTGTCGATGCCGTTCGTGAACCTGACATACCACATTTCGAAAGGCGAGCATTCGGTGTTCCCGCTATAGCCGCACCGGGCTTCGACGAACTTGAATGCACCGTAGGTCCGGAATCCGAATGACTGCGCTTCTTTCGTTGTAAGCGGACCTTCCGCGGAAGGCGCGCCCTTGTTGACCGTGACCGTTATCGCGGAATCGGCGGGCAGAGCGTTCCCCGTGCCGCCTTCCGAATTTAGAGCCTTGAATGCGACCCACCTGCCGGGCTGCGACTGGTCCTTGTAGTACTTGATCCTCGAGCTGTTGATCTCCGATTCGGTCGCCAACCTGATCGGGAGCCGATTCCCGGCACCCGTGACGGTTATCGATTCCAGCATTGCCTGCTGGTCGATCGCCTGGTCGAACCTCAGGAACATGATCTCGTCGCGTGTGTTTATCGAGCCGTTCCCGGGAAAATGCTGTTCGATCTTTGGGGGCGGCGTCGTGAAGGTCCACGAAACGTCCTTCTCAAGCGTCTGACCCGTCGCCGATTTCGTACCCGCGGGGACCGTCAATTTGAACACCGTCGCCATCGGAAACCGCTTGTCCGTGTCGAACATGAGCGTCTTCGTGCCCAGCCATCGCCATTTGCCGTCGGAAGCGGGTTCCATTCTTACGGGCACGGTTCGCGACGCCTCTTGCTGCCCCGTAACGGCGACCATCGGTTCGGAGAACGTGACGCTCAGGTCCGGCGCCAGTGAGACCTCTCCTTCGGGCGAATACCGAAGGACCTGAAGCGAACGATCGCTCGAAGTCGCGTTCGGATCGCGTTGATCATCGGCAGGAAACTTGACAGGAATCCGGTTGCCTGTCTTGGGAGCAGGAAGGCTTCCCGCGCGTTTCGCAAAGTCCTTCTTGTCCGAGTCCTCGGTCTTGAGATCGGGCATTCTGCCCAACAGCTGCGACGTTGCCGACTCGTCAAGCGGCGAAGTGTCCGCCGGCGGCCTCGGATCGGTTGACCCGCCCTGATCGGATCCTTCACTGAGACTGAACTTCAATCCCTGCTGCAGGTCTTTCTGCTGCGTATCACGTGTCTGCATAAGCGTTTGCGCATTCGCCGTTTGTGCTATCGGCGCTATGAGGCTTGTGTAAATCGCGATGATGATTAGCGAGGAAATTGTCTGTTTCATGTGTTTGATACCTTTCCAGGCTCCGCATTCTTCTTCGTATTGAAAGCGCTTCGGCGATCGACCGGTCCTTGGGTTCGTCTCCGCCCGGTCAAAGGCCTGTCGTAGTGCGGCCGCCAGTTTTAGATCGGGTCCGATTCCGCACAGAAAATTCACAGGTGCAGTCTCTTGGACGGCGCTTGAACGTGCTGCTTCCGAAACGCTTGCAGGAACCGCCGGATCCGCGGATTTACATTTGTGATGCGAGCACCTTCGCTAGCGGGTAGCATGGGAGAGCTGATTTTCAGTCACTATTCACGCGGATACTTTCTTGATATACTACCCGACGATTGCAACTTTCGGAGTCTTCAATCGTAAGGAACCTGAAAATAAGTTCTTTTTCTATAGAAATTTAGGAGCGACGGCTTAAAAATGGGACTGTGGCAGAGAATCAAGAGAATGTTCAGGGCGGGAACCGGGGCGGCGCTGGACAAGATAGAGAATCCCGAGATGGTTCTGCAGCAGACCGTTCGAGACATGCGGGACCGCGTACCCGAGCTCAACAACTCGGTAGCGCAGGTGATGGCGACCGAGAGGCTTCTCCAGAAGAACAGGGAGCGGCTTGAGGGCCAGGTGGTCGAACTCGATTCCAAGATCCGTGCGGCGGTAAAGATGGGGCGGGATGACATTGCGACCGCTTACATCGGACAGCTTCAGCAGGCGCAGGTAGACCTCGAGAAGACCGGCGCGCAACTGGAGTATGCGGAGAACGCCTCGAAGCAGGCGCTCAAGGCCAGGGACAATTACGTTCTCAACATGAAGCAGCGCACCGCCGAGGCGATGCAGCTTATAAGCGCCTCGAAGCAGGCGAAGCTTCAGGAACAGCTTGCTCAGACGATGGAGTCGTTCGACATCGGCGACGACGCATCGACCTTCAACGAGATGCGTGAGAAGATCGACCGCCGAGTCGCCGCGGCGGAGGCGAAACTTCAGCTGGGCGCGGCTTCGGTCGACAACCAGATGCAGGATATCGAACGCGAAGCGATGGACATACAGCTTCAGGACAAGCTGCTCTCCTACAAGAAGGACCTTGGTCTGCTGGGCGAAGGATCGGGTCCGGAAACGAAACAGATATCGTCGGGCGACGCCGCGTCGGGTGAGCCGGCAGAGGCCGCAAAAGAAGGGGCCGGGGAGAAATCCACGGAAGAACTTCTCGCGGAAGCGGAGAAACTGCTGAAAGACACAAGCGGGAACTGATATCTCGTGCCGCCGGCGGGTTCCTATAGAACGCGAACCTTGAAACCCGCATCGTAAGGCGCAAATAAATATGGCAGATATCGCGAAGTACCAGCAGCAGCTGGAGAAATTCCAGACCTCATACGCTAAAGAAGCATTAACCGAGCCGGTGAACTTTTGGGCACTGGCCGGTTTTGCTGTGGCCGCCGCTTATACCTGGAGCGTCATACCTTTGCTCGTGGCGATCATCGCGGAGTTCGCTTACGTGCTGGTCGTCCCGAACCTTCCTTCTTACAGAAAACTTGTCCAAAGCCGTGAACGCGAACGACTGAAGGCACTGAACATAGCGCAGCGCGAGAAACTGATCAAGAGTTTCAGCCCTCGCGAGCGCGAAGCTGTCGAGTACCTCCGCTGGCAGAAGAACAAGATCCAGGATAACTACAAGAAATTCGCGGGCGTTCGACAATTGCCGACCAACCTGAAATCGCTCGACCGCCGGTGGGAGGATTTTGTCGATCTCCTCGACGTATACCGGCGGCGCAAACAACACCTCAAGTCGATCAACCGCCAGGCGGTCCATAACCAGCTTTCGCAGGCGTTCAGGGCCGCGGAGAATTCGGCGGACGAAAAGACCAAGCGCATCCAGCAGACGAATGTAGAGATCCTGAAGCGCAGGCTGGCATCTTTCGACGAACTGGAAAGAAGCGTGAAACTTGTGGAAGGCCAGCTTCAGTCGATCGAGAACTTCTTCGGTTACCTGAACGACGAGATCGTGACGATGTCTACGCCCGAGAAATTCTCGCTCCTGGACTTCGAGCAGTTGTCGGACTCGATCGCGATGACAAAGCAGATGCTCGACGCGACCTCGGACTCGGTCGGACAACTCGACGCTTACAACCGCGAGATGGGGAATTACGAACTGCTTCCGGAGAACAACTAGTTACTTTGTTATCTTTTTTGATCGGCAGGCCCCCAGGCCTGCTTTTTCTATTTCCGCGGCCCAGACGCGGCTTGCGGGCGACATACAATTCAAATAATATTCTCCGTTTGAAATCTCCTTGTTTATCACAACATATATATTACTTAGTGAGGCTGACGATCTGATATGAAAAGAGTGGGCATACTGGCCGGGAGAGAGGTGACATTCCCGGAGGCAATTATAGAGAGCATTAATACCAAAGGCGGCGGGGAGGTCACGGCCGAGATGGTGAAGACCGCCGGGGTCCGGCTTGATGAAGAGAAGCGTTACGATGTCGTCATAGACCGCATTTCTCATGAAGTCCCTTATTACAGGGCGATGCTAAAGCGGTTCGCGCTTGAAGGCACATACATCATCAATAATCCTTTCTGGTGGTCTGCGGATGACAAGTTCTTCAATTTCTCGCTGGCCGCTAAGATCGGCGTTGCAATCCCGAAGACCGTGCTGCTTCCACAGCATTCTTATATTGAGGACATCAACAGCGATTCCCTGCGGAACCTCGAATTTCCCATCGACTGGGAAGCGGTCGTCGATTACACGGGCCTTCCGGCATTTATGAAACCGTTCGACGGGGGCGGCTGGAAGAACGTGTCGAAGGTCGAATCGCTTGAGCAGCTGCTATACGAGTACAACCAGACCGGAAGGTTGTGCATGACGCTGCAGGAAGGGATCGAGTACGATCAGTTCGTACGCTGCTACTGCGTTGGACGCGAGAAGGTCCTGATCATGCCCTACGATCCGTCCAAACCTTATTTGTCCGGCGAGCAGTACGTACCGAATCCCGAGTATCTTGTACCCGAGCTAGCGAAGAGAGTGGAGCACGACGTGCGCACGATCTGCACTGCGCTGGGTTATGACCTGAATACGGTCGAGTTTGCGATCAAGGACGGAGTGCCTTACGCTATCGACTTCATGAATCCCGCACCCGACGCGGAACTTGCGTCAGTGGGTGAGTACAATCACCGTTGGATCGTGGATTCGATGACCGACTTCATCATCGATCTTCTGGAAAAAGGATTTGAGACACCCGTTTATCGATGGGATCAACTGCTGAAAGGCGTTGAGGGCAAGGCTGCCGGGTCAGAATAGAGGCGTTTCCAGGAGTTGATTCAAAAAGTTCAAGCGGCCATCCGGCCGCTTTTTCTCATTCGGATTCGATCGGGAGCCTGGAAGAGAACATGTTCCTGCTGATCACGATCCCGATCCAAACTACAAGCGAAACTCCGGAAATCGCCCATCCGAAGTTCGCAAGAAGCGAGGCTTCCATTATCATCCCGCAGATGATCAGAGGCAGGCCAAGAACTGTGATCCTCAGTGCAGTTTTCTTCGACCTCTCCAGGCTGTCAAGGAGGTTCACGCGGCTGATCTCCATATCCATGTAATCTTCGTCGGAATTCAGCCGGTCGAAATACGCCGCTTCAGAGCTGGTCCACCTTCTCAGCGCGGGGATCTCTGCCATTCGGTTGGCGGAAGCAAAGTGGTGGATCACGTGCGCGATCTTGCCTTCACGGAGGGCGAGTTCCGCCATTCCCCTAACGGAACGGTAACTGTCGCCGGCGAAATCAATGGTCCTTTCGAAAGTCCTCTTAGCCCTCTGCCAGTCACCATACTGAAAGTAGCTTTCTCCCAGTCTCGAAAGGAGCTTTTCATCGGTGCCCGCCTTTCGCTCGGCAAGCCGCAGTGCGGCCATGGCTTTCCTCTCAAGTCCCCTGCTTTTTTCTGCGCCCGCATACGAATGGAGACATCTTGCAAACTCGAAGAGAAGCCAGCCGTCGTGAGGTCTTAGCCGCAGCGCCCGCCTGAAAACCTCCAGCGCCTGTACCAGGTATCCGTTGACCCTAAGCTCGTTCGCCAGCTGCCGAAGATAACCCGCACGTTCAGCGATCTCATCCGGATCGACAGGCTCCTCATGGCGCCTCGCGGTTCCCGATGCCGAAGCCCTCGATCGGATCGAAGGTTCAAGTACGGCCGCAGAAGGTATCTTCGCGAACCTGACCTTTGTTTGAACTTCCTTGGGATCTAGGTAGTAGTCCCTCAATTCGACAGATCGGTTGTCGAGGATCTCCTCGGGCACGACGGAGAACAACGAGTTGATGAGTTGTCGATAACTGTCACTTCCGGACACGACGTTGAACCGGACATCTTCTCCGACGATCAGCGTCCGGTACCTGTAATATACGTCTCCACCTCGCCTAAGCGCCCTGAGGGCCTGGGTCTCCACAAGTTCGATGTCTTCCAGCCTGATCGCCGAAGGAGAGGCGGTAATCGCGGACCAGGCTTTCGGCACGAGCCCTGTCCTGCGAAGCGTCGAGCCGTCAAACTCGAATCGGTCGTAGAACGCGAACAGTGGAACCGCGAACCAGCTGGTCGCAAAGAGGATTCCGGCCAGCAGATCGGAACCCAAGTGAAGCGCGAGTCCGGTGAAAAAAGTGCCGACAAGTACAAATGAAAGATAGCTGTGCGGCGACGCCCTATGCCGTACAAGCTCTCTATTCACCGAGGGTTCTTTGGTGGGCTTGCCGTTGTCGGCAACGGGAGCCGGCGCGTCAGGCCGGGAACTACGAGATTTCCTTTCTTCAGACAATGCGGTAATGAGTATATCAGTTCGAAGATCTCAATCGATTAACTTAGGTGTATCTGCCTAAAACAAAGAAGAGGGCGAAAACACCCTCTTCTTCAAAAATCCGTCATGCCTTGATCAAAGTCCGAGCGGAAGGCCCGAAGGCAACTGCGGCTCCGGGATCTGCTTTGCCCTCTCCGGATCCAGTTCTTTAACTTTCTCCTTGGCTTCCGTTGCTGTCTGTGTCAGCGGAACAGGCTGGCCCTCGGCGTCTTTCGCTTCTGCAGCTTCTTTTGCGATCTGAAAATAAAGATCGACCGCCTGTTTCGTTTTGTTCTGTGCCTCAAGAGCCTTTGCAAGCTCAAATCGAATGGTCTCTATCGATATCACGGTGTTGTCGACGTTCGATAACTCCGTGTAGAGTTTCTCAGCTTCCGCGAAGTTCGCGTCCCCGGCGTATGTCTGAGCAAGGGCGAATTTAGACATGACACCGACTTCCCCGGAAAGGCCCTGCAGCTCCTGAAGTTCCCTGATCCCTGTCTGTTTGTCTACGTCCAGGCGGTTGACCGCGATGAAGTACCTTGCCTTTTCCGCGTACCGACCACCATAATTGTCGACTACCGACTGGAATTCCCGGATCGCCGCTTCCGCCCTTTCCTTCTCGGTCTTGAAAACTTTTGCCGTTACGCCGGCGGGAATCGGAGAGTCAGTCACTTGAGCCTGCGATGTCTCGATCGCTTGCCCCAGGGCGGCCTGAGCGGCGTTGTTGGTTCTTTTGTTCCAAACGTAGAAGAGGCCGACGATCACGAACAGGACCGCAAGCGCGGCAACACCGTAAAGGATGTTGCGCCCTTTTCCTTCAAGCCGGCTTCCGAGATTCTCGATTTTCTGCCCGACGCTGGTCTGGAATTCGTCCTTGTACTGGATCTTGCCCTGTTCGTCCTGCTGCTCAGGAACTGCCAGGGTCGGTTGACGCTTCTTTCTTGGTTTCTTTTTCTTGATTGACATCCGGAAAATGTGCAATTGAATAACTTGATGACGTTATACAATCGCCTTAACTGATAAGTTCGTAAAGGAACAAATCTAGCGTAAATGGCCTCGCAGGGCAAGTATCAAGCCCTGATTTGGCAACCCGCAAAGGGCGGACTTCTTCATTAGCGGGAAAGGAATTTTCCGGGAACAAACTGGCGAGAACGTTGTCATAATGTTTGTTCGTGCCATATTCGAACAGTGACGATAGCATCCAGATCAACTTTCCGGCTAAAGCGAAAGATGGGTTTCAGCAAATCAATTGCGTTGGATGACAAGAAGATCGGCGGCTCCGCGATCTCGGAACCGGTTCGCACTGAACGCTCGTTGGCGGAAGTGGCTTTTGTGGAGAAACTCAAGTCCGGCGATCCCGCCGCATTCGAGCAGCTCGTCAATCGCTACTCGTCGGAGATCTACGGACTGCTTTACCGGATCATGAAAGATCCCGAGGAAGCGAAGGATATCACCCAGGAGACTTTTCTGAGGGCGTACCGCGCAATCTCGAAGTTTCGCGGCGAAGCAAGCGTAAAGACCTGGCTCTATCGGATCGCGATCAATCAGTCGCGCAACAGGTACAGATGGTGGCAGCGACGAAAGAAGGATAAGACCGTATCGCTTGACGACAGTCCCTCTGGAATCGAAAGGCCCTTGAGTGAGGTGGTGCCGGGCAACAGCTTGACACCTGAACAAGACGCCCTTCGACGAGAACAGGGCGCAATGCTGGAATCGGCGATCGCAGAACTTCCGGAACACTTTCGCGAAGCTGTTGTCTTATGCGATGTCCAGGGGTTCGCGTACGAAGAGATCGCGGATATCCTCGAGATAAATATCGGAACGGTCAAATCGAGGATCTCACGCGGAAGGCGCGAACTGAGGGACAAACTGAAGGATATTTGATAGCGCGTCTGCGTTTGATCGGTCTTTCTGGACCGAACGAACTTCGATGCAGCGCAATGTATGGCTAACTCGCCCCGGTACCAGCCTTTGAACGTCAACAATAATCGGTGCCAAACGATAAGGGTCGGAGGCTAGCAAACATCGGGCGAGAACGATCCCCGAAGCCTGGGTCCGTGAAGCGTTTGAAATGTGACCAGCAACATCCGTTTCCGTACTTTTCGAATTCCGGCGAAAGGGAAAGTTCAAAACCGAGAATGCGTTGTTCCCGGATCATCGGGAACAGCCGGGGTCAGTTAACCATGCAGGCGCGCTTTGGTTCCGGATCATCGATTCCGGACCGGTGGTGATTGCCATGAGATGTGAAGAAATTAGATACGATCTGCCCCTGTACGCTGACGATGTGCTTGAGGAAGATGTGCGTAGGTCGATCGAAGCGCACCTTCCGAGCTGCCCGCTTTGCCGGCAGGAACTGGATGAGTATCGGGGACTTCGACTGGAACTGAGAAAGCTCGGGAACCCGGACATTCCCCTGGAGCTGAATGAAACGATCGTCGCATCCTTGTCCGCGAAGAGGCGCGATACCGGCCTGTTCGGCCAGATCTATCCTAGAAAGGGTATCGGCGAACGTATCTCGCACTGGCTTATGCCGTTGGGAGCCGGGGCGGTCGGAACTGCTGCGTTCGCATTGCTGTTCCTGAGCTTCATGTTTGTTAGGCCGGCTGAGGGTTTGTTCGATCAGCCGCGGCAGGAGGTCTCCAAAATAGAGATAGAATCGCTTCCCTATACGTCGAACCTCGACGGCAGCAGTCCTGACTATCTTCGTATCGAGATCCCGGAGACGTCCCCGGAGGTAAACCCGACAGGAGCTCTCGTAGCGCTCACGAGATCCATCGTCCGGGGCAAGATGAGCGACGAAGAAGTAGTTGTCGTGGCTGATGTCTTTGGAAACGGAATCGCAAATATCGCGGAAGTTGTCGACCCACCGACAGATGATGAGGCAATGCGGGAACTTCGAAAAGCGTTTGAAACCAATCCGGATGCTGCGCCTTTCCTGCCCGCGACAATGCCAAGGGACTCGGATGCGGTCCGTGTCGTATTGAAGATTCAAAGGGTGGACGTCTCCCAGTAAAAGCGTCCGCCAGCCTCTCCGATTCTCTACCGATCTTCCAGGTCCTGCTTGTTTGCTTGAACACACGCTTCCCCGTTTGCTATAGGTTTAGTAAAAGGATGCGAACAGGGGGAGTATTCGTGGCAGGTTTCTCAGACGCAGTAAAGACAATTCAATACGCGGGCGAGTTAGCGGGATCGGCGGCTTCAGAACTGTTGGATAAGCTCGCCGATACCATCAGAGGTGAAGCGGACACGCTTAGGGACGGCACGGAGCTTTATCCTGTGGAACTTCCCCGCGATCTTTTTGCCCACGAGCATGCCCAGACGGAATGGTGGTACTACACGGGCCACATCGAATCCCGTTCGCACAGGCGGTTCGGGTTCGAGCTTGTGTTCTTTAAACGGCGAACCGATCTTGACAGATTCGGCATTGTTCCGCTCCGGCTGCTGGGAAACCCTATTTATTTCGCGCACTTCGCGTTGACCGACACCTCGGAGAAGAAGTTCCGTTACGCGCACCGCAAGAGCGGCAATGGACTCTTCGATTATCCTGCGGCCGCCAGCAGTTCACATTTCTATTTGCGACTTGGAGAATGGAGCGTGAGAGAGTCGCACGGTTGCCACGTGTTGCAGGCGACGATGAACGGCGATGTCAGTCTGGAAGCCAGGTTGAAACCTGTGAAGAACCCGATTCTCAATGGAGAGTTGAAGAACGGCGTCTCGCTCAAGGATGAAGGCCAAGCCTCACGCTACTTCTCGTTCACCCGTATGGAGGTCGAAGGCGAACTCACGATCGAGGGACGAACTGAACATGTCTCCGGATCGGCCTGGATGGACCGCGAATTCGGAACCTGGACAGCAACCGACAAGCAGAAGGGATGGGACTGGTTCTCGATCCAGATGAGCAACGGCACGGAACTCATGATATATCAGCTTCGCGACGGCGAAGACAAAGTGTCGGAATACTCGAGCGGAGTGTTCGTCTCGGAAGATGGCAGGCAAACGTACCTTGCGCGGGATCAGGTTTCGGTAACTCCGGTCGGATACTGGAAAAGCTCCCGATCCGGCACAACATACCCAAGCGGCTGGAAGGTGAACGTTCCTTCTCTCGCCATATCGCTTGCAGTTGATCCCGTGATGGAAGAGCAGGAACTCGATACCAGGGGCACGACGATGATCGTGTACTGGGAGGGTGCATGTCATGTGTCGGGCAGTTTCGGCGGATCAGAGGTTGGGGGCAATGCCTATATTGAACTGGTTGGCTATGACCGGTCACATGAGAACCCGAATCTCGCGCATTTCCTGATGGGAGATCACTTTGAATCTGAATGACCCTGGACAATTTAGTTCGATGAAACGGCCGCCGATCGGACATCGGCGGCCTTTTATTTTCGGCCAACGCATTCGTTGACACGTCCAAAGGCACAAATCGGCGGGCGCAGGCCGGGTCACCTGGTGTAAGATTCGTTTGAGTTTTTCTCGCCGCTAAGCTATAAATTGATGTACAACAGTGTTTAACCGTAGACTCCTCTACGGCCGAAACACCTCCCGAACCAGATTCAGCAGTGCCCGTTTCCGGAGGCTCAAACAATGACAGTTTCCAGAGTACCAAGACTTATCGCCTTGCTATCACTTTTCGTGGTCGGACTCTCAGCACCGAACATCAATGCCCAGACCGATCCGGACCCGAATTCTCCTTCACCGGTCCTGCTCAGCGCGGCCGATGATCCTTCGCGGGCGATGGCGTCGAAAGATGATTCGGGTTTTGAGCGCTTGCCAGATGGGAAATCATCAGCCTATCGGATAGGTGACACCATACGGCTATACGTTTCCGAGGTTGAATTGATGCCCGGAGAAGGCGCTTCTGCGTTTCGCGTGTACGCGCGTGATTCAAACAAGCGGCTCTACCGGTTTCCCGTGCTGGAACTTTCCGAGGTGAAATCGACGAAGCCCGTCTTCGCCGTGACGATCAGAATTCGAGACGAGATCGGTTTCTGGGAGCAGCCGTCTGAGACCGGTGATCTTGAAGTAGCCGTCACGTGGCGGGGACTTGTGAGCAACCCATTGCTTCTGGGTCTGGGCCGGTTCGGAGGCTTGAAATTCGAAGCACCGCAGGAACAGAAGACAAAACAGCAGGATGACGAGAATCTCCCTGAGTACGTCGGATATCGATGGTCCGGTGACAGAATGCGGTTTCTTGAACAGGCGACGTTCGGCCCAACGGAAGATCTCGATCACCGAGTCCGCAGGATCGGCTTGCGTACCTGGATCGCGGAGCAGTTCGGCAAGCCCTATCCTTCTCCTTCGAACCCGTACCCGAACATCCCTTTGAAGCCCAACAATGTCCAGACCGGATGTCCTGATCCGAGAGGAACCCTTGAATACAACCTCTGCGTCCGGACCCATTACTCGATGTACCCGGTACAGACCTGGTTTTTCAAGGAGGCCTTTTACGGAGAACCCCAGCTGCGCCACCGCGTCGCCTGGGCGCTTAGTCAGCTTTGGGTGACTTCCTTTCCGACTATTCAGCAGTCGAGCCATATGCTTGCTTACCACAAGGTACTTTCCGACCACGCATTTGGGAATTACAGGGACCTTATGAAGGACATGACCCTGAATCCCGCAATGGGCGACTATCTCGATATGGCCCGCAGCACAAAGAACAACCCGAACGAGAACTATGCGAGGGAGATCCTGCAGCTGTTCACTGTCGGGCTCTTCATGCTTAATCAAGACGGGACCCTGCAGTACGACGAGAATAACAATCCGATCCCGACCTACGATCAGGAGACGGTCAACAACTTTACAAGAGTGCTGACCGGCTGGACCTTCTGCAATGTCGGCTGTCCCAACTCGACGCTTGGAGCCGTGAACTTCAAGGATCCCCTGATCCTCAATCAGAACAACCACGACGTCACCGCGAAAGTGCTTCTTGATTATCCAAATGCCGTGAACAGGAACATCCCCGCGGGCTTGAACGGGAACGCCGAGATGGACCTCGCTTTGGACAACATTTTCTATCATCCGAATCTTGGGCCGTTCGTCGGGAAGTACCTTATTCAGCATCTCGTCACGAGCGATCCTACGCCCGCATATGTCGGACGGGTGGCATCGGCGTTCAACAACAACGGAAACGGAGTCAGAGGCGATATGAAGGCGGTTATCCGCGCCATACTCCTTGATCCGGAAGCCCGAGGAGACGAGAAGACCGATCCGAACTTCGGAAAGCTGAGGGAGCCTGTTCAGCTGATGACGAACTTCTACCGTCAGCTCGAGGTCTCATCGGCGGACGGCACACAACAAAGCGACGGCTATGTTCCTCATGTTGCAGCATACATGAGTCAGAACCCCTTCGGTGCGCCGACGGTTTTCAACTACTACCCTCCGAATTATGTGATCCCGGGAACGGGCCTTTTGGCTCCGGAGTTCGGATTGATGAACACCGGAAGTTCGATCGCGAGAGCGAACATCGCCACTATCTTGTCTTTCTCGAACATTCCGGTCGATAACCGCAATCCTCCCAACGCGCCGCTGGGAACCTCGATCAACATCGATGACCTGATCCCGGTGGCACAGGCGGACCCGTCAGCCAATATGCTGATGGACAGGCTCGATCACAAGTTCATGCACGGAACGATGTCGGCCGCGATGCGCGATACGATCCTCCAGGCCGTCCTCGCGGTTCCGGCGGAAGCTCCGGACTTCAGGGTTCGGACGGCGCTGTTTCTTATAGCGAGTTCCTCGCAGTACCAGATCCAGAGGTGAACCAGATGAAAGAATCCAGACGGAAATTCATAAAGACGGCCGGATGCGCCCTTGGCATGACCGCTTTCGCAACCCAGGTCCACCATTTTGGGCTTATGACCGCGCTCGCGCAGAAGGTCGACGGGAACGGGCGCCAAAAGGGATCGCTCGGAACAGGCTACAAGGCGCTTGTCTGTGTATTTCTGGGGGGCGGCAACGACGGAAATAACATGATCGTCCCGAATCACAATAGCCCGACGATCAGCAACTATTCCGTCTACGCAGCAGCGAGAGCGCCTCAGGGCCTCGCCATCGCGCAGAACCAACTGCTTCCTATATCGGTTCCCAGGATGGGAGGATTGTCCTACGGGCTCAATCCGGCGTTCGGCCCGGTCACCGGAGGCAACAACGGGATTCACGAGCTCTGGGCGCAGGGCAGGCTGGCATTCGCAACGAATGTCGGAACACTTGTCAGCCCGATGACGAAAGCGCAGTACCAGAACAACTCGGTCAGCAAGCCTTATCAGCTTTTCTCGCACCTGGACCAGGTTTACCAGTTCCATGCCGGCCGATCAGATACGTTCTCTTTTACTGGATGGGGCGGCAGGGTTTCCGACGAAATGACGCTGGCGAGCAATCCGAACGGCCTTGTTCCGATGATCACTTCGATCAACGGCTCACAGTTGTACACGTCGGGACAATCGACTCAACCGCTCGCGATCGCGGATGCGGGAACGCCTCTCAACGAGGTGCTCAATCCGATCGGCTTCGGCGACGACCAGATCTCGCAGGCGAGGCTTCAGGCCTTCAACCAGCTGCGCGCGGTCGACAGGGACAACAACTACGTCGATGCCGCAAGCGCGATCACCGATTCCGCGATCGCCGCCAACTCGGCGCTTGCTTCTTATCAGGAAGTGACCGTGCCCTTCCCGAACACGTCGATCGGACGGCAACTTCGGCAGGTCGCGAGGTTGATCAAAAAGCAGGCCGACCTTAACGTCGACCGACAGATCTTTACGTAGAGCGCGGCGGTTTCGACACTCACAACAACCAGCTTGGAGCGCAGACCAACAATCTGGCCGAAGTCAGCCAGGCAGTCCGGGCTTTTTACGACGAAATGGTTGTACAGGGAAAATCGGCGGATGTGACCACCTTCATGATGACCGATTTCGGACGAACGATGAATCCGGCCGGCACAGGTGGATCCGTCGGGAGTGACCACGGCTGGTCGAACCACCTGTTCATCGTCGGTGATTCCGTCGACGGCGGTGATTTCTACGGTGTGAACACTTCGAACGGTACTCCTTTCCCAAACCTCGCGATCGACGGGCCGGACGATGCCACGAACAATTCGGCAAACGCCCGCGGACGCTGGATCCCAACCGCTTCGGTCGAACAGTACGCGGCGACGCTCGCCAGGTGGTTCGGTCTCCCCGAGGAGGATCTTCAGACGGTCTTTCCGAACATCGGAAGTTTCTCATCGACGGATCTCGGGTTTATGCTTTAGGAATTCGATCACCGACTGCGCGCGGGCCCCGTCGAGGGCCCGCTTTCTTTTGCAAACAGGGCTTTCTTGACACTCTTCAAGAACCGACTCTAAACTGCTACTCAATCGTCACTTCGAATGTTTAAAACGTGAACCTACCGAATTACCTGACCCTTGCCCGAATCTTTCTCGTGCCGATCCTGGTTGTCGTGCTGCTGACGCCATTTTCAGAGAAGTGGTTCGGCATCCAGAGCTACGCGCTCGCGATAGCCATTTTCCTTGTCGCTACACTGACGGATATCCTTGACGGCCATCTCGCCAGGAGACGGAAGCAGGTCTCAAAGTTCGGGGCGCTTCTGGATCCGGATCGCGGACAAGCTGCTGGTCTCAGCTGCGCTGATCGTGCTTGTCGAGAAACACCTTGCGCCTGCCTGGGCGGTCGTCATCATTCTGGGACGCGAGTTCGTAGTTACCGGACTACGGTCCGTCGCGGCCACAGAAGGGATCGTGATCTCTGCTCAGGCCGTCGGCAAGATCAAGATGTGGTTCCAGTGCATCGCCATAGTCGCGCTTCTGGTGGCCGCCGCGAACTCGCCGCCTCCCTGTCTCAAACTTCCGGATGGCAACTTCCGTCCGCGTTTTGGCAGGTAGCGGAGGTGCAGACCGCATTCTGCAATCTGTTCGATCTCTCACTCACCGCGAACGACTGGAAGGTCTTCGGCTATCTTAGGGCCGAGGCTCCCTCTGGATCGCTGTGTTTACCGCCTGCTGGTCGATGTACGGCTATTTCCGGTTCTTCTACGAAGAAAGCAAGAAAAAGGCGGCCGGGAAGGCCGCCTGAAAGGATTTTCGTGAGTCTGTTCTTATTTGACCTCGACACGGTCGCCCGGATGGATCTCTGATGAGTTCCGGACAATGATCGCAGTAGCGGTTCTCTCCTTCACGTTGAGAACCATGAGCTCGCCCACGATCCGCCGCAGGTCCGAAGGCCGCCTCGATTTGGCATTCTCGGATGTAACGATCGTCCCGCCGGCTTCTGAACCCTTTTTCCGCGGAGCCCTGGTTAGAGAAGTGACCGCCTTCATATCGATCACTTTCGTAACCGTCTTCCTTGTTGTCGATCGACTCCTTCAGCACCTTCCTGTGAATGTTCCCTGTTCCGAGCGGCCTGAAGATGGTCATAACGTCGCCCACGCTTACGCCGTCCTCGCTTCCCAGGTCGACGTAGACGATCTGGTTCTGGCCGAGGACCTCGGCATTGTCGCGCGCCATGAAGATCATTCCGGACGCTTTACCCGAAGGTGCGGAAAACCTGTCGAACTCTCCCCTGTAAGCGAACATGGGGCTTGTGCGCTGAGGTATTGGAACCAGGAGATCGCCGAGAAGAAGCGTCGAACACGAGGTCTTGACACTGACGACGGACACATCCCGCATCACCCTTTTGACTTCAACCGCACCTACTTCCTGGACATAGAAACCAAGGTCGCCCTTCCGGGTCCAGTCCGTATCGACCTCGCCTCGCGGCCTTACGACGGAGAACATATCGCCTTCGCTCACACCGCTCGAAGATCCCGAATTGATGTAGAGCAGGTCGCCCTGGAAGAAAATGTGTTGGTCCTTTTCGTTTTCCGCTCCCACTATCTCGGTGTTCGTGGCGATAGGAGAATTCTGCACGAATCCCGCGCAGTACAGGTCGTTGTCGCCGACAACCGTAAGCGGCCGGTCCATACTGGCGGCGGGTACCACGATCGCAGCGGAGTCGATCTTCTTGTTCAGGTCTGGCTGTTGAGACACGGCCGCCGAAGTTGCGGTCAGCCCGAACGCAAGTGCGAAAACGAGGAATTTGACGAATGATAGATGAAGTCTCACGAGATTCTCCTTTTACGAATTGAACCTGGGGATTTTGAATCCGTTTTGTGGATCTGCCGGTCGGCATAACGGGATTGAAAACGGTTTGGCCGCAGAACGGCTATTGATATCCTACCGTTTCGTTACAACATACGTCAATGCTTTTTTACATTGTTGAACAAACAACACGGACCGCATCCGTTCCCTTGCACATCGTATGGGCTTTTTGTAGTCTTTTCTCTTGCCGCGATCCTTGCCTGTTCAGAAAAAGCCGGTGTAGCTCAGTTGGTAGAGCAGTTGATTTGTAATCATCAGGTCGGGGGTTCAAGTCCCTTCACCGGCTCCAGATTATCCAGTCCACACGCATATCTTGATCATGTACCGTGTTTGTATCGCACCTGACTTCAGGCGTGCGGCGGTTTGCACGGTGCCCTCCCACTTCCTAGACTTCAAGTAACGATAATTTCAACCGGGAGGGGAAGAAACATGTTTCTGTTCTCAAAGCTCGTGATACCGAGGGCGAGCCTGCTTGCGGTCATCGCCACGATCATCTTGTTCACTGCCTTGGAAGCGTTCGCACAGGTGAACTACCCGAGGGCCAGCCAGCGCCAGGCCATCGAACAGACGATTGGAGACACCCAGCTCAGGATCGTGTACCACAGGCCCAACCTGAGGAACAGAAAAGCTTTCGGAGCCGAAGACTCGATAGTTCCGTACGGCCGCGTATGGCGTGCGGGCGCAAATGAAGCCACTGTCTTCGAATTCTCAAACGACGTGAAAGTGAACGGCAAGGACCTTCCGAAAGGAAAGTACAGTTTCTATCTGATACCCAGCGAGTCGTCCTGGACCGTTATCTTCAACAAAAGCTGGGAGCAATGGGGCACTCAGTACGACGAGACCCTTGATGCAGTACGTCTTGAGGTCACGCCCGTCGCTTCCGAGGTTCCCGAAGAGACCCTCACTTACTTTGTTGGAGATGTCACTGATACATCGGCGAAGATCGTCCTTGCATGGGGAAAAACGCGGGTCCCGTTCACCATCGACCTCGGAGATGTCAACGCAAGGGTTCTGAGCCTTACCCGCCGCGAGATAGTCAACGCCCCTGTAAATGCGGCGAATTACGTGCTTTCCAACGCCATCACGTCTAGTTACGAAGAAGCCATCCTTTGGCTTGATTCCTCATTGCTGCAGATCGAGACGTATGGCGCTCTTTTCGCGAAGTCCAGGCTCCTTGGAGAACTGGGACGAAAACAGGACGCTATTGTAGCCGGGGAAAGAGCGTTGGAAGTCGGGAGAGCGTCGGGCGTCAACCCGAACAGTCTTGAATTTCTGGAGCGGCTGATCATCGCCTGGAAGGCAGAGGAATGAACGTCTCCGGACAGCTGAATGAAAAGGGGAACACCTGTTCCGTTGTCCCCTTTTTCAGGTCCGGCACGTCTATCTGAACGGAACCGGGATCATTGCCGCCTTGACACGATCGCGCGGCTGGAACATAATCCATCTTGAAATTGAATTTCATTATCTGACACATTACTGAAAATGCAGTCGCAATCAGCCAAACAGTTCGCGCCAATGATAGGCGATGACCAGAAGGTCGAAGTTTCCGTTGAAGAAGGAGGCGCGGTCATACGGCTTTCCACGTGGGTAGAAGGCCTCGGATGGTCCTGTCAGAAGACACTTCGCATCGATGAAGGGCTTGTGGACGACCTCCAAAGAGCTTTGACGGCTGCTCGCAAGCGGATATACTCTACCAAGTCTCTCGCGGATCAGGGTTCCGGAACGGTTATTTCCTTTCCGAAAATTTCCTGATCACTCTCCTCAATGCCGAAAACTGAAACGGGAAGCGACGATCCATCGCTTCCCGTCTTTTTAATGTCTCCGCAATTCCCTAGCTGACTTCCTTCAAGACGATCTTGTCGGTGCTTATCACCGCCACACGGTCCGAAGTGAGCTTTTCCAGTTCCTCGATGTGGATCTGCTCGTCCGCGATCTGACCCTCGAGCCAGAATTTGGTCGGCAGGTCGGTTTCGCCGCATGCTTCCCACGCACTCATATAAGCGGCCATGGCCTCACGCTCAAGTTCAAGGTCCTGCTTCAGCATTTCACTCAGGTCCACCGACTGGCGGATCATCGCAGGCTCGACAGTCGGTACGCCTCCGAGGGCGACTATTTTATCACCCAGGAATTCTGCATGCTTTTGGGCCTCTTCCGCCTGGTCGCGGAAGAACTCCTTATAAACTTCCCTATCCGTGCCGGAAACAAGATAGCTGTGCTGGGAGTACTGGATCACTCCCGACAGTTCCAGGCTCATCGCTTTGTTCAGCTGTTCTATCAGTTCATTTGAGGACATATTCATTACTCCCGATGATCACATCGAATGTTCTGAAGATATCAAACACTGCCCTTTGTTGTCAATCTAAGTCTTTTATTTTCAATATGTTAGTAATGACTTTCAATTTCAATTGGGTTTGTCGACGGCCCGGCCTCCGCCTCCGCCCCGTGTGCAAATGAAGAGCCGGCAGAACTTGCGTTCCGGCCGGCCCTTCCGTTCAACCTCACTGCTTTTGATCCAGGACTCAGGTGACGACGCCTCCGTCGATGGTGATTATCTCTCCGTTCATATAAGAGTTTCGGTCGCTGCACATGAAAGCCGCAAATTCGGCAAGTTCTTCCGGCTGACCCAGCCGCTTTAGAGACACCCAGTTCTCGTGCGCTTTCAGGAGTTTCTCCGGAAGCATATTGCCGAGGTCGGTATCGAAGATCCCTGCCGCGATCGCATTCACAGTGATCCCAAAATTCGCAGCTTCCCTGCTCAAGCACTTCGTGAATCCTATCATCGCCGCCTTGGAGGTCGCATAATGTACCGAAGTGGGCAATGCGGAGATCGCGCCGATCGAGGTGATGTTGAGGATCACGCCCTTCCGTTGCCGGATCATCCGTTTGTAGAAGGGCTTGGTAACAGCGAACAAACTGTTCACGTTTGTGTCGATCACCCAATCCCAGGACCGGTCGGTCGTCGTCGCGAAGTTGTCGGCCTTGTTGACTGCGGCGTTGTTGACGAGTATATCGATACCACTCCAGTCGCCGGAGAGTTCTCTCGCGATCTTTTGAGCTCGATCCGGTCGGTGACAGATACGCGAAACGCTCTGCTCCGAACTCCGTATGACTCGATCTCGCCGCGGACTTCTTCTGCCAGATCGTCACGCGAGTTGTAGTTGAATGCGACATCCGCGCCCTCGCGGGCGAAGACCTTGCACAATGCGGCGCCGATTCCTCGGGTGCCTCCGGAAACAAAGGCGCGTTTTCCTTCCAAGAGCAAGCTCAAATCTAATTTCTCCAGATTAGGGCAATCGAACCAAACGTCAAACAGCAAGGTTAATGAAAATGAACATTCGTGACAAGTTGGGAAGAAGGTTCGGAACTCGCTGGCATAGACGTTGCCCGCTGAAAGGTTGGTGTTCCGCTCGCCCCCACTGGAACTCCCCGAAAATCAAGCCCCTGAGCATTCCGGGCATCCTTTGATGACAATTATTGCGAATCGAGGGCCGGCTACTGCTGACAAATTTTGTCGGTTGATCCCAGCCGGGAGCGCCGCGAGAGTGCCTTACGTTTCCCTAAAGGTTGATCGTATGAAGAACAAACGCCGAGGCGAGAGTGGGTTCAGTCTTATCGAGCTCCTGTTGATCGTCGTGATCGTGGGCCTTCTGGCGACGATCGCGATCCCGTCCCTGCTGAAGTCCCGGGATGCGGCCGAGAAGGCATCTGCGATAGGGACTCTGCATACGCTTCACATAAACCAGACCGGTTTCTATACCCACAACGGACGTTACGCAAGTCTTGTCGAACTTAATAACTACGCAGGCAAGAAACTCGGCACAATGACGGGTTCGACCCTCATACGCGGAAACTACACTTACTACATCTTTCCGAGTTCCCCGGGCATGATCCAGAACCAGTTTCAGATCCTCGCGGTACGGTTCAAGGATAGACGCGTGATATCCGCCTTCATACTGGAACAGGATGGAAGCATAGAAACGCTGGTCGATTGAAGACCTTCCCCGATCGCTTTCCGAAGTACCTATCCCCCCCGGGCCTCACACACACTGCAAACCGGAGCCAACACTTATGCCCTCAATGCTGATCGACGAAATCGAACTTGTCGAGCCGCTGGAAATTCAGCAGGCCTCAGTTTTTCTAAGCGATGAGGTAATGGACCTTCAGATGGTCGACAACTTCCTCATCGCCGTAGAAAGGCGATACCTGCAGGACGCGGAACAGAATTTCGATCCTTCCCGGATACGAGCTAACTTGCGTTTTCTCGAGAATCTTTCTGAAGAGCTTCCGACAGAGAAGTTCAACCGCATCGTCAACGATATACGGACCGGGATCGCGGCCTGGCTCCAAACGCTTGAACAGCGCGATTCAATGATCCACGCGTACCACCTTCGCCAGTTCTGCGACGAGCCCGGCCGTGCGATCAATCCGGTGGTATATTCGGCGCTAACGCGATTCTACAGGGATTTGCCCGCGTCACCTTCGACCCAGAGCAAGTTCGACCTTGCGATCACGAGGCTGTTCTCGAAGACCCACGAGCCTCCGTTCAGAGAAATGCTGATCGAAAGGGAGGACCTTGTGGATCAGATCGAGGCGCTCTTCGACGGCTGGGACCTTTACAAGCCTAAAAAGAAGGAGCCGAATCATGCTTCGCTTGTGGCCGCAAAGCTCGACGACTTCCAGCGAGAGGCGCAGGCACTTGCCGACTACCAGGAGCTCTTTGGGAGCGACCTGTTCGACAGACTCCGTGCCTTCAAGCGGAAACTTGGCTCTTTGTATTCGCATCCCGCCGTTGCGGCGGCGGCCGTAGAATGCAACATCACTGTCGGAAACGCCTTCAATCTGGTTCTCACGAACGCAAACAGCAAAGCTACCGAGAAGGTAGGCGAAGGGGTCGATCTCGCCGGAGCCTTTTACGACGCTTCACCCGGAGCCGAAGTGGTAATCTCCGAGATCCTGTCTGACCTCAGGCTCAAGAGTGCGGAAGCCTCCGATTCCGGAGAGGACGGGAGCGCAAGCGTCGAGGATATCCTGGCCCTGGTTTGCGAAGGCCCCGAGAACGAATGGGGGCAGGAAAAAGATGACGAAAGCGCTGAGCGCGAACAGAGCGGCGACCCATCCCCTTCGCAGTCCTCGAAGACAACGATCCCAACCGCCCAAAAGCGTCTCGAGCCGTTCTTTTTCGCCCTCTCTCAGCCGGAACCCGCAGTCTCGACCATCAGAAAGCACACCGCGAGATTCGGAGCCCTTGCCGACATAGACCTTCAGGATTTCCTGGGAAGACCCGAGGACCCGAACGACCATCTTTGCCGAAATGTCCTCGGCGTCTTGATGTGGATCGAGGAACTCTGTGAAAACGAGCTCAATACGAGAGGAGAGATGTCGTCGTCGCTGAGGGACGAGCTTCACAGGCTCCTTCGCAGGTCTGAGGAATTCTCCGAACAACTCGATTACTTGATACGGGAGAATTCGGCTTCGTCACAGAGCCGCCTGCTGATCGTTTCGAACCATCTTCTCGAGTCCAGATTGAAGCTCAAACGAGGAATCGCCAGGTTCACGCGTCGAAATCTTGAAATGGCCGTGGCGGAGGAGAGGCACGAGCTTCCGGAAGAGCCAGTCGTCGAGAAGCGCGCCACTCCGTTTGCCTTGACGGTTTCGGGCCCTACCAACAGGTGGTTGGTCGCGGCAACGCTGCTCGTCAGCCTGATCAGCGGCGCGATCTACTTCTTCGACCAGCAGATGAGTCAGTTCATCCCGGTTGCCAAGGACGTGGAAATTCTCGATGTCGGTAAGCTGCCGCAGGGTGAGCACCTATCGCAGGGCTTCAAGAAAGGCGGATTAATAATGGTCACTGCCAAGGATTCCTGGACGCTCCTAAGTGAGGACGAGCAAAGGCAGAACCTGGAGGACCTAAGGAAGTATCCGTCGAAGACCGAGGTATCGAACGTGATGGTCACTGACACGTCGGGAAGAATGCTCGGCGACGTTTCAGATGAAGGAGTAAGGATCCTCGGCAAGCTGCAGGCAACCGGACCCGCGACTAGTGAAGAGGCGCCGGCTCAGGATCCGGATCCCAAGGCCGAGGCACAAGATCAATAAACTGCAAGGGAAGAAAAGTCGGTCGGGCTCAGACCTCCTGGCGTACGGCGGCCCCGATCGACCCGGGGCTCTCCTGGGTTGCAGGCAGCAGGGCTTTTATCTCGTTTACGATATTTTCGGTGGAGTTCGGCACCGCCAGATTTGCCATCGCGGTCTTCATTTCACTGTACTTCACATCATCCTCAATCAGCGTGCGGACGATCGGCACAATGTCGCGCGCCTTTTCAAGCATCACGCCGGCACCCCACTTCTTTAGGAGGTTCACGGTCCCTGCCTCCTGAGGCATCGGCGGCGTAGTCGTATCGGCGATGATAGGCAAGTTGCAGGCGACCGCCTCGAAAGTAGTAAGCCCGCCGAGCTTCGACACCATCACGTTCGCCGACTGCATGATCTTCTCTACCTCGTCCGAATAACCGATCACCTTTACGGGGAACCTTGCATTCTTAGCGACCAGCTCTGCCTGTGTCTTCAGGTCGTCATTCCTTCCTGCGAGAAAGATCGCCTGGATATCCAGCTCCCCGGCCACGAGTTCACGCAGGATCCGCAGCATCTTCACACCGCCGATATAGCCGGCGTTCACGAAGACCGTAAATTTCTCTTCATCGAGGCCGTATGCCTTGCGAACCTCGCGAGCGTCCTTTTCGTCTGCAGGCCGGAACTCCGGCCGGATCGGCATCCCCGAGATCTTGATCCGGCCCGGATCGACGCCGTAATCGACAAGCTGACGCTTTGCCTCTTCATTAGCGACGAGATAAAGCGAGACGTCATCGCACGCCCAACCCTTCCAGAAGCCGTAGCACGGGTCCGTTACGACGGTAACCAGAGGGATCTGCTCCGTGAGATTGAGCTCGCGAAGTATCCTCGCGAATATGTGCTGGGTCAAAGGATGCACGCTGACCACGACGTGCGGACACCATTTCTCGAACTGTTCGCGCACATAGACGATGCATCGGTCCAGAAAGAACGGGCTGGTTTCAGGCCGGAACTTGTTGACAACCCAGTAGAGGTATTTCATCCAGTGCTGACGGTTCTGAAGTATCCAGTTGTACAGCCGGACGAGTTTATCCGTGATGTGGTGCGATTCTTCGACAGCCCTGATAATGCGCACGGCGACGGACTCGCCATGCCAGAACTTGCTGAGTCCCGAAGCGAGCGCCTCCGCGGCTGATCTGTGCCCTCCGCCGGTGTCGGAAGAGATGATCAGTATTTTAGGTTGTTCTGCTGCATAAACTCAAGCCTTCACAGCAACGCCGTGGGCAGGTGCCTTCGGCTCAAGTTTCTTGCTTGCCTTCTTCATCTCCCTTTCCAGCTTCTTGATCTTCACAAGATGTCCGGGGTTGAAAGGCAGGCTCGGATAATAGCAGTTGCTTTCGTGAGTGCAGAAACATCCGTCGGCGACTTTCTGACGGCGGGCCTCCATTTCGGGAGAACGCCACGCCCGCTGGAAGTCCCACTCGAAATCGCGCAGGTTTCCCGTGGAATCAAGGTTCTCACAAGAAGATATCGTACCTTCGTCGTAAATGACCGCACCGGCAGAGCCCGCCCAGCAAGTCAGCTGCGCCTCTCCGGTCTCCTTGGTCTTCGCGATCAGATCATGCATGTATATATCGACCGCGGCTTTGAAGAAACCGGAGCTTCCGCCGTAGTTGTTCTTGATCGCAGCGTCGCGGACATCGTCAAGGATCATCTGCGAAAGGCGCGAGTATCTTTCGTGATCGAAGTTCAGCTCTTCCGGATCGTTCGATGGCGGACGGATGTAGTTGATATTGATCTTGTCCGGTTTCAGGTCGTACTTGAGAAAGTCGTACCAGTCAAAGATCGTGTCCTGATTCGACTTCATCACACACGTGCACGTCTGAACGTCCAGGTTCGGATACTCCGACTTCATCTCCTGCAGAGTGCGCGCCGTGTGGATCGCCTTGTCCCAGCTGCCGGGCTTCTGCCTGATCTTCTCGTGCGCTTCTCTGATCCCGTCGATCCCAAGCGCCACCGTGACCTGAAGGTTGGGATTCTCTTCCAGGATTCGCGTCACGTCCGGGAATATCCTCGGATGGATCTGCCCGTTCGACATAAGGTACACGGACTCCAGTTTGTTATTACGGTAGAAGGCGTTGCAGATCTCCGGAAGGTCCTTCCTGGTGAACGGCTCGCCGCCCGCGATGACCAGCACGCCCAGGTTTCCGCCGAGAGTTTCCGAGATTTTCTCAATCTCGTCGGTCTTCATCTGAAGCTTCTTACGGGCGCGGTCGTTCAGTTCGTCAGTGAAGAAACAATGCGTGCACCGCATGTCGCAAACAGACGTGACCAGGATGTTGAGAAAGACAGGAGAGATCCGTTTTCCCACCGCCATTTTGGCGTATCTTTTAAATATCTCTTTAGTAGTGAAATCCATTGTAAGTGCCTGTTAAATGACCTAAACCAACCTTTTAACTTTAACTTACGGACAGGTGTAGAGCAAGGAGATCGAATCGGTTAGAATTGGCATATGTTCCGCAGAGTCTACCTGGACAACGCAGCGACGACGCCGGTCGATCCGCGCGTTCTCGAATCGCTTCTACCCTATCTTCGCGAAAAGTTCGGAAACGCCTCGAGCATCCATTTTTACGGACAGGAATCTCGGTCAGCAGTTGACAGAGCGCGCCACCAGGTCGCCGATCTCATCGGCTCGCGTCCGAACGAGATCGTCTTTACTTCGGGCGGGACGGAATCGAACAATCTCGCTATCAAAGGGCTATTTGAAGCGAACCGCAGACACGGATGTCACATTGTGACCACGGCTGTCGAGCATCCGGCCGTGGGATCTGTGTGTGAAAGATTGGCGAATGATGGCGCCAAGCTCACGGTCGTCCCTGTCGGCGCCGGAGGGTGCGCGGACCTCGAAACGGTCAGAGCCGCGATTCGCGACGACACGGTCCTTGTCACCGTGATGCTCGTGAACAACGAGATCGGTGCCGTCCAGCCGATCAAGGAGATCGGCGCCATCATTCAGGATCTAAGAGCTGGCGGACATAAGCTATGGCTTCATACGGATGCGGTCCAGGCGGCCGGAAAGATCCCCGTTTCGGTCGAAGATCTTGGCTGTGACCTGCTTTCGTTGTCAGGGCACAAGGTCTACGGTCCGAAAGGAATCGGAGCCCTTTATGTGAAGAGGGGCGTCAGGATCGCGCCTCAAAACATTGGAGGACATCAGGAACGCGAAAGGCGAGGAGGTACCGAGAACGTCGCTTTTGCAGCGGCTTTAGGGGCGGCCTGCGAGATCGCGTCTGCTGAAATGGGAGAAAACGCGAAAAGGATCGCGCGTCTCAGGGACCGTTTCGAAGCCGAAATCCTGGAGGCCGTACCGGACATCGTGATCAACGGTCTTGAGGGACCGCGGTCGCCTTACATTTCGAACATATCGTTCAAAGGGATCGAGGAGAGGGGCTTCTGATAAACCTGGACATGTCGGGAGTCGCAGTTTCGACCGGGTCCGCCTGCTCTTCCGGGAGCATTGAGCCTTCGCACGTGATAGTCGCGCTTGGGACCGATGACGAGGTCGCCCGCGGATCCGTTCGATTCAGTTTTGGTCGGGAGAATACGGAAGACGACGTCGACTACGTTCTGGGGTTGGTGCCGAAAGCGGTTGAGAACCTGCGAAGGCTGTCTCCGCGTTATCAATCCGCTTCCGGCGCTTAAGTGAGGTGGTGAGGACCACACTTAAGGTTCTTGCGGGTCTTTCACGTGCCTGAAAGTGAGAGAAAATCCTTTCGGCGAACCACGAAATTCCTCGCAATCCATAAGGAGCTTGATCACTGTATGGGAGTCCCCGGGGCCCAAAAGGTCGAAAAAGGCCCGGGATATCAGCGACCTCCTTCCTTATGCCTCAATCTTAGCCTTTGCCCGGAGGCGTGTCTTAAACTGATCTGAATTATCTTGAATTATTCTTAATCCCCTGAAAATCGGGTGATTTTGGGCATATAATCGTACCGCGCTTGAACTGGACGCAAAAAGGAATGGAGGTGCAGACCACAATGGATGGCTCGAGATCCGATCCCGGGCAGGCTGTTACCGAGATTTACAAGTTCGGGAGATACTACCTGAACCCCGCCGAAAGAAGACTTGCCCACGACGGGCGATTCATCGACATCAAGCCCCGCACATTCGAAGTTCTCTGTTACCTGGTCGCGAACTCGGGACAGACGGTTACCAAGGACGAGATCCTTGATGTCGTCTGGGAGGGTCACTTCGTAGAAGAGAGCAATCTGGCGGTCCATATTTCAAGGATCCGTAAGATGTTCGAAAAAACAGGTGCCGAAGGATACATACATACGCTCTCGGGGTCGGGCTATCAGTTCGTGGAATCCGTCGAAACGGTCGAGAACGAGGAATGGAAGGAAGCGGTCTCCGGGGCGACTCCGCTGGTCGACCCTTACGGTCTTGATGAGGACTGCGAATCGATCGCCGTAATGCCTCTGTTCAATGAGAACGGGGACACGGAGATCGATTACCTTGCCGACGGAATGACGGAGGCGCTCATCAACAATCTCTCATGCCGGCCGGACCTCAGGGTACTGGCAAGAAACACCGTTTTCCGATTTAAGAACGAAGAGATAGACGTTAAGGAAGTCGGTAAGCGGCTGAATGTCTCCAGTGTACTCACAGGCCGGATCCGAATCTCGGACGATGATATTTCCTTGTCAGTGGAACTGTGCAAGTCGGAAGACGGCACGCAGCTGTGGGGAGCAAAGTTCGACAAGAACTTCTCCGAGATCTTCGAGATGCAGGACAGCATCACGAACTCGATCTGCGAGAATCTGAACGCCGAGATCGACAGAGCCTCACGAAGACTATCGAGCCAGCAACAGACGAAGAATACCGAGTCCTACAGGCTGTATCTGAAGGGCAAGTACTTTGTGAATCAAGGCGGGCTCAGTGCTCTAACCCGCGCACTCTCTCTGTTTGAAGAATCTACGAGATCTGATCCGTTAAATGCTAGTGCATACGTAGAGATCGCGAACTGCTATCTCTGGATGTTCTTCTATGAAGAATTCAACCGAGAGGAAGCGATAAGGCATACGGAGAGAATGCTTAGCCATGCTCAATTGATTCGGGAACTCCCGGAATACCATTTACTACGTGGTTGCATATCGATGTATCTGGACTGGGATATTGCCAATGCTGAGAGATCACTTTCGACTGCAATCAATCTCAATCCGAATTTCGCAAGGGCTCGGTACTACTATGCAAACCTGTTGTCGAACCAAAAACGGTTCAAAGAGGCTTTGGAACAACTTAGCATCATCATGCAATTGGATCCAATTTCGGTTGTAAACAATAAGAATGCGGCTAAGATCTTCTACAAGATGGAGAGATTCGAGAATGCCATTAGCTGTCTTGATGAGGTGTTGGATCTCGACCCAAATAATTACGAAGCGCTTCTGATACGAGGGGCAGCAAAAACGGAACTCCAACAATATCAAGACGCTATTGAAGATCTCCAGTCTGCACTTAGCCTCCACGAGCACCCAGAAGCAATATCGATGATTGGGTATTGTTTAGGGCTTATGGGTAACGTGGAAGGCGCCTGCGCCGCACGGGAAAAGCTCCGAATAATGAGTAAGTCGCAAAATGTGCCTGCAAATTATTTCGGCATCCTTGAACTCGGCTTAGGACACTTCGGTAAAGCAATAGCGCTGCTCCGGAAGGGTCTCAAAACAAGGTATCCCGATGTGTTCTATACTAGTGGATCCTCGGTGGGGAAGGTTGAGGGGGAATCAGGATTTCGAGAAAATCGTGGATTCCATCGGAGTTCGCACAAAACATTGAAGCCACGTCCTGGAGTTGGACGTGGCTTCAATCGGACAAAATCGTGGGAGAGGCAGTCAAGGGTAAGGACACATTAGTTGATTAATCACCTGTGGGAAGGTGGCCACAACTCGCACTATCCGAAGTATAGCCTACGATAATTCCAGTAAGCCCAACGATAATGCCAGTAAGTCCAACGATAATGCCTCTGTCAAAGCGACTTGTTGACTTCGTTCCTTCTACTTTCGAAATCTCGCATTTCTCGGCGCTCGAACCATCTCTCGTATAACCAACTATGATCCCAGCTTCAGCAGTCATCGAAGACATTGCGAAGATCGCTATAAGTAGCAGCGTCGTTATAATTTTGTTTGACCTTTTCATTTTCTCTCCTTGTGCTCTCTTTTGAAAATTCGATTCGCCAATGACGCTTCAAGCGTCGTGCCAACAAGGGGAAAAGGAAAAAGGGATTGTCGAAGTCGTTTTTATTCAATGGTTTAAGGGGTTAGCTTAATACTTTTTGAGCTATGCTTTGGCGACTATCGAAATTGACAATAATCTACCCAATATTCGACTTGTCCGGCTGATAAATAAAGATATATCAACACTTTACACTCGTTAGCGCTTTGGCTACCCACTATCCACTGCGTATCTTGTATACACTGAAGTATAAAATCCGCGGAGATGGAGAGGCCCACGGTTCGTGGTGATGGTTCCACCGCGAGGATCGCAAAGGATTCTAGATTCAATCACACTCTTTTAAATCTTGAGTTTTTCGGTTTGACTAGTCGAGTTCGAGCCCGAAATAAAGTGGAATTCGCGTGTTTGGCTATGTTAAACTGTGTTAGGTCGCCGGCACATCGTCGCCGTGATAACGATTCTCAATTCTTACCGGTTCCCACAACCGCCAAACCCAAAAGTGAAAATGAGTCGCGAGAAGCTTTTCAATATTTACGTTGGAGTCATTTCTGCATGTGGTCTCGCCTCATTCCTTTTTGCGGTTGCTAACCTCGATACTTCCATCTTGAGTTTGAGCACGGTGCTATTAATGGTCGCAGCGCTGTTTGTAACGTCGCGGTTGACCCTATCATTACCCCACTCGAACTCTTACCTCAGCTTTGCGGACACAATGATCTTTTTCGCCTTCATCAAGTATGGAGGAGAGCTCGCGATCATTTTCGCCACTCTCGAGGTATCCATTAGCTGCATTTTCCTAATCTATGGAGGATTTCAGCTAAGAAAACTCGCGATTCCCTTCAACATCGCGAGTACCGCGTTCTCAACTGGAATCACTTACTTCGTTTTCACCCTGTTGCCTCACGCGGGGATTGGTACAAACTACGGTATAGCATCAGAGCTGATTACGGTTCTCGGCGTATTGGCGATCGTCCAGTTTGTGTTCCTCTCATTGTTCGCTGCAGTTTTCTATTCCCTTAAAAGTGAAAACTCTGTGTGGACAATGTGGAAGAAAGTGTGTTTTTCAAGTTCGATGACGCAGATAGCAGGCGCGGGACTTGCGGGGATTGCCTTCAAGCTAATCAACTACGGTGACTTTCTGACTCTTAGTGTTGCGCTAGCCATTTTCGCAATCGCTTACGCCAATTACCGGCAGATGATTCGAAACATTAACGAATCGATCGAGCAGGCGGAGCAGGCCGAGAGGGAGAAGACCGAGATCGCGCGGGCCAAGGCCGAGGAGGTCGAAGAACACGCGAGGCAGCTCAAGAACCTGCTTGAGAAAGAAGAGGAAATCACAAGGGACCTGCGGCAAAGCAAACAGGACCTCGAATACGCAGCGTTCCACGACAATCTCACCGACCTTCCAAACCGCGCATACCTGATCGAACGCCTCAACCTGCTTCTTCAGCTCGGTTCCGAGGTAGCCCGACGATACTACGTCCTTTTTCTGGATCTCTCACGATTTAAGAACATCAACGACAGCCTCGGACACACGATCGGAGACGAGGTTCTGCGTGTCGTCGCGCTCAGGCTTCGACGGTGCCTTCGCGACGAAGACACGATCGCGCGCCTCGGCGGGGATGAGTTCGCGATCATACTCAACGACCTTTCCTCGATCAACGAAGCCAAATCGTACGCTTTTCGGATATACGACCACCTCACGCAGCCGTACGTGATCCAGGGAAACAAGATCTTCTCTGACCTCTACATAGGCATCGCGCCCTTCGATCACGAACAGCTTAAACCCGAAGACATCCTGCGCGACGCCGACATCGCCATGCACAGCGCGAAGGAAGAGAACATCAGCGTCGCGGTGTTCGACAAGCAGACAAGATCGAAGTATCTCGAGCATATCCGGCTTGAGGGAGACCTGCGGTACGCGATCGAAAAGAATGAGCTTTCCCTGCATTACCAACCCCTTATCTCACTAAAAGGCGGAGAGCTCGTCGGTTTCGAGGGCCTTCTTCGCTGGCATCATTCCGAACTTGGATTCGTCTCGCCCGGATTGTTCATCCCGATCTCAGAGGACACCGGCTCGATCATCCCTCTGACCAAATGGGTGCTTAGAGAGGCGTGCTCCCAGCTCCAGCGATGGAGAGAGATCTCAAACGAGCACCAGGACCTGGTGATCAGCGTTAACATCTCCGGAAGGCACCTTGCAGACAAAAGTCTCATTTATGACGTCCAGGAGGCGCTAGATGAGACGGGCCTTCCGGCTCGCAGCCTCAAGCTCGAGATAACGGAATCAACTGCGATGGACAATGCCGAGAGGACGATCGAGACACTGAATGAGGTTTCTGATCTGGGCGTCAAACTCAGCATCGACGACTTCGGCACAGGATATTCCTCGCTTAGCTACTTGCACAGGCTTCCGTTCGACACGCTGAAGATCGACCGCTCCTTTGTGCTCAATGTGGGAGAGAACGGCGAGGACTCGGGAATCCTTCAAACCATCGTTTCGCTGACAAAGAACCTGAAGAAAGAGGTGGTCGCGGAGGGTATCGAAACCGAGAAGCAACTGTCCCTTCTGCGCGACCTCGGTTGCGATTACGGCCAGGGGTACCTGTTCTCCAAGCCGCTCCCGAGCGCGGAGATGGAAACCCTCTTGTACCAGAAGAAGGCCTGGCTGCCAGATCCGGACCCGGCTTCGGAAAGCGACAGGCTCCCTTCGGAGATCAGCGAGATACCCCACAGATACGCATAAGCGAGAGATCGAAATCAACCTCCGGAAGCGGCTGACTGCCGCTTCTTTTGTTTTTCAGGGCGCCTCCGGCGTAGTAAGATATCGGTCAAACCAAACTTCGGAGGTCAATATGTCATTCAGGTCACGCGGGTTCATTCCTGCCCTTCTAGTACTGTCCCTCTTTTTTGCCACTGCGGATGCTCAGCAGAAGCTAGACTATCCGAAAGCCAAAAAGGTCGACCAGGTAGACGATTATCACGGTACAAAAGTGGCGGACCCTTACCGCTGGCTGGAGGACCCTGATGCGGCCGATTCCAGAGCCTGGATCGAAGCGCAGAATAAGGTGACCTTCGGCTACCTTGAGAAACTTCCCAAACGCGAACAGCTTAAGGAACGCCTTACCGAACTCTGGAACTACGAGCGCTACTCGGCGCCGTTCAAACGGGGCGGCAAGTACTTCTATTCGAAGAACGACGGCCTTCAGAACCAGAGCGTGGTCTACATAGCTGATTCGCCGGAAGATCCGGGCCGCGTGCTGATCGACCCCAACAAGTTCTCGAAGGACGGAACGGTTGCGCTTAGCGGAATGGCGATCACCGAGGACGGGAAGACTTTGGCTTACGGGATCTCGAAGGCCGGCTCCGACTGGCGCGAGTTCAAATTCATGGACATCGAGACCGGCAAGGAACTTCCCGACCACCTGAGACACATTAAATTCTCCGGTGTCTCGTGGACAAAGGACGGAAAGGGCGTCTATTACAGCCGCTATCCGGAGCCGAACGAGGCCACGAAACTTGAGGACGCGAACTTGCACCGCAAGCTCTACTACCACGAACTCGGGACCGACCAGTCGGAAGATGTGCTTGTGTACGAGCGTCCCGACAATCCGAAGATGGGAATAAACGGTTTTGTAACCGAGGACGGTGAATGGCTTCTTATCTATCTCAGCGACGGCACTTCTCGAAAGAACCAGGTCTATTTCAAAAGCCTCACGCTCAAGGACGCTCCGATTGTACCTTTGATCGACAAGTTTGAGAATCAGTACTCCTATGTCGGAAACGACGGAGCGAACTTCTTCTTCGAGACCGACAAGGACGCTCCGCTGGGTCGGCTCGTGTCCGTGAACCTGCTCGCGAGGACCCGCGTCTGGAAAGAGGTGATCCCCCAGGTGGCGGAGACGCTCACGGGCGTTTCGTTCATCAACAATCAGTTCGTTGCCGACTACCTGAAGGACGCTTACACGCAGATCAAGATCTACGACATCGAAGGCAAGTTCGTAAGGGATGTTGAGCTACCGGGGATCGGATCCGCAGGCGGATTCGGCGGCCGTCGCGAGGACACGGAGACGTTCTACACATACTCGAGCTACAACGCGCCTCCTACGATCTACCGCTACGATATGAAGACCGGAAAGAGCACGCTGTTCCGCCGTGCGGAGGTGGATTTCAACCCGGATGATTACGAGGTCAAGCAGGTCTTCTACGCTAGCAAGGACGGGACGAAGGTCCCTATGTTCATCGTGCACAAGAAGGGCATTAAGCTCGACGGCACGAACCCGACCCTGCTGTACGGCTATGGCGGATTCAACATTTCGATGACCCCCGGCTTCAGCACCTCGAGGATCGTCTGGCTGGAGATGGGCGGAGTCTATGCGGTCGCGAACCTAAGAGGAGGAGGCGAATACGGCGAGAAATGGCACCAGGCGGGGACAAAGCTCAATAAGCAGAACGTGTTCGACGATTTCATCGCTGCAGGAGAATGGCTGATCGCAAACAAGTACACGTCCTCCGAGAAGCTCGCTATCCAGGGCGGATCGAACGGTGGGCTTCTGGTTGGCGCCGTCCTGAATCAAAGGCCCGACCTGTTCGGCGCTGCGCTTCCGGCCGTCGGCGTGATGGACATGCTGAGGTTCCACAAGTTCACGATCGGATTCGCGTGGACTTCGGACTACGGATCGTCGGAGAACCCCGACGAGTTCAAGGCTCTGTACGCATACTCGCCTCTTCATAACATCAAGAAAGGCACGAAGTATCCGGCAGTGCTCGTTACAACTGCGGATCACGACGACCGGGTGGTCCCGGCTCACAGCTTCAAGTACGCCGCGACTCTCCAGGAGGCGCAGGCCGGCGATGCCCCCGTGCTGATCCGGATAGAGACCGACGCGGGTCACGGCGCGGGCAAGCCCACGTCGAAGATCATCGAGGAACTGGCGGACACCTACGCTTTCCTGATGGAGAATCTCGGAGTGGATTGATCGCTTTCCGGGTACTGAAAAGGCCGGGCTTGTTCTGCCCGGCCTTTTGTTTTTGCGCTTTAGTTTGAACGTTTCTCTCCGACGTGGAAGTCGCAGAATTCCCGCGGCTCCGTTCCCTTCCGGAACTTCCGCGCGGTCCTTTCGGGACAGTACGCTGTCGCCCGTTTTCCCGAGAGAGGGCAAAATTGTACGGTCACTTCGTTGCCCTCAACATCCGTGTCTTCAAGGCGGCGAGAAGCGGGCGCGTTCTCCTCGGCCTGTTCCCAGGTCGTGAACGGCGTAGGCGAAGCGTCGGGATCGATCCCGTCCGGGAACTCCTCGTCGAATTCCGAACGAAGCATGCGGTTAGGAATCGTCCCGCCGATGAACAATTCGACACGTCTGAATTCCGGCGGAACATTCGTAACGTAAAGCTCCCTGCTCGCCTCCGGGTTGAGGCTTTCAGCTATCTCCGGATCCACCGGGAATTCCGGCGTGGGCGTCGGAGTGGGCTCGATCTCGCTTCCGTCGGCCGCGAGTTCCCTGATCAACGATCCGTTCCTGGTATCGATCTCGGCTTTCCGAATCCCTCCGGGCATCGTCCAGTCGCCGTTCCACTCCGGATGCATCCGAAGCGCTTCTTTCATGAAATCCGCCCAGATAGGCATCGCAGAATCGGATCCCTTCAATCCCAGATCGGAACCGTCATCAAATCCGACATACACAGCGACGAGGATCTCAGGCGTGAATCCGACGAACCATCCGTCACGCGAAGTTCCGGTCTTTCCCGCGAATCCTTTCTGTCCCGCCACATTTTTAAACCCCCAAGCCGAAAGGCCCGCGGCGGTTCCCTTGTTCACTACGTCCTTCATCATGTCCACGAGGATGTAAGATACGTCCGGCCTCAGAACGTTCTGTTTTTCACCGGTCGGTGCCTTGACGGTCTTCCCGTCGCCGGTCGTGATTCGGTTTATCGCGATCGGCTCGACCGTGTCTCCCAGGTTCGCGAACATCGAATACGCCTTCGCCATCTGCAGCGGGGTCGCCTCGGCGGTACCGAGAGCCATCGACGGATACGCCTTTTCCACCTTTGGAAGGCCCGCCTTTCTGGCCAGGTTCATCACGTTGCCGACGTTCAGTTCCATCGCGATATCGACCGTTATCACGTTCTTGCTCTTCACAAGCGCATCGCGGAGGGTCATCTCTTTGTTTGAGAAATAATCACCGTAATTATTGGGCGAATAGGAATCCTGATTGAAGGTAAACACCTTCTTCTCGTCCTTGAAGATGCTCGCTGCGGTAAGGACCCTTGTGTTCGGAAGATAGGCCGTGTTTATCGCAGATGCGTAGACGAAAGGTTTGAATACTGAACCGGGCTGGCGCATAGCGTGCGCGGCCCTGTTGAACTGGTTGTCGGCGTAGTCCCTGCCCCCTATCATCGCCACGATCTCTCCGGTCTTCGGCCTGATCGCGACAAGCGCGGCGTTCAGGTTCTTGCGTCTGTCTTCTTTGTAAAGCTTTTCGAGCTTCGCCACGCGTTCCGTCACAGCCTTGTGTGCGACCTTCTGAAGATCGGGATCGATCGTCGTGAGTACCCGCAGATGCTGGAGCGCTTCCGGATCGTCGATCACCTTCGGAAGCTGCTCCACCGCAAACTGCGAGAAATACTCCATTCCCTGCTGATCTTTTCTCGCGGCAGGCTTTATGACCCCGAGGCCCGTTTCTTTGGCCTTCTTCGCATCTGCGGCGGAGATCTCGCCGGACTCGAGCATCGACTGAATGACCTGGTTTCTTCTCTGCTTCACGCGTTCCGGCTTTTTGTATGGATCGTATCTGTTCGGACTTCGGATTATCCCCGCGATGAACGCCGCCTCCGGAAGAGTAAGCGCGGAAACGTCCTTTCCGAAATAGATGTTCGAGGCCTCGCCGACACCGTAGATGGAAACGCCGGTGTTCTGGCCAAGATAGATCTGGTTCGCGTACAGGGTGAAGATCTCTTCCTTCGTCAGCCTCGTTTCGAGAATGACGGACATGTATGCCTCACGCGCCTTTCGCTCCCAGCTGCGTTCGGGCGTCAGAAAGAGGTTCTTCACAAGCTGCTGCGTGATCGAAGAGCCGCCCTGGTTCTCGATTGGCGATCCGTCCTCTTCACCGTCGTACCTTCGCCATAGCGCCCTCGCGATGCCCCGGAAGTTCACGCCCCAGTGATCGAAGAATGCGCGGTCTTCTGTGACGGTGATCGCCTTCACGAGATGAGGCGGAAGATCTCTGAACGAGACTACCTTTCGCCGGCCGTCCCCCTCGGCCGCGATCGAGCTCAGCATCAGCGGCTCGAGCGCCGTTTTTGCAAGCTCGTCCCCTGAAGACTTGTCGCGGATCGATTCGATGACCTCGCCCTTTTTGTCGAACTCCACTTCCAGGTCCCTGAACTCCACCTTTCCGTCAAGCACGGCTGTACTGCCGGGTTCGATCGATACCTTGCCGGGAGAGGCCTCATACCGGCCGCGAAGCGGATCGGCATCACGGTCTGCGCGAACATAACCGGCGGACCGAAGATGATCGACGAGTTCCTCGTGACTGAGCCGCTCGCCTTTGCGGATCGTCTTCGGCGCGGAATAGATGCCGGCGTTCCTCGTGAAAATATCGCCGGCCAGCATTCGGTTGATCTTGTCGGAGAACTCGAACCAGAAGTAGGAGGCCACGAGAAAGACTGCGAGAAGCGAAAAGGCCGCTATCGCAAATGTGACCGGGTTGAAGATCAGCCTTACGATCCGCCTGAACAGAGTCGGCTTCGGAGCCTTGTACCTGCGAAGCTTCGAAGCCTTTCCTGGCGCGGGACGGCGCACATTCCGTCCCTTGTTTCTGACATTGGCGAATTGTGGCATTATGAGACTTCGATTAGAGTTGGGTAGGCCCGGTTGCTGAAAGGAGGCGCGATCCCGGCCGGTTCCTGAATAGGAACATCTTTGAATTCTATATAGTTTCGGGAACCTAGTCTAGTTTATTCTAGGCGTCCGGCGATCCGCTATGCGCTTGCTTTCCCGCGGGAAAGAACGCCTTCCGAAGGGCCGGCCCGCCCTCCTGCAGCGAATGAATCTGTTCGAGTCATTGTCTCCGGACCTCAGGAAGAGGCTCATACTCGCACACGCCGCCATCTTCCTGGTGATCGCCGGCGGGACGGTCGGTTACCATTTTATCGAAGGACTTGGCTGGCTGGACAGCATCTATTTGACCACCACCACGGTCACGACGGTCGGTTACGGTGACTACGTCCCGGCGACCGTTGCGGGAAAAGTGTTCACATCGGTGTTCATACTGTTCGGCGTCGGCACCGTGCTTTACGCGCTCTCGATCCTTGCCCAGGCCTTCATACGGACGGAAGTAGTCGCCGCGCTTGGGCACAGGCGGAGAACCAGAGAAATGGAAAAGCTCTCGGACCATTACATAATCTGCGGGGCCGGCCGGGTCGGCCGCAGGGTTATCACGTCGCTTCAGAAGGAAGGCATCCCGCACGTGCTGATCGAACTTGACGAGAAACGGATCGAGGGATTTGAGAACACGGAACGCCAGTTCACGATCATCGGCGACGCGACGCTTGAACAGAACCTGATCGAGGCCGGAGTCGAACGCGCGGCGGGGCTCGCCACCTGCCTTCCGGACGATGCGGCGAACATCTATGTCGTTCTCACGGCTCGCGACCTCAACCGCAACCTTCACATAGTTTCCAGAGCGGTCGAAGAGCAGGCGGAAGCGAAGCTGATCCGTGCTGGCGCGAGCCGCGTGATAGCTCCTACCATCATCGGGAGCCTTTCGATGGCGAGAGCGTTGATCAAGCCCGCGATCGCCGATTTTATGGACTCGATCGTCGCGGAGCACCTCGATCTTGTATTCGAAGAAGTGCCAGTAAATGCCGAAAGTCCTCTGGTCGGAAAGGCGCTGAAGGACACGAACCTAAGCCGCGAACTCAACCTTCTCGTGGTGGCCATCAGACGGCAAGAGGGCGAGATGATCTTCAATCCTTCGGGCAGCACGAAGATCGAAGAATGCGACCTGCTTGTCGTGATCGGCAAAGCCGAATCGATGCAGAAGCTCGTTGGAGCTCACGTTTGAGCGAACGGCACGCGGAGTTATGAAGTATCTTGTCACGGGAGGGAGCGGCTATCTCGGAACCCACGTCCGAAAGCACTTCGCGGCGAACGATTTCTCCCGGCGTTCGAACCGCGACCTCCTCAACCTGTACGACACCCAGACGGCCGCCGACTACGACGTCATAATCCACCTGGCGGCCCACCTCGACAAATCGCCCGACGCCGCCGACGAGACATTCCTGACTAATGTCGACGGCACGGTCAATCTCCTCAAGAATGTTAAAGAAGGCGCGGTGTTCATTTTCGCCTCGACAAAAGATGTCTACGGGCGCTTTGCCGATAATTTCAAAGAAGTCCCGGAGACGTGCCCTACGCTTTACGCCGGCCAGACGGCCCTTGAGTGGTCAAAACTGATCGCCGAGCGGTATGTCGAATACTACGCGAATCAGAAGAACTTCCGCTCGTGCATCTTCCGGCTTTCGACGGTCTATGCGCCTCGGAGCGAGGGAAACACGCCGGGCTTTGTCGGCCACTACGCCGAGTCGATCGACAAGGGAGAGCCGATCCGGCTTCCCGGCGGCGGCGATCCCGTTCGGGACCTTTTGCACGTCGATGACCTGATCTCTGCTTGTGAGGCGTTCCGCGATTCCGTGATCCGCCACGGGCTCTACAACATAGGAGGCGGCCCGGACAATGCCCTGTCGCTTCGGGAGCTTGTTTCGCATCTGGAGGGCGCCTCGGGTCTGCAGGCCGTGATCGATAAAGAAAATCCCCTCCCGATGCCGACTCCGGCCAGATATGTGACCGACCTTTCGCTCGTCACGAAAGAGCTCGATTGGTCGCCTTCGGTGAAAATGGATGAAGGACTTCGATCCCTGTTCGAAAGGACCGGCGGACGTTCAGCGGCAGAATGAAGATCCTGGTAAGAGGCACGAACTGGATAGGCGACTCCGTGATGTCGGTTCCCGCGATGAAGCTTCTGCGGGCGACGTTTCCGGATGCTTCGATCACTCTGGCGACGAAGTCCTGGGCGGAAGGGATCTTCCGCGACGCCGATTTCATCGACGAGATACTTGTTCTCGAAGCCGGAGGGCACTCGCCGAAGGCCATTCGTTCGCAAGCCGGGCAGTTGAGGAAGGGCGGATTCGACGCCGCATTGATCTTCACGAATTCGTTCGGCTCTGCGCTTGTGGCCAGGGCCGCTGGGATACCGAAACGATACGGTTACGCCGGGGAAGGCCGCGGGATCCTTCTCACCAAAGCTTTTCCAAAGCCGGATTGGAGAAGCGAAAAACACGAGGTCTTCTACTACCTTGAACTTGCACGGTCGGCTGCGGAGGAACTCGGCGGAAAACCTGCCGGTTCTGATCCTGACGTGTCCATCGCTGTCAGCGAGACCCGGCGCGAAGAGGCGCGCAGGATGCTGGCCTCGAAGGGCATCGACAGTTCGGCGCCCTTGATCGCGTTCGGCGCAGGTTCGCAGAATTCACTGGCGAAACGCTGGATGCCTGAGAAATTTGCGGCCGTGGCTGATGCTCTTTCGGAAGAGCTTGGATCACAAGCGGTTCTTCTGGGCTCGAAAGAGGATCAAGCCTCTTCGGCCGAAGTTTCGAACGCGATGAAATCACAGGCTTTCGACCTGACCGGCGAGACCGCTCTCGCGGAGGCGGTCGCGGTCGTCGCCGAGTCGGACATTATGATCTCGAACGATATGGGCCTTGCACACGTCGCGTCGGCGGTTGGAACCCCTGCTGTGACCGTTTTCGGACCAACGAACCACCTGACGACCGCGCCGTGGGGCGGGACCGTCGTCCGCGAGCCGGTCGAATGCTCGCCGTGCATGCTTCGCGAATGCCCGATCGATCACCGGTGCATGACCCGTGTCACGCCGGAAATGGTGATCGAAAGCGCGTTGGCTGAAATTCGAAAGAAGTGACGAGTATGGAGAAGAAGAAGGCGGTCTTTCTCGACAGGGACGGCACGCTGATCGAAGAGGTCGATTTTCTGTCGACCGTCGAGGAAACGAGGCTGTTTCCGTTCACGACCGAAGCGTTGCTTTTGCTCAAGGAAGCGGGATTCGAACTAGTCGTCGTTACGAACCAGTCCGGGATCGGCCGCGGTTTCTTCGACGCGAAGGCGGTCAACGCGATCCACGAAAAGATACGGCTTGCTTTGAAGGCGGCGGGCATCGAGATCGCTTCGTTCCATTTCTGCCCGCATCTTCCGGACGCCGGATGCGAATGTCGCAAGCCGAACACGGGAATGATCCGTCAGGCGATGGAAGTGAACGATTACGATCTGGGATCCAGCTGGACGATCGGGGACAAGGAACTGGACCTTGGGCTCGGGGTCAATGCCGGAACACGAACTACTTTGGTGAGAACAGGTTACGGCAGCACGACTGAGAAGTCACTTGAACTGAAGCCGGACATCGTTGCGGACAATCTGCTCGACGCTGCAAGGAGGATCGTTGAGAGTCATGTTGATTAGTCCTCAATCGCAGTTCGGAATATGAAACTGCTTACTTCACTTTGAACCTGGAACTTGGTACCTGGAACTTCAAAGCGGTAGCCCTCCCTTACGGTCGGGCTTCGGACACCGCTCACTGCTCACGGCTTACCGATCACTGCTCATGCCAACGTCGCTACGCGACTGGGGATATCCGTTCCGACACACCCCGTGGACTTAAGTCCACGGCTAAACCCAGTGTTCGCTACGCGAACGAAATGGCGAATTTCAGTGTTCCTTGCGCGAACGAAACGGCTCAGTCCTCAGTCCTTTTCTCTCAGTCCTGAGTTACTCCCTCCCTGACAGTCGGGCTTCGGACACCGCTCACTGCTCACGGCTTACCGATCACTGCTCATGCCAACGTCGCTACGCGACTGGGGAAATCCGTTCCGACGCACCCCGTGGACTGAAGTCCACGGCTGATATGTTTTGACCTGTCAACCCCTCTACATATTCTCGTTTGTCAGAAGCGCCTGAGGTCAGGGCATTGCGGACGGTAAGCGACGATGGATCATGCTGATATACGTGGATTGGTTACCTACCTGACTTGTCTTCGTCGCGAAGCTTTCCTCTTATCTAAAAGCGTGGATCATTCCCCTTTCGGGGAAGCCGTTCTAGCCGTGACCGGGATTCTTCAGAAGATCTGTCTGCGAATGCCCTGACCTGGAGCGCCTCTGACCTCCTTTTCTTCTGTGGTTAACTTCTTTTCCTCTTGTCGGATACTTCTTTGCGATGCGTTACCGGCCCGCTAGCGGGCGGGGTTTCAAACCTGGCCATCTCGACCCGTGTCACGTCCCAGATAAAGCCCGAGAGTTCCCTGGCGACTGCCACCGTGGTCTGGTTCTTGTTCTTGCCCGAGTAGACCAGCGACCGGTATCTTCCGCACAAACGTTTCTGGGCCTTCCAGGATATCTCCCTGGCTTCTTCGGACGCGTTCTTCGCCTTTCGTCTCAAATGAGCCGTCATGCGCGCCGGATGGCGGTACGCCCAGGCGGCTTCGACCAGCAGGCGCCGGGCCCTCGAGTTGCCGGTCTTCGTTATCTCACCCTCGCGCTTTGTCGGGCCGGAGGCGTGTATGCTGGGCACAAGCCCCAGAAAGCCCATCAGTTGCTTCGGCGAGTCGAAGCGGGTCAGATCCCCGAGTTCTGCCAGGAGCCCCATCGCGCTGACCATGTCGATACCCCTGAACGCCATCAGCGAGTAGACCACCGGAGCCATCGACCAGTGCGGCAGCGCCATGCTCATTTCCGCCGTGATGTCAGCCACCCTCTTCTCCGCCGCATTCACCGCTCTGATGTATCCCTGAAGCACAACATACTGCCATTCGTGAGGGAACTTGCGCGTCTCCATCCATTCGAAGTGGCCCTTCGTCCACCGCGTCTTTCCCTTGGGCCACGAATGCCCGTGACGGAGCATGAAAGCGCTCAGTTGCTGGCGCGCCTTCCGCTCCTGGATCTTGAAGTCGTTCCGCGCCCGCGCCAGGTCCCGCATCGCCTCCTGCTCCTCTCCCGGCACCCATACCGCCGTAAGATCCCCGCTCCTCAATAGCCGGGCCAGCTTCCTCGCATCCCGCCGGTCCGTCTTTATCCTGTCGCCGGGCTTCTTAGGGATCTTCGACGGTGCCACAACATGGCATTCCTGCCCCATCTCCACCAGCTGACGGTACAGAACGTATCCGCACGGACCTGCCTCGTAGCAGTACAGCAGAACCTCTCCCCCGAACTCCCGGCTCAGCCGCTCGACAAGCTTCGCCACCTCCTTCGGTTTGTTCGCTATCGTTCCAAGCGACTCCGGCTTTCCCCGACCCTCCCGGGCGATCGCCGCCACGATAGTCTCCTTATGGACATCGAGCCCTACGTATGCCGGATACTCCGGTGCTTCATTCTCAAAGATCTCTCGCTTTTCCGTTGATTGCGTTAGTATTCTTCATGCCTGTCCTCCTCAATTGTGGCTAGGTGTTGGTGAATCTCACCTAACATAATCCACGTTCTTGAGGCAGGACAGGTCAAAACATTATGTCTAAATTCAGTGTTCGCTACGCGAACGAAATGGCGAATCTCAGTGTTCCTTGCGCGAACGAAACGGCTCAGTCCTCAGTCCTTTTCTCTCAGTCCTGAGTTACTCCCTCCCTCACAGTCGGGCTTCGGACACCGCTCACTGCTCACGGCTTACCGATCACTGCTCATGCCAACGTCGCTACGCGACTGGGGAAATCCGTTCCGACGCACCCCGTGGACTGAAGTCCACGGCTGATATGTTTTGACCTGTCAACCCCTCTACATATTCTCGTTTGTCAGAAGCGCCTGAGGTCAGGGCATTGCGGACGGTAAGCGACGATGGATCATGCTGATATACGTGGATTGGTTACCTACCTGACTTGTCTTCGTCGCGAAGCTTTCCTCTTATCTAAAAGCGTGGATCATTCCCCTTTCGGGGAAGCCGTTCTAGCCGTGACCGGGATTCTTCAGAAGATCTGTCTGCGAATGCCCTGACCTGGAGCGCCTCTGACCTCCTTTTCTTCTGTGGTTAACTTCTTTTCCTCTTGTCGGATACTTCTTTGCGATGCGTTACCGGCCCGCTAGCGGGCGGGGGTTTCAAACCTGGCCATCTCGACCCGTGTCACGTCCCAGATAAAGCCCGAGAGTTCCCTGGCGACTGCCACCGTGGTCTGGTTCTTGTTCTTGCCCGAGTAGACCAGCGACCGGTATCTTCCGCACAAACGTTTCTGGGCCTTCCAGGATATCTCCCTGGCTTCTTCGGACGCGTTCTTCGCCTTTCGTCTCAAATGAGCCGTCATGCGCGCCGGATGGCGGTACGCCCAGGCGGCTTCGACCAGCAGGCGCCGGGCCCTCGAGTTGCCGGTCTTCGTTATCTCACCCTCGCGCTTTGTCGGGCCGGAGGCGTGTATGCTGGGCACAAGCCCCAGAAAGCCCATCAGTTGCTTCGGCGAGTCGAAGCGGGTCAGATCCCCGAGTTCTGCCAGGAGCCCCATCGCGCTGACCATGTCGATACCCCTGAACGCCATCAGCGAGTAGACCACCGGAGCCATCGACCAGTGCGGCAGCGCCATGCTCATTTCCGCCGTGATGTCAGCCACCCTCTTCTCCGCCGCATTCACCGCTCTGATGTATCCCTGAAGCACAACATACTGCCATTCGTGAGGGAACTTGCGCGTCTCCATCCATTCGAAGTGGCCCTTCGTCCACCGCGTCTTTCCCTTGGGCCACGAATGCCCGTGACGGAGCATGAAAGCGCTCAGTTGCTGGCGCGCCTTCCGCTCCTGGATCTTGAAGTCGTTCCGCGCCCGCGCCAGGTCCCGCATCGCCTCCTGCTCCTCTCCCGGCACCCATACCGCCGTAAGATCCCCGCTCCTCAATAGCCGGGCCAGCTTCCTCGCATCCCGCCGGTCCGTCTTTATCCTGTCGCCGGGCTTCTTAGGGATCTTCGACGGTGCCACAACATGGCATTCCTGCCCCATCTCCACCAGCTGACGGTACAGAACGTATCCGCACGGACCTGCCTCGTAGCAGTACAGCAGAACCTCTCCCCCGAACTCCCGGCTCAGCCGCTCGACAAGCTTCGCCACCTCCTTCGGTTTGTTCGCTATCGTTCCAAGCGACTCCGGCTTTCCCCGACCCTCCCGGGCGATCGCCGCCACGATAGTCTCCTTATGGACATCGAGCCCTACGTATGCCGGATACTCCGGTGCTTCATTCTCAAAGATCTCTCTCTCCCTCAGTCCTTTCTTCTCAATACCAGTCGTGGCGGGCAAGCCGGCCGCTAAACGCCTCTTTGAACTTTGAAATTCGAACTTTGAACTCTAGCGTGGCACACGGAACTTTTCAGCCGTGCCTCGCACGAGTATTGCAGCGCAAGCGCTGCTCTAAACGGTCTCATTTTTTCTTTTCCTTGAACTAGGAACCTTGAACTTTGAACTACGAACCCTCAATCCTTCCAAAATCGTCCTCGATCCGCTCGATGTCATCCTCGCCGAAGTAACTTCCCGTCTGGGTTTCGATAAACACGAGCGTTTCCCCGCTCAGAGGGTTCTCGACCCGGTGCGCGGTGCCGACAGGTATGTCGACCGATTCCCCGCTTTCAACTAGCATTTCAACACCGTTTAATGTTACCTTAGCGGTGCCACGCACGATAAACCAGTGCTCGGAGCGTTTACCGTGCCGCTGATAACTAAGTCGCTTTTGAGGCAGAACTTCCAGCCTCTTCACCTTGTAATCAGTTCCCTCGTCAAGAATTGTGTAGCTCCCCCAGGGGCGTTCGTCATATTTGTCTTCCATAGTTGTGTTCCGTCCGTCCTAGGAATCTTAAGAAATCCGCCTCTGATTCTCAAAAGATGAACACGGAAAAATACCTGCCAGGAAACCTGAGCCTTAACCAGAAGCTCCAGACGCTTGTTATAGGAAGGCTTCTCGCCGTCTTTCTGCTGCTGGTCGCGACGTGGGTCTGGAACAGCGGACACTTGAAACTGTCCTGGGAGGATTTCCCGCAGGGGCTGTTTCTCGTATTCATCATCTCCGTCGGCCTTACGATCGTCTACTTCTTCTTCCTGAGGCTTTCCGAGAGCTACATCTGGCAGATCCGCACGCAGTTCTTTCTCGACGCACTTCTTGTCACCTGGCTCGTGTGGCGGACGGGTGTTCTGAATTCGCCTTACATAACGCTCTACATCATAGTGATCGCGGTCGCGAGCATCTTCCTGAGCGGCAAACGGACGCTGATATTCGCGACTTTGTGCGTCCTGCTCTTCACAACGCTTGCCGGACTGACCTCGTTTGCGGTGATCGACAGCTTCGCGCCGGCGCCGGAGATGTCGAAGGTGATCCAGATCGTAGGCTTTCACGATGTCGCGTTCCTTGTCGTCGGGCTTCTGTCGTCGAAGCTTTCCGAGAGATACAGCTCCGGCGAAAAGCTTCGTGAGACCACACGAACGCTCGAGAACCTGCGGGTTCTGCACGAAAGGATCGTCGAGTCGATCCGCTCGGGGCTTATCACCATCGACCTCGAAGGCAATATATTCACCTTCAACTCGATGGCCGAGGAGATCACTGGTTACAGGGCTTCCGAAATGCGGGGGAGATCGATCTATTACGTCCTCGGCGACATTGGGCGCGAGATCGGCATGGCGTTGCGCGCAGGCGCGGAGAACGAGAACCTTCCGCGCCACGAGATGGGATTTACGACACCCGACGGTTTCGTGGTCCAGATCGGTTACAGTATTTCCCCGCTGATGTCGGAGAGCGGCGAGAAGACGGGCCTCATCATCACTTTCCAGGATCTCACCGACATACGCACGATGGAAGAGAGCGTGCGGCGAAAGGACAGGCTTGCCGCGGTAGGGCGCGTCGCAGCAGGCCTCGCGCACGAGATCCGGAACCCTCTCGGCGCGATGCGCGGCGCTATCCAGGTGCTTGATTCGCAGACGCCAGAGGATTCTGCTCAGGCCAATCTGATGGAGATAATCCTGACCGAATCGGACAGGATGAATTCCATCATCACGAACTTCCTGAAATACGCGCGGCCCGCGGCCGTCACTTTCGCTGAGCTCGACGCCTGCGAGGCGATCCTCGATACGCTCACGCTTTTGGAGCACAGTCCGGATGTGAGCGAGAATCACGTCTTACGGAGCAAGCTTCCCGAAGGTCCCGTCCTCATGAACGGCGACGTGTCCCAACTGAAACAGATCTTCTGGAACCTTGCAAGGAACTCCCTGCAGGCGATGCCCAACGGCGGCGAGTTCTGCATAAGCCTAACAAAGCGCCGGAACGGGCGACTTCGCATCGTGTTCTCGGACACCGGCTGCGGAATGCCCAGAGAGCAGGTCGAACAGCTGTTCGAGCCTTTTTCCACATCGACCACAGGCGGAACCGGTCTCGGGCTCTCGATCGTCTACCAGATCGTCCGCGACCACAACGGCACGATCAGCGTTTCAAGTAAAGAGAATGAGGGTACGAGGATCACGCTCGATCTTCCGTCAGACTACGGAAAGCGGGCGTCCTCGGCAGATGGGTCCTCATCCGTTTTGACGGAGACCACCTCCCCATTGAAGGATTATCTGAACGTGAGACAGAAGAGCGAAGAGGTTTCGCCTTGAAACAGCGGCCTCGTTTCTGTGAGAATGAAGGTGAGGGAGCTTTAAGGGCTTCTTTACTTCCATCCGGCCGCCCACGGCCACTTCCTTTCTGAACCTTACGATTTTCTCCAGCCATGGCAAAAATTCTCATCGTTGACGACGAACAAAGCTACAGACAGTTGCTCGGTGTGGTCTTTGAGGGAAGCGGCCACGCAATCCGGACCGCCAGAAACGGCCGCGAAGCGGTCGAACTGATCCGTGAAGATCCCGCCGATGTTGTTGTCTCGGATGTCCGGATGCCGGACATGAACGGGATCGAGATGCTGCGGGAGGCCCGCGAGCTTCTGCCCGACATCGGCGTGATCCTCATGACGGCATTCGCAACGGTCGACACCGCTCGCGAGGCCTTCATACTCGGCGCCGACGATTTCATACAGAAGCCGTTCGACGTCGAGGAACTAAAGCTGATCGTCTCGAAAACGCTCGAGAAACAAGACCTCATCAAAGAGAACCGTGCCTTCAAACGGGCTCAGCGCAAGCAAGGAAGCGTTAAGAACATCGTCGGAAATTCCGACAAGATGCAGGCGATCTTCCAGATGATCGAAACGGTCGCCGAAGTTCAGTCGACCGTGCTCGTTTCCGGCGAATCCGGAACGGGTAAGGAACTTGTGGCCCGGGCAATACACGATCTTTCCCCGCGTGCCGAGAAACCGTTTATCTCGATCAACTGCGGAGCGTTCACGGAAACGCTCCTGGAGTCCGAGCTGTTCGGATATGTCAAAGGGGCGTTTACCGGTGCGAACACGAACCGAAAGGGCCTTTTCGAGGCTTCGAACGAAGGCACGATATTTTTGGACGAGATAGGCGAGATGTCGACCGCGATGCAGGTCAAGCTGCTTCGCGTCTTACAGGAAAGAAAGGTCCGTCCCGTCGGAGCCCACGAAGAGTTCCAGATCGATTCGCGAGTGATAGCGGCGACAAATCGCGATCTCAAATCGATGATCGATGACGGCTCGTTCCGCGAGGACCTTTTCTACAGGATCTCCGTTATCCCGATCAGCCTTCCTCCTTTGAGAGATCGGAAAGAGGACATAAAGGAACTGGCCAACCACTTCGTCAAGAAGTTCTGCCGTCAAACAGGCCGCGAAATGTCGATATCTGCCGACGCAATGGAACTGCTAGAGAAATACACCTGGCACGGGAACGTGCGCGAGCTCGAGCACACGATCGAGCGTGCCGTCGCCCTCGAGCGCGAGGACGAGATAAGGCCCGAAAGGCTCCCGGACCACATCACGAATTACAATCCGGAGCGGATCAGCGCCGAATTCGAATTGCCCGATTCGGGTATCAACCTGAACAGCCATCTGGGAAATCTGGAGAAGACCTACGTGGTCGAGGCGCTCAAGCGCACAGGCGGCAATCAGACAAAAGCGGCGGAGCTGCTGAAAATGCCGGTCAGATCGCTCAGGCACCTACTGGACAAGCACAGCATACGGTCTCTGGCGGCGCAAATGCGGAGCGCCGGCGACTGATAGGCAGTCACCGGCCCCTTACCCTCTTTTCTGACAAAATCTGTCACATAAACACGACAAAAAACTGTTAAAACAGGCTGTAAACCGATCGAAATCTTGCCTCCCGACCCCCTGACCGCTTCTCGCAACTCATTCATTTTCTTGCATTTACCCTTCCATTACAGCGCTGCTCCCGAGATGGCACGTGTGTTGTATCTAGAAGCCCTGCCTGAGAAAGGGTAGACCAAGACTTCAAACTCTAGGAGATTGTGAAAAAGAAAATGAAAAATCAAAAAGGTTTCTCGCTGATCGAACTTCTGATCGTCGTTGTGATCATCGGCATCATCGCCGCTATCGCTATTCCCAACTTGCTCGCCGCCCGCCGCTCCGCTAACGAAGGATCCTCGATCTCTTCGCTTCGCACGATGCACGGCGCTAACGTTACTTTCCAGTCGACGGCTGGTTCCGGACAGTTCGCAGTTGACATGGCTGCTCTGCAGGCCCAGAACCTGATCGACTCCACGCTGGCCGGCGCTACGGTTGCTGCTTCGGCTAAGAGCGGATACTTCTACACCTATAACGGTGCAGGCGTTGCTAACAACCCGTCGACCTTCGACGTTATCTCGCAGCCCTCGACCTCCAGCGGCCTTACGGCTACCGGAACCCGCAACTTCCTGGTTGCCGAGGACGGCGTGATCTACGCTTCGGCTGACGCTGCTACGCTTCCGGCTATCGATGCCACGACGCGTGCGGTCACCAACGCTACCCCGCTTAACAACTAATAGCAGGTTGTCTTTCGAGACAAGCTTTGACCACAAGGCAGAATGGGCTTCGTGCCCATTTTGCCTTTTTCATTTGGTGCCCGCATGGGGTAAAATCGTACTCGGCCGGCTTCCCTTTTCAGCCATCCTCTATCACGCGGCCGAACCCGAAACATCCTGAAGATTCCCTATGCTCCGCAACATATTCGCGATCGCAAGGAACACCTTTCGTGAAGCCGTACGCGACCGGGTCTTGTACAACCTGGTCGTATTCGTACTTCTGATCACGGGCTGCGCCGTGTTTCTGGGGGACCTGACGGCCGGAAACGAGGACCGCACTGTCACGAACATCGGGTTGAGCGCGATGCTTCTGTTCGGGGTATTTATCGCGATCTTCGTAGGCGTCTCGCTCGTGTCCAAAGAGATCGAGAAACGCACGCTTTACACTATCTTCTCGAAGCCGATCGGAAGAGGCGAATTCATCGTCGGAAAGTACCTTGGCCTCTGCGTCACCCTGCTTGTCAACGTCGCGGTAATGGGCATCGGTGTCTCACTTGCACTGGTTTATATCGGAGCATCCTCGCTGGCAGCATCCGTGTGGGGCGCGATCCTTCTGATCTATCTGGAGCTTACGATCGTGACCGGAGTCGCCATACTCTTCTCTTCGTTCTCGACTCCGGCGCTTTCCGCGCTTCTCACTTTCCTCGTCTGGGTGATAGGCCATTTCAGCGCATCGCTCAGGGACCTTGCGGAAGGCCTGGGGTCTGACGCGGCGCGATGGCTATTCGGATTCATCTACTACGTCTTCCCGAATCTCTCGCATTACGAGTTCGTGACGCTTGCCGCAAGAGGCGAGGTCCCGCCTGTTTCCTACATCGGAGGGGCGGCGCTTTACGCTATCGTCTTCAACGCCATCCTGCTGGCGATCACGATCGTGATATTCCGTCGCAGGAACCTGAAATAGCGGCCCGATGAAACTCTCAAGATCCAGCGAATTTCTGGCACTTGCCGCGATCCTTGTCGCGGGATTCCTCTCCGTTTACGCGTTAAGTGACCGGCTCGCTGAATCGAAACCCGTACTGCCCGACAGTTACATCGACGAGGACCTTTCGCTGCAGGGTGAGAGGCTCAAAGGCTTTGCGTTTGGCTTCGAAGGACTGATCGCGGACTGGTACTGGATGCGTTCGCTGCAGTACATAGGAAACAAGTTCATCAAAGCGAGCGACCAGACGATCAGCCTCGACGACCTGAAACCTCTGAACCCAAGGCTTCTGTACCCGCTTCTCGACAACGCATCCACACTCGATCCGCAGTTCATGGCAGTCTACGCGTACGGCGCCACGGTTCTACCCGCGATCGATGCGGAAGAGGCGATCGCGATAGCGAAGAAAGGTATCGGGAACAACCCTGGCGAGTGGCGCTTGTACCATTATCTCGGCTTCATTTACTGGCGCCTCGAACGATTTGAGGAAGCGGCAGAGATATACGAAAAGGGCTCGAAAGTGCCGGGTGCCGCGCCCTTCATGACGCTTATGGCAGCGCGCATGAAGGGAGACGCCGGAAGCCTCGACACAGCGCGGGCGATCTACAGGCAGGTTTACGAAGAGGCGCAGGACTCGCAGTCCAAGGAGAACGCCCGGCTTAGGCTTCTTCAGATGGACTTCTTCGAAGAGCGGACGGTGATAAGGCAGGCTTTGGAGGAATTCAGGCTGTCTAACCTGCGCTGTCCCTCGAGCTGGAAGGAGGTCACCCCGCTTCTTGCTTCCAAGGTCCTGCCGAGCGGCCGGGAGTTCAGGACCGATTCCGACGGAAACCTTGTCGATCCGGGCGACGCTCCATACCTGCTCGTGGAATCCGAAGGCATATGCGATGTCTCGCTTGACCGCGAAAAGACTAAGATCCCGCTCAAATGACGAATGAAAGAGCCAGATCGGGCCAGGCGATAAAGGTGCTCGCGATCGCGGGCTTCGCGCTTCTCGCTGTCGCCTCGGCCGCCTGGAGCGGGATACCGTACGGCAACGACCTTACGCAGCATTACCAGTTCGCCGCTACGGTGAGTGAGGCGCTCGCAAGAGGCGAGTACTATCCCTCGCTCTCGCCCGAGGCGAACGGAGGCGTGGGCGATTACGGATTCCGTTTCTATCCGCCTCTGGCCTATTATGCTCTCGCGCTTGCTTTCAAGATCGTCGGAAGCTGGTTCTGGGCGAGCATCGTCGCTTTCTTCGCCGTATTTTTCGCGGGCGGACTCGGGATCTATCTATGGGTTAGAGACGATTTCACGGACAGCCAGGCGCTGATCGCCGCAGCTCTTTTCGTGTTCGCCCCGTACCACCTCAACCAGATCTACAACAACTTCCTCTTTGCGGAGTTCGCCGCAAGCGCGGTGATACCGTTCTGTTTTCTCTTTCTGCACAGAACCGCGAAGGAGCCGTCGGTAAGGTCGGCTGCGGGGCTTGCTTTGAGCTACGGCCTGCTGATCGTTACGCATCTGCCGTCGCTGATCTTCTGCTCGATCGCGTTCGCGGTTTACGGTCTCGTAGTGATGTACCGCTGCGGTACGTTTCTCAAAGCCGTCCCGGCGCTGGCGGCTGCGGTCGGACTGGCGATCGCCGCGACATCATTTTACTGGATCAAACTGGTAACAGAGCTCGAATGGCTTAACCACGCGGACAGCGAGTACTTCTCCAACATTTACGGCTACGCAAACAATTTCCTTCTGAATCCGAACAGCATCGCCAATGCCGGAACCGATGTTCTCGCGATCTGGATGGGCGACCTGATGCTCCTGGCGATGTTTGTCGTCGCGATCCCGACGATCGTCCTGCTTGTCCGGGAAAGGGAGCGCTCTCAACCCGCCGTCGCAGCCAGCCTGGCGGTCTCCGGTTGCGCCGTCTTCATGGCTTCGATCCTGAGCAAGCCTCTGTGGGATTACATCGGGTTCCTGCAGAACATACAGTTCCCCTGGCGATGGATGGGAGTGGTCTCGGCCGCAGGTGCCGTCTTCGCTTCGCTCGGGATCCACAGAGCGACAAGAAAAGCTTCGAAGGATCCGGGCGTTCTTCTGAAAGCCGTGGTGGCAGTCGGCGCATTGATCTTCACCGTGTCCGCTGTCTTCATCACGAAACAGTCGGTTTTCATTTCTTCGGGCGATTTTACGAACGAAAAAGTGAGCGCGATGCTCTCCGACCCGAGTCGCGACTGCTGGTGGACCGTTTGGGCGAAAGACGGATTTTACAGGCTCGGCGAGAACAAGGTCACGGCTGAAGGGCGCGGGATCAGGGTCCGCCGCTGGGATACGCTTGAGAAGCAGGTCGGATTTGCTCCCGGCCCTGAAGCTGATGCCGTCTTCGCGGTGCAGTTCTATCCCCACTGGCTTGCCTTTGCCGACGACCGTCAGGTCGAGACTTCGCCGACCGGAGAGGGGCTTCTGAAGGTCACGGTACCAAGGAACGCCACGTCCGTAACACTGAGATTCCGCGAACCGGACACGGTACGGACGGCAGCGGTCGTTTCGGCATCCGCGTTCGCCCTCATCGCTTTCGCACTCGTGCTGTCGCTTGTGAGAAGAACTTTCCGGCAACGCCGCGACGAAGATCGGAACAGGCGCCGCCTCAATGAATAGAGACGACTATGGAACACGTAATTGAGATCGAAGGCCTCACGAAAGACTACGAGAAGGGTTTCCTGAAGAAGAAAAAGATCAGGGCGCTTGAAGGCCTCGACCTGAAGGTCGAGCCGGGCCAGATCTTCGGCTTCCTGGGCGGAAACGGCGCCGGCAAAACCACCACGATCAAGATCCTTATGGGCCTGATCTTCCCGACCGGAGGTTCGGCAAAGATCCTGGGCGCTGACATATCGGACGTGAAGATCCATTCGAGGATCGGGTACTGCCCCGAAAACCCCTACTTTTACGACTACCTGAAGGCGAACGAACTGATGGATTACTTCGGCCGCCTGTTCGGTCTCGAGACGGCGAAACGCAAGGCGGTGACCGAAGAACTCCTCACGAAGGTCGGGCTCGAAGAAAAGGACTGGAACCGGCAGCTTCGGAAGTTCTCAAAGGGAATGCTCCAGAGGGTCGGTATCGCGCAGAGCCTGGTCAACGATCCCGAACTGGTCGTGCTCGATGAGCCTATGAGCGGGCTCGATCCGGTCGGGCGCCGCGAGATCCGGGAGCTGATCGCGGGACTCAGGCAGTCCGGAAAGACTGTGTTCATGTCCTCGCACATCCTTTCGGATATAGAAGCGCTCTGCGACAACGTCGCGATCCTTCGCGGCGGTAAACTGGTCGCGACCGGAAGGCTCGACGAATTGCTGGCTTCCGAAGGCGGCGAAAGAACGTTCGAGGTAAACGCGAACGGAGTGAAGGCGATCGATCTGATCGGAATTCCGGGATCGATCCGCGGCGCGGTTGTGACGGAAAAACCCTCTGGCGCAAGCATTCAGGTCGCCGGCGACGAGCACCTTTCGACAGTGCTCGCGGAGATCAAGAAGGCAGGCGGGAACGTGGTTTCGGTTCAGCCGGTCCGGCAGTCGCTAGAGGAGCTGTTCGTGAAGGAAACGTCGGGATCGTGAGTTGAGAATCGTGGTGTCCGAAGCCCGACCGTGAGGGAGGGCTACCGTAACGAGGTTCCAGGTTCGGATTGAAGACTGGTAAGCGGATAGCCATTTAGCGCCGGGAGGTATACGCTTCGCTCATTGCACGCGGGACGCCCGCGGTCCAACGCGACAGGCTGAAGCCTATCGTACGTCGAATGCGCGCCTGATTCCGAGTCCTTGCAAGTGACAGCGTGTGCCGCCCCGCCGGGGCGGATTGATCGAGGGTTCGCCGCAACCCCGGGCTGCGCCTTCGGCCGGCCCGGGGCTACCATCCGTCGCCCTTTCAGGGCGAAGAGGACGCCTCGATCCTGGTCCCGATTCCCTGCTAATGTCTGCAAGCGCCGCCCCTCCGGGGCGGAATAATCGAGGGTTCGCGCCACCCCGGGCTGCGCCTTCGGCTGGCCCGGGGCTACCATCCGTCGCCCTTTCAGGGCGAAGAGGACGCCTCGATCCTGGTCTCCCGTCTTCTGTCCCTTCTCTTGAAGTCTTGCTGTACACAAGTGCGGGGGCTAATCGGCTCACCGCTTACTGCTCACCGCTCACCGCTCACCGCTTACTGCTCACCGCTCACGGCTTACTGCTCACCGCTTACTGCTCACCGCTCACGGCCCACCGCTCGCGGCTCACCCTTCAGCTCACTTCTTCGCAAACTTGATCGCCGTCACTTTCCATCGGGCGTTCGCGCGGTCGTCGTCCGGGCTAAAGCCTCCGATGCTGACCGAAACGTCGATCTCTTCGCCCGGCTCGAGCTTCGGATAGTGCTTCGGGACGAACAGTACCTTCTTGTCCTTTATCAGCTTGTTCTTCGTATCGACCATCCCGACCGAAACCTCAAGCCCCGTCAGGGTCCGGTCGCCGGCGTTCCTGATCCTCGCGCTCAGTTTCATTATCACATCACCCAGGCCCGTCCTCGCTTCCTGCATCCGGCGCGCGTCGTTGGTGATTATCAGGTCGCGAGTGTATTCCTCAAACTCCGGCATTCCCTCGGTAACCGCATTCTGAAGGATCACCGCCTTCTCTTCCTTCGGCGTGGGGAGAGTGAAAATGAAATAGATGAGCCCTGCAATGACGAGCAGAGCTACGATGATCGCAAGGCCGAGCGCCTTGCTGAAGCCCGGATTTCCGCGTTCTTTGTTAACGAACAAGTCCATATATCGCATTGGCCGCCGAGCGGCAATTCTTAAAAATGAGCCAATAGAGTATCATTTCACAATACTTTCCCGGAATGATCAGGCCTTCGATCTCGCGCTGAAATGGACTCTGCCGCCGCCCAGAAACCCTCTTCTAAAGACAAGCGATTCGCCGAGGTCGCGCTTCCGCTTCCGGTCCGCCACACCTTTCATTACGAGGTCCCCGAGCAAATGAGGGAGACGGTCGAGAAGGGCTCGAGGGTCCTTGTGCCGTTCGGCAAGCGCCGTCTGACGGGATATGTCGTGTCGCTTTCCGACGAACTTGAACCGGAGGTCGCCGACAAGGGGTTCAGGCTCCGAAAGCTCTCGGAAGTTCCCGAAGAAGATCCGTTGATCACCGACGAGATCCTCCGGCTTACCGAATGGACGGCAGAATACTACGCCGGCTCCTGGGGCGAATTGCTCAAGGCTTCCCTTCCTGCGGGTATCTCGGGCTCGTTTGCGGCATTTGTGTCCGCGACGAACGAGGGGCGGCTGCATCCGGAAAAGAGCGGGAAGATCGACTCGATCGATTCCGTCGTGCTGGCGCACTTGATAAGGGAAGGCGAGACCGCCGTGTCGGACCTGAAGGACAAGTACGGTTCAAGAAAAGCGGCGCGGGCGGTTTCGAAGCTGATCGAGAAGGGCCTGGCGGAAAAGACCCACAAGCGCACGGGACCGGCGATGGGGCCGAAAACCGTAAGAACGGTCCGGCTGACCGGAGCGGGAACCGAAGAAGAGATCTCCGCGGCGCAGGAGAAGGTGATCGAGGTGCTTCGGCAGGCGGACGGTGAACTTGCGCTAAAGAAACTTCTTACGTCCGCGAAGGTGAGCGCCTCGCCCGTGAACACGCTCGAGAAACACGGCGTCGTCGAGGTTTTCGACAAGGAACACAAGCGCGATCCGCTCGCCTACGCGAAGATACCTCCTGCTCCCGACCTTGTCCTCACGGACGCCCAGACATCGGTTCTCGGGAAGATATCGGAAGCGCTCGGCGAGTCCGAATACAAGACATTTCTTCTTCACGGCGTGACCGGAAGCGGCAAGACCGAGGTTTACATACGCGCGGTCAAGAAGGCGCTGTCGATGAACAGATCCGCGCTGATGCTTGTGCCTGAGATCGCTCTGACGCCCGTTTTCTCAAGGCGCCTGAGGTCCGTCTTCGGCGGAGAAGTGGCGATCCTCCACTCGTCGCTTTCGAAGGGCGAGCGGTACGACGAATGGCGCCGGATCAAGGAAGGCGAGGCGCGCGTCGCGATCGGCACCCGTTCCGCGGTGTTCGCTCCGCTGAAGGATATCGGCCTGATCGTTGTGGATGAAGAACACGATTCGTCATACCGCCAGCACGAAATGCCCTTCTATCACGCAAGAGACGTCGCGCTTGTACGGGCCAAGTCCGCAGGCGCTGTAGCTGTGCTCGGTTCGGCGACCCCTGCGCTCGAGTCCTTCTACAATGCGAGGCAGGGAAAGTACGAGTATCTATCGCTTCCCGGCCGGATCGCGGACCGGCCCCTCGCCAAGGCGGAGATCGTAGACCTTCGCGAGGCGTTCGCGGAAGAAGGCGAGGACCCCGTCATTTCGCCGGCCTTGAAAGAGGCGATCGCCGAAACGCACGCGAAGGGCGAGCAGTCGATCATCCTTCTCAACCGCCGCGGTTACTCGCAATTCGTGCTTTGCCGGTCGTGCGGCGAAACGATCAAGTGCAAGAACTGCGACATCTCGCTCACGTATCACAAGGGCATCGACCGACTTGTTTGCCACTATTGCAACTACCGACTCCGCACGCCGACGTCGTGCCCGAAATGCGAGAGCCGGTTCCTCTATTTTCTGAAGGAAGGCACCGAACAGCTTGAGAAGCTCCTGCGGACCGAGTTTCCGACCCTGAAGATAGCCCGCGTAGACCGTGACACGACTAGGAAGCGGAAACAGCTAGAGCGAATCCTGCACGACTTTTCCGAAGGGAAGATCGATATGCTGACCGGCACACAGATGCTTGCGAAGGGCCACGATTTTCCGAATGTGACGCTTGTCGGCGTCGTGTCGGTGGACACGGGTCTGGCGCTCCCCGATTTTCGATCCGCGGAAAGAACATTCCAGCTTCTGACCCAGGTCGCGGGGCGCGCCGGCCGAGGAGACAGGCCCGGAAGAGTGCTGATCCAGACGTTTTACCCGGAGCATTACGCGCTTGTTTACGCGAAGGAGCAGTCCTACGAGGCCTTCTACGAACACGAGCTGAAATACAGGCAGAGGCTCGCCTATCCGCCCTTTACGGCGATGGCTTCGATACTCGTAAGACACGCCGACATACGAAAGGCCGCCGAGAACGCGGGGATTCTAAGAAAGGCGTTCCCCAAGGCCGATCCGGAGAGGTTCTGCTCGGCGCTTGGGCCTGCTCCCGCCGCGCTCGGGCGTCTGAAGGGGGAGTTCCGGCTCCAGCTGATCGTGAGGTGCCCGACCCGTTCGAGGCTCCGCGACACGATCAACCGCGCGATCGAGATCGCCGAGAAGGATGGATGCGATATGAGGCACGTGACCGTCGAGATCGATCCGGTCAATCTCCTTTGAACTTTCTTTGATCAACATGAAGTTATCCGAACTTGCAAATGTGACGGGATCGACGCTTGAGGCAGGCGATGCTGAACTCGAGTTCAGGGGCGCCGCCGGTCTCGACCTTGCAGAGGAAGGCGAGGTTACATTTCTCGCGAACCCGAAATACACGCCGCAGGTTGCGAAGACCCGTGCGAGTGCGATCTTTTTGAGCGAAGGCGTCGAGATCGAACGGAAAGACATTGCCGTGCTTCGTTCCGAAGATGCCTATGTCGCTTACACGCTCGCGCTTCGAGCATTTCACCCCGAACCCGAACTGCGGCCGAGAATACATCCCACCGCCGTCATCGACAGCTCGGCCGAAGTCGCAAGCGAAGTGGAGATCGGGGCGAATGTCGTGATCTCGGCCGGATGCACGATCGCAGACGGCGTGCGGATACTCTCGAACGCGACCATCTACGAGAACGTCTCGATCGGCGAGGGCACGGTGATCCATTCAGGAGTATCGGTCCGCGAGAATTGCGAGATCGGCGCGCGATGCATCATCCAGAACAACTCGACGATCGGTTCCGACGGGTTCGGATACGCGAAAACGAAAGAAAAGAAGTGGCTTAAGATCCCCCAGGTCGGGCGGGTCGTGATCGAGGACGATGTCGAGATCGGCGCCAACACCGCGATCGACCGCGCATCGGTGGGCGAAAGCCGGATCAGGCGCGGCACGAAGATCGACAACCTCGTTCAGATCGGCCATTCGTGCACGATCGACGAGGACGCACTGATCTGCTCCCAGACGGGGCTCGCGGGAAGCTCGCACATCGGCAAGAGGGTGATCCTCGCCGGCCAGGTAGGCATCGCCGGCCATCTGAAAGTGGGTGACGACGCCGTCCTGACGGCAAAGTCAGCGACCTCTCACGACGTCCCGGAAGGCAAGGTGATATCCGGAATTCCGGGCTTCGAAAATCGCGAGTGGCTTCGTTCGACGGCGCTGTTCCGGCGTCTCGGCGACTTCGCGGCGAGACTCCGGAAGCTGGAGAAACGGTTCGAAGACGAAGACTAGTCGCAGGCGAAATTGTCGATCCAGAGCGCCTTCAACTTGCAAGTGGTTTCGTTCCCAACCCGAACCGGAGGCATCGCTTTCGCCTTTCCACCCGTTCCCCATTCGACAAGCCGGCCACCGCTGTATTCGAGCGGTGAATAGAAAATGCCCGCGGTCCTGTCGTGATCCTTGTTGTCGTCAAGGCCCGCGGCGTGTATGAATTCGTGAACAACGACGGCTTCCTTGATCGGCGCCGTCACGTCCTTCAGCCTCTTAGGAAGGAAAATGACGGCTTTCACGATCACGTTCTTGTCGGGATCGACCAGAGTTTTCGTCTTGCCGTGGACCGCGGTCGCGTCGAAGGTCGCGGTCACAGGCACCTCGCCGTAGTACGGATCATTGAACGTGTGCTTCCCGGTGCCGTCAGACAACTTGACCACGATGTCCGCGTCGTCGCCCGCGACCGACTCCAGGGTCACTCCCAGACCCACGACGTTGAATGTCTTTATCGCCGCTTCTACGACGGGTTTCCAATTCGCAGCGTCGTTCTTCACGGTGATCTTTCCTGCCTTTCGCACTTTCCTTTTCCAGGGCGTTGCCATGATTGCTTCCTCCGTAAAATCGGTTATGAAATAGAAATAAAGTCGGATGGTATAATCCGCTGTTCAACCAATAGACGGAGAAGGAAGGAACCACAGGACAGAATGCACGATTCAGAAGGCCCGATACTCTCAGATTCCGGCTACGACATAACCCCTCTGAGCGACGAAGAGCGCGAGCGGCTCGCGGAAGATCTCACGCCCGAACAATACCGGATACTTATCGAACACGGAACAGAGGCGCCATTCTGCGGAAGCCTTCTGGACAACAAGGAAGACGGCACGTACGCGTGCCGCCTGTGCGGCCTGCCGCTTTTCCATTCGTCTTCGAAGTTCACGTCGGGAACGGGATGGGCCTCGTTCTACGAACCCGTCGACAAGGACCATATCAATTACGTTCGGGACACGAAGTTCGGAATGGTGCGGACGGAGACCCGTTGCGCGAGGTGCGACGGGCATCAGGGTCACGTCTTCCCGGATGGACCGCCGCCGACGGGACAGAGGTACTGCATCAATTCGGAATCCCTGGAATTCTTCGCGGAAGGGGAGGAAGTGCCGCAGAAGGGTGGGGAGTGAGCGGTGAGCAGTGAGCGGAAAGACGCTGGGCCGGGAGTGTCGGAAGCCCGACCGTCAGGGAGGGCTACCGTGACACGGGAGCAAAATCCAAAGCGCCCCCGTTTAGAGCAGCGCTTGCGCTGCCCAGAGCGGGTATGACCCGCTCAGCTCCCTCAAATTCTCGCCGTTGATCGAACACGAATGATCCCTTTCCGCATAAACCCTTCTTACCGGCCTGGAATGCGTCGGAAAGAGGCTTGAGACGCTTAAGGGGTTTCTCCGAAACTCGACGCTATCGCGGCTTGATCTCGAGATCAATAATGTTCCCTTCTGCTTCACTTGTGACCGACCGATCAGAACTTAAAGCGGGTGTGACCCGCTTAAGGCGGCGTGAAGCGCTGCACGGTATCGAGTTGCTTACGTGAGACCGCAGTCAGTCCTCAGTCCTTTTCCCTCAGTCCTTTCTGAGGCGGGGACAAGCCCCGCCCCTACAGAATCACCCCTGGCTCCAGGGAGGCGCGATCCCGTTCATCCTCGAGTACGCGATCAGCTGGCCGAGGTGCTCGTGGCAGTGGCCCGCGATGAAGAAACCGATCTCGCGGTAAGTCCTGTCGCGCCCAAACATGCTGGCGGTCTTCTCGATGTCGGCGTCCGACATCTTCATCACCGCATTCTTCAGGAACTCGAATGAACCCTTGAGGTGTTTCACCACCTCGGCCTTGTCGGTCACGGCCTTTTCGCCCGGAAGCGCATCGGGAGCCTTCGCGCCGATAAAACTGGGCAGGCGGTAATTCGCTATCGCGACGTGCATAAAGGTCTCACTGACGGACCGGACCCCTTCGCCCGGACGCCATCCGTACTTGTCCGCCGGCATCGCTTCAGCGAGGCCGACGTACTTCTTCTCAAGCCCCCCGAGCTCGTTCAGGATCTCGCCCTTCACGCCTCCCGGCATCTTCATCGAGTCGGAGCCCTGGGCGAACGAAACGACTGCGAACGCAAGCACGGCAACGACGACGGTCAGATTCTTGACGATCGATCTCATAATTTCTCTCCTGTCGGTTTGAATTGAATGTCTGTCAACGGGGTTCGAGTCCCCGTTACTCACGGGCCTGTATCCCGAGGCTTTTCATACGCCTGTAAAGGTGGCTTCTGTCGACTCCCATCGACTCCGCCGCCTTCGTCACGTTTCCGTCGGTCTCGGCCAGCTTGTGAAGTATGAACTCCCTTTGATACGCGTCGGTCGCTTCTTTGAAGGACGGAAAGCGGTAGGACGAAGCGGCGGGTTCCTCGGCGGCCGGCCCGAATCTGGGCAGTTCCGCAGGGGTAATGTTCCGCTTGCGGTTCATAATGACCACCCTCTCGACCGTATTGCGCAGTTCGCGCACGTTCCCCGGCCAGGAGTAGTTCATCATCGCTTCGAGCGCATCGTCTCTGAATACCTTCGGGCGCTTGCCGTATTCCCTTGAATACTTTTTATTGAAATATTCCGTCAGGACGGGGATATCTTCGGCCCGGTCGCGAAGCGGCGGCACCTGGAACGGGATCACGTTCAGCCTGTAAAAAAGGTCGGATCTGAACCTGCCGCTCTCGATCAGATCGTCCAAGCGTTGGTTCGTGGCCGAAATCACGCGCACGTCCACATTGACGGGTGTGTTGCTCCCTACCGGCTCGAACCTCTGCTCTTCCAGCACACGAAGCATCTTCGCCTGCACCGTCTGGGACATGTCCCCTATCTCGTCCAGAAACAGCGTAGCCCCGTCGGCAAGCTCGAACTTGCCTTTCTTCGCCTTCGTCGCGCCGGAGAACGCTCCCCTTGCGTGGCCGAACAGCTCGCTCTCGACAAGTTCTTCAGGGATCGCCGCCGAATTTATCTCGACGAACGGAAGCCGGCTGCGCTTCGACGCCGCGTGGATCGCCCGTGCGACGAGCTCTTTTCCCGTGCCCGATTCCCCGGAGATCAGCACGCGGCCGTCGGTCGGTGCGACGATGGCGATCTGCTTGCGAAGCGCTCTCATCGCGACCGACTCGCCTACCATCTCGTACTCCTGACCGATCTTCTCCGAAAGGCTCGACGTGAGCCTCTCCAGCTCCTGCTGGCGGATGGCGTTGCGGACCGTCAGAACGGTCTTTTCGAGCGAGAGTGGCTTCTCGATGAAATCGAACGCTCCAAGCTTTGTCGCGTTCACCGCCGTCTCGATGTTGCCGTGGCCGGAGATCATCACGACCGCCGACTCGTCTCCGCGCTCACGCAGCTTCGAAAGGGTTTCGAGCCCGTCAATGCCCGGAAGCCATACATCGAGCAGAATGCAGCCGAAATGGTCGGAAGCGGTCAGCTTCAGGCATTCCTCGCCCGATCCCGCCGAAACGACCTCGTAGCCTTCGTCCTCGAGAACGTCACTTAGCGTCTCGCGTATCCCCGGCTCGTCATCGACTATGAGTACTGAGTTCGGATTCATCGCTGATGTCAGTCTTCAATGGCCCGTGCCACCGGCCGGCCAAAGGAAGATGTTAAACGGAAGGATTTGAATCTCAAAACTGAAGGGCCTTCACGAATCTCCGTTTCGGGAAACGGCGGGAAGCTCGATGATGAACCGCGCACCGGACGGCTGGTTCGGTACCGCCTTTATCTTTCCACCATGCTCGGAGACGATCCGCTGCACGATCGCGAGACCGAGTCCCGTTCCGCGGCCTTTGGTCGAGAAATACGGCTGGAACAGCTTCTGGAAATCGGACGGCGCTATCCCGCGCCCGCTGTCCGCGACCTCTGCAACGATCACATCCCGGGCGATGTCGTGCCGCGTCGAAACGCTCACCGACTTCCCATTCTGTCCCGCTTCGAACGCCTCGAGCGAGTTGTCGATCAGGTTAACGAATGCGCGCTTCAGCTGCTCCTCGTCGATCATCGCGTCCGGCAGCGCGTCGGCAAGTTCCAGCGTGATGCTTACATCGGCGCTCCGGTCCTCGTAGAGCTGTACGACTTGGCCGAGGAGTTCGTTGACGTTCCCCGATTCGGGCTTGACGTCCGGCAGGCGCGCGAATCGCGAGAACTCGTCCACCATCATCTTCAGCGAGGTCACCTCGCGAAGTATGGTCGCCGTTCCGTCGCGCACGACCTTCGAAGTGCTCCGCCGGTCGCTCGCCGCGCCTTCATCTCCGCTTTCGGAAAGATGGATCGCGTCACCGAGGTCTCTATCCATTCGTTTCGCAATCCGCTCGGCGGAAAGCTGTATCGGCGTCAGAGGGTTTTTGATCTCGTGCGCCATTCGTCTCGCGACCTCCTGCCAAGCGAACGCCCGCTGAGCCGCGATAAGTTCCGATAGGTCCTCGATCACGAGCACCGCCCCGTTTCCGCCCGGCAGCGCCGTAGCCGTCAACGCGACCGTTAGCCCCTCGCCGGTCTCACCTTCGTCGTCGGTTTGCTCGCGTTTCAGGACCGTCTGCTCCGAAGCCTGTCCGGTTCTCGACGCTCTCGCAAGAAGCCTGGCAAGGATCTGCCGGTTCCTTGGGTTCACGAGCCGGTCGAGCTCCAGGTCGCGCAGGTCGGCGTCCTCGAGCTTGAGCATCTGGATCGCAGCCTTGTTGATCGTCGTGACCCGGTTCGAGGCGTCGAACGAGATCACGCCCGTCGAAAGCGACTGCAGGACCGTTTCGATATACCGACGGCGCTCGCGAAGCTCCGCCGAGTTCGCCTCCAGTTCGGCGGACATCTCGTTAAAGGCAGTGACAAGGAGCTCGAGCTCGTCCTCGGCGAGGACGTTGACGCGATGCGACAGGTTTCCGCCCGCGATCTCTTTCGCGCCTTCCGCAAGCGAACGGATCGGGCGCGTGATCCCCTTCGCTATGTAGAAAGCGGTCCACGAAGAGGCAAATATGAGAAGGAAAGTGAGAAGTCCGAGTGTCGTGATACCGATCTGCCGCACGCTGACCTGCTGGGACTTCAAACGGTCGAATTCCTCCAGCGCCGACTGGAACGTGGTGCCGAGATCGTTCGCGGGCCCGTACGCCGGGACGACCACGAGGAAGTTTCCCGAAGCGAGCCGCGCCACTGCCGCGTCGTAACCTCTTCCGTCGCTCAGTTCCGGCGCGTCGAATTTCCCTTCGCGAACGGCTCGAAGCTCGGTCGTCAGATTCTCCCCTCCGGCCTCAGCTGAACGCGCCGAAACGACCGCACTTCCGCCCGTGTCGACAACCTCCAGCAGCGCGAGATCGCCCGCGGCTCTTAATTTCTCGAGCGAGGCCTGTTCAGGGAGCTCACCGCCGATGCTTGTAGCGAGCATTCTCGCCGTCTCCGCAAGTCTCTGCTTCTGCGCGGCGATAGCCTCATCCTGCACGTTCTTGCCCGCGCGCACCACGTTCTCCGGCATCTGCGAGAACCAGCGCTCAAGCGCCCGGTTCATAAAAAGGTACGAAAAGACCGCCATCGCGATGAGAGGAAGCAGGCTGATCGCGAAGAAATAGACGAGCAGACGGGTCTTGATCTTCGAGCCAAGCTGAAGCGCCTTCCGCTCCTGCCTGAGCTTCAGGAGGCTTCGCACTAGTATGAAGGCGAAGATGACGAACGCTACGAAGTTAAGGGAGGACAGCGCATAGAGCAGGACGGTGTCGGTAGCCGAGTTGACGGTGAGCGTTTTCCAGAGGTTTGAGGACTGCAGAAGGACGAGCAGCGTGAAAAGCAGGAGCACGATACCCCCGAGGATCCAGGGGAACCGGCGCCTTCGGGCCACGGTCTGCGGTGTGTTTTCGCTCATCGGATCGCGCTTAGTTTAGCACAGAAGCCGCGCCTCAAATCGCTCCCGCTTCTCGACATACGGCCCGTATGGGTTAAGATTGCGAGCTATGAATCAGGTCCTGTTCGATCGTTTCGGTAGGCTACGCAGCGGCTGGCGCTTTGCCGTGTCCATGGCGGTCTTTATCGTCGCTGTCTCGCTGACGATCCCGGCGTTCCGCGCCGTGACGATCCTGCTGCTCGATGAGCCGCAGCAGAGCCTTCCGATCCTTACATTCCTGTCCTCCGCGATCTCGCTCACCCTTGTGCTGGTCCTCTCGTGGGGCTGCGGAAGGCTGCTCGAACACTTGCCGTTCAAGGCGCTGGGAGCTTCGTTCACGAAATTCTGGCTAAAGGACCTGATCCTGGGCCTTCTTCTCGGCGCCGCTGCAGTGGCTATCGCCGTCGGAATCGCCGCTCTCTTCGGAGGGCTGAGTTTCGAGTTCAATGACGAAGCGGGCGGGACGATCCTGATGGCGGCGCTCGTTTCTCTGGGGACCTTCACCGCGGGCGCCGCCTTCGAGGAGGCGTTCGCGCGCGGATACATATTCCAGACCTTTGTCCGGTCCAATCTGGCGTGGCTCGCGCTGCTTCTGACGTCGGCTATCTTCGCCTCGGGGCACATAGGAAACCCCTCGTCCGGGACATTCTCGTTCGTGAACACGTTCCTGGCGGGAATTTGGCTGGGAGCTGCCTACCTGAAGACCCGCACGCTCTGGCTCGCGTTCGGGCTCCACCTGGCGTGGAATTTCGTGCTCGGGACCGTGTTCGGCATCGAGGTCAGCGGGCTGACCCAGCTGGCGGCGTATCCGGTCCTTAGGGAGATCGACGCGGGGCCGGAATGGATCACGGGAGGCAAGTACGGGCTGGAAGGCGGGATCGCGTGCACCGTGGCGCTCGTTGTTTCGACCGCCGCGCTCTGGTTCGCTCCGTTCCTAAAGGCGAGCGATGAGATGGCGGAGCTGAGTTCGCCCCCTGAAGCGGGGGGTTCAACCGCAGAGGGCGCGGAGAACGCAGAGAAGAGTTAGCCACAGATTTGCCTCATTGACCAATGTTCATTGACCATTGACCAATGAAACGACGATTGACCAATGAAGGAGATCTCTGGCTAATTCTTCTCTGCGTGCTCTGCGGTGAAGTCAAACGCCGCTACGCGGCTTGGGGGTGATTCCGATCAGCACCCCGGACTGCGCCTTCGGCTTGTCCGGGGCTAAGTTTCGGCTGTCCCTACGGGACGCGTCGCGCTTCGAGGCGTCGCAGAATATTTAAAACGAAGGAATAATTTTCCAAAGAACCTCTGCACTCTCTGTGCTCTCTGTGGTGAATCCCCACTTCCCAGCTCACACAACGCTGATTTTGAAGCTGATGTCCACCGCTCTCGCGGAGTGCGTAAGCATCCCGACGGAGATCAGATCGACGCCCGCTTCGGCGTAATCGCGGACCGTGTCCAGGTTCATCCCGCCGGAAGCCTCGATCAGTACTTCCGGGTTCAGGTCCCTCGCCATCCCGACCAGTTTCGCCGCCTCGTCAGGCGTCTGGTTGTCGAGCATCACGATGTCGGCTCCAGCCTGGATAGCTTCCCTCAGCTGAGCCCAGTTCGTCACCTCGACCTCGATCTTGTGAAGATGTCCCGCGACCTCTTTCGCCCCCGCGACCGCCTCGCGGACGCCTCCCGCTAGGGTGATGTGGTTGTCCTTGATCAGCACGCCGTCGTCGAGGCCGAACCTGTGATTCTTGCATCCGCCGATCCCGACCGCGTACTTCTCCATCATCCTAAGTCCGGGAGTGGTCTTTCGAGTATCGACGACGACCGCGCCCGTTCCCTCGACGCGTTTCGCGAACGCCCTCGAGAGTGTTGCGATCCCGGATAGCCTCTGCAGAAGATTAAGCGCGACCCTTTCCCCGGCAAGCAGCACATCGGCGAACCCCTCGAGCCGTCCGAACACGGTTCCCGTTTCGACCTCGTCGCCGTCGGCGTAATTCGTTTCGAGCCTGGGATTGTCGGGGTCGAGATGCGCGAAGACCGCGTCGGCGATCCATATCCCGCAGATGACAAGGTCCTCTTTCGCGAGGAAGTTTCCCGATCCGCGGACGCCCTCCGGCACGGTCGAGCGCGTCGTGATGTCGCCGCGCCCAAGGTCCTCGGCAAGGAAGTCGCCTACGGCGGCGAGTATGTCTATGTTCTCGATGAGATTCATACTTGGTTTCCTTCCGCGCGGCGCCTAGTCCAGCGCCTGCAGGTTTTCCTTGAGCGCCTTCAGCTGGATCTCGATCTCGCCGACCCTTTCGCGGACCGCCGAGACCTTCTCTTCCGGAGCCCTCTCTACGAAGTTCCTGTTCGCGAGCTGAGCGCCGAGTTTCTCGCCCTCTTCCTCGAGCTTTCCGATCTGGTTCGAAAGCCTTTCGCGTTCCTTCTCGAAGTCGATCAGGCCTTCCAGAGGCACGGCTATCTCGGTCCCGTCGGAAAGTACGGCCTTTGCGGACGCCTTCGGAACGTCAAGCTCGCTCGCCAGAACGAGGTCCGTCACGCGCGCCAGTTTTACGATCTGCGCCGAATTCGATCGGAGCGCCTCTGCTGTCGAACCATCCGCCGCTACGTGAAGCGGGATCCGGACCGAAGGGCTTATGCGCATCTCTGAGCGAATGTTCCTGACCTTTGAGATCAGGTCGATCACCAGCCCCATCTCTTCTTCCGCGCGGTCGTCGACGAAGCCTCTGTCCCCGACCGGGAAACCGGCGAGCGAGATCGACGCGGGCTTGCCTGCGTACGCGGGGTGATGAAGCACGTCTCCGGTTCCGGGCAGTTTCTGCCAGAGCTCTTCGGTCAGGTACGGCATGAACGGGTGAAGCAATCGCAGGGACTGCTCGAGCACGGTCAGGATCCTCGTACGCGAACCTGCGTCGCCGGAGGTGATCTCGTCCTTCGAAAGCTCTATGTACCAGTCGCAAAAATCGTCCCAGAAAAAGTGATAGAGAAGCTGAACAGCCTCGTGAAAGGCGTACCGCTCAAGCGCCTCGTTGACCTTGAGCGCGGTCCGGTTGAGCCTGGAGACGATCCAGCGGTCGGCGATCGAATCCGGCGAGAGGATCGAAGATGGATCGACCGTAGCGCCTTCCGAGTTCATAAGGCAGAAACGCGTCGCGTTCCAGATCTTGTTCGCGAAGTTCCGGAACGATTCGACCCTTTCGTCGCGCCACGCGAAGTCCATCCCCGTCGAAGATCCCGCGAGCGCCATACGGGTCGCGTCCACTCCGTACTTGTCGAAAACATCCAGCGGATCGATGCCGTTTCCCTTCGTCTTCGACATCCTCTGGCCGTCCGCGGCGAGCACCGTCCCGGTGATGTAGACGTCGTCGAAAGGCCTTTCATTAACGAACTTCAGAGCCGACATCACCATTCTCGAGACCCACAGGAAAATTATGTCCCTTGCGGTGACGAGGACATCGGTCGGATGATACTCCTCCATGTCTTCCGTAAGGTCGCCGGGCTTTGTCCATCCGAGGGTGGAGAACGACCAGAGCCAGGATGAGAACCACGTGTCGAGCACGTCCTCGTCCTGCGTAAGGTCTTCGGTTCCCGCCATTTCCGCGGCTTCTTCAAAGCTTCTCGCGACGAAGACATTTCCCTCGCCGTCGTACCACGCCGGGATCTGGTGCCCCCACCAGAGCTGCCTTGAGATCGTCCAGTCGCGCAGATTCTCAAGCCAGTCCGTGTAGACCTTCGTGTGAGGGTTGTGGGGCGTGAACTTCGGAAGGTCCTCTTTTCGCTTGAGATCGAGCGCCAGGTCGCGCATCCCTTCCATCTTCACCCACCACTGCTCGGAGATCAGGGTCTCGACTACCGTCTTGCAGCGCTCGCAGACAGGGAGAACCATCTCGTAATCGTCGATCTTCTCGAGCAGTCCGAGCTCCTCGAACTTCTCCACCACAAGCTCGCGCGCCTTGAACCGGTCGAGGCCCTCGAACTCGGCGCCCGCGTCCGCGTTCATCGTCGCGTCGTCGTTCATCACGTTGAGCTGGGGAAGATCGTGCCGCAGACCGATCTCGTAGTCGTTCGGATCGTGCGCGGGCGTTATCTTCACAGCGCCCGTGCCGAATTCCATATCGACGTAATCGTCCGCGATGACGGGGATCTCGCGGCCCGTTAGCGGAAGCTCGACGGTGGCGCCTACGAGGTCGGAAAAGCGTATGTCTTCGGGATTGACCGCGACCGCGGTATCGCCGAGCATCGTCTCGGGCCGCGTCGTAGCGACCGTCAGATGCCTTTCGGTTCCCTTCACGGGATAGCGCAAGTAATAGAGCTTTCCGTCCTTCTTCGCCTTGTCCTCGACCTCAAGGTCCGAGAGCACCGTCTTGTCATTCGGGCACCAGTTGACGATCCGCGCCCCGCGATAGATCGAACCCTCCTCGTAAAGCGCGACAAAAACCGACGTTACGGCCTTCGAAAGGGACTCTTCCATCGTGAAGCGCTCGCGGCTCCAGTCGACCGAGATCCCTTCCCTTCGCATCTGCTGAAGGATCGTCCCGCCGTACGTCTCCTTCCAATCCCAGACGCGCTTCGTGAATTCCTCGCGGCCTATGTCCTGCGGCGTTTTCTTCTCCTCTTTCCAGAGCCTGTCCGTGACCATCTTCTGGGTCGATATCCCGGCGTGGTCTATTCCCGGCAGAAAGAGCGCGCGGAAGCCGAGCATGCGCTTGCGCCGGGTCAGCACGTCCATGATCGTGTGCTGAAGCGCGTGGCCCATATGCAGGCTGCCGGTAACGTTCGGCGGAGGGATTACGATCGAGTACGTCGGCGCGTTCTTGTCGCCGTTGACCTCGGGAGAGAACAAACCGTTGGATTCCCAGTATTCGTAGTGCCGCTTTTCGGCTTCGGAAGGATCGTATTGTTTAGCGAGTTCCATAAGATGGTCGTCGTGGGACGCCTCGGACGACGTCCCTTAGATTCAGCAAAAACACGATTCTAGAACAAATACGGCCTGTTTTCATCCCGGGGGTGAAAACAGGCCGCGTCGATGTCGGTCAGGTGTCGGTTATTCGTTGAGCTTTTGCTCGGTCATCTTCTTGATGATCAGTTCGGCCATCTCCGGAACCACTTCCCACGCGATCTCGCGGACCGCCTTTTCCGAAAGCCTCTCGACGACCCTTCGGGCGATCTCGTTGACAAGCTCGTCCGGTATCTCACCGGAAAACGAACTTCCTGTGGCCTCGCCGGAAACACCTTGCTCGTAGGCTGAAACGGATTCCGGCCGCTCGGCCGTCCCGGCATCATAGATGCCCGCTTCAGTCTCTTCTGCCGGAGAATGGTCGACCGGGAGTTCGAGAAGTTCCGATTCGTCGAGCTCGACCGTGACGGCTCCGAGGTCCGCCGCATCCGGTTCTTCCTCATCGCCGGGGTGAAGGGGGATCGGGGTAAAGGCGTCTTCCTGGACGTCGTCCTCCGAAGTGTCGGCGGCCTGACCCTCGAAAGTGCGCTCGAAATAGGAGGTCTCGCGGTAAGACTCTTCCCGGTAATAGATCCCTTCAGATTCTCCCGGCTCGGTTTGCTCGTCCCCGGCGATAACATCTGAGGGCTCGTCATCGAACGCCGGTACGGGTTCGCTCCAGCCGCCGTATTCTTCGGAAGGTTCGTCCTGAAAGGCCGCTTCCGCCTGACCGGAACCGTCGCCCGGCTCGGACCTGTCTGAATCCTGCTCGGGTGTGTCGGAGTAATAGTAGGACGGCTCTTCGTCGGCCTCGCGAAGGTCTTCCGTGGACTCGTAAACGGATTCGACCTCATCGATAGAATCAACGGGTTCAAATGACTCCGTAGCCGAAGCCTCTTCGTCGCCGAACGTTTCGAGGCCCTCGACCTGGCTGAAAAACTCTTCCTGCTCTTCAAAAGCAGGCTCTTCGGAAGCGCCTACGCGTTCGGTCTCGATCGTCTCGTCCTCGAACCCGCCTGCGAACGGCATCGACGAAGCGCTGACAACCATCTCGTGGTCCGGCGGGTACTCGACGGTGTCGTCGTACCGAGGCTGTTCCGCTTCACCCGCACCCGCGAGAAATCCGTTCACCATGTCGACGAGCGCCGCAATGCTCTCGAACGGCTTGGTCAGGAACGCGTCCGCGCCTACCCTCTTCGCCTCTTCCTCGTCGAACGGCTCGAACGAACCTACGAGAAGGATGACCGGGATATCGCGCTCCGTGTCCATCGATTTGACCATGTCGCAGATCTCGTAACCGTTGACACCGGGAATGTTAACGTCTGCCATCACAAGGTCCGGAAGCTCTTCGCGAAGCAGATCGATAGCGGAATTCCCGTCGCTCACGCACACCACGTCGATGCCTTCGCCCGAGAAGGTCAGGTTTACCACTTTCTGGATCGTTATCGAATCGTCTGCGAGAAGCAGTCTGGATGCGGCCACGGCAACAAGCTCCTTGCTATGCGGAGTACTGCTAAATTAGGTCTCGAACAAGTACGAAAACTAACATCGACAATGTGTTTCGTCAAGAAGGTGCGCTCTCGATAACCCGGTGCTCGCTCTGCCCTGCGGCGGCACGATCATTGACCATTGACCAATGACCATTGACCAATGGAAAGCGCCGCAGGCGCGCAATGTTGTTGGCAACACAGCACACCCGGGATATCCGGCTCCGTAGGAGCCAAATGTCTGTAGCCCGCGATGCGGAACCCACGGAACGCGTCGTATCATTCGCGCATCGCGAAGCGATTGCGTGAATTCGACCGGCACCGTCCACCTCCGCCCTTTGAACCTTGAACCTTGAACCTGGAACTGCCTAGAGATAGCCCTCCCTGACGGTCGGGTTTCGGACACTTCTTTTTGAACCTGGAACCTTGAACCTGGAACTGCCTAAAGGTAGCCCTCGCTCACGCTCGGGCTTCGGACACTTCTTTTTGAACCTGGAACCTTGAACCTGGAACTGCCGACGGCCCCCTCGCTCACGCTCGGGCTTCGGACCCGTCCTTGGAACTTTGAACCTGGAACCTGGAGCTCGAGCACGCCCCCTCGCTCACGCTCGGGGTTCTGCCTTCGGATGCGACGCCACCGGGGTTCGCGCTTCGCGCTCAATGCAGCCCGAAGGGCTGCTCCAAACGGTCCGGTTTCGAAAGGCCCCGGGTCTCGCGCTTCGCGGGCGATGCAGCGCAAAGTGCTGCTCCAAACGGGGCGGTTTCCGGTGCGGGGACGGGCATCGGACAAGGCGGACCTGATCGAGATATTTTCGTTCAGATTTTCATTCGTGTGGCTTACTCCGCTACATTTCCGGATCAGGACACCCGGGTAAGGTCTGTCAGTCCGTCCAACGCTTTACGGTGAACAGATCGGTCCGATCCGCGAACGGATCGGTCATCAATGCTTGATTCTTGAGATCGAATTCGGGAAGCAGATCGCGGGAAGGAATTAAATGAACATCCTCAGCATGGTTCTGAGCTGGGAAGACGTAAACGGTTTCGGGAGAAAGGCGACGGCGCCGGCGGAAAAGCTGTCGGAAGAGAATTTCGGGTTCTGCTCGCCCGTCATCATTATCACGGGGATGTTCATCAGACGCTTCTCCGACTGCATATAACGCACGAGTTCGGTGCCCTGAATGTACGGCATCACGACGTCGAAGATCGCCGCCGCGAACTTCTCTTCCGTCTGAAGACACTGGTACGCTTCCTTGCCGTCCCTGGCGGAAACCGCGGCAAAGCCTTCCTTCTCGATGATCGCCTTGACCAGACGCAGGATCGCGGGGTCGTCGTCGGCGATCAGAATCTTTTTGGAGGAATCTTCCTTCTCTTGATCCATTTGTAAACGGTTAAAACGTGGTGTCAGTTTATCAAACTTCTCCCACTGCTGCCGAATCCCGGCTTATGTTTACGAGGTCAGCCGCCATCGAGACTGCGGCCAGCATACTTGCGTGGTCGGCCTCTCCTTTTCCCGCGATCTCGAACGCGGTCCCGTGGTCCACGGAAGTTCTTATCAGCGGAAGTCCCAGAGTGACATTTACGCCTTTTCCGAACGAAATGCACTTTACCGCGATCGTCGCCTGGTCGTGGTAGCAGGCGATCACTCCGTCGAACTCGCCCTTGTGGCAGCGCAGAAAAACCGTGTCGGGAGAGAACGGCCCTTTCACGTCGATCTCGTGGACCATCTGACACGCCTCGACCGCCGGCTGGATCTCGTCCTGCTCCTCATCACCGAACAACCCGTTTTCAGACGCGTGCGGATTGAGGCCGGCTACGGCGAGGCTTGCCTTCCTGCCGAGGAGTTTTGAGAGCTCGCGGTCGGTGAAGCGGATCAACTCGACCAAGGCTTCTTTCTTTACCTTCCCTATCGCCTCCTTCAACGGCAGATGGGTCGAAAGGAGGACCACCCTCAGGTCACCCGACATAAAGCTCATACGGAACTCTCGGGTGTTGGTAAGGTCCGCGAGAAACTCCGTATGGCCCGGAAAATCGTAGCCTCCGAGATGCAGCGACGCCTTGTTTATAGGCGCGGTGCAAAGAGCTTCGACGACGCCCGACCTCCAGAGCTCGACGCCTTCCATTATGTACTCGGCGGAGGCGCGGCCCGCCTCCGGAGATTCCACCCCGGGCGAGATCGAGACGTCGAAGACGTTCGCCAGATCCCTGACGGCTATCGAATTCGCGGATACTTCCCGCTCGTTTGGATCAGAAGCCTCCAGCGTGACGGGAAGGCCAAACTTCCTCGCCTGCTCGCGGAGAAACTCCAGGTCGCCGATCACTACCGGATCACAAACCTTCGCCAATTCCGGATCGATCACGGACTTCAGCACGATCTCGGGGCCGATCCCGGCGGGATCTCCCATCGTGATCCCTATGACGGGCTTAGAGCGTTCGTTCATCTGTCATTCACTGCGAGGACGTTGGTCAGGAAATACGATAGCAGAATTCCGGCCGATGCGCGCGGACCGAGAGCACGCAAGGGACACACGCGCCAACTCTTTACCAAGGTGTTCGTGGAGCGGGAGTGTGATCGCCTTCCGGGAGCTTCATCGCAAGGCAGAATTCTGAATGGCGTTTCTGAAAGAACACTCAGGGAGAAACCCTTTTAACTCGATCCGTCGAGCTAAGAAGAGGCGGCCATCAGTTGCCCCCCCGCTTCAGCGGGGGGATCACAAGACATCTTAGATTCCCAGCCGGCTTTAGCCGGCAGTTGTTGGGGCTAAAGCCCCTATCCTGTTTTGTTTACCTGGTTAACCCCCGGCTGAAGCCGGGGGCAACTGATGCCCCCGCGATTTCTGAGAATCAAAACGCCCGGGCGCTGAAAGAGATGAGGCCGCCTCTTAAGAAGGTCCTTTTCGCCTCCGGAATCTAATCCGCCTGCCTCCTGATGAACGTCGGAACGTCCAGGTCCTCCTTGACCGGCTCGTCCTTCGGTTTCAGTCCGGGCTGGGGAGGAAAGCTCTGGCCGACGGCCCTGACCTCCGTTTTGACGGGCGACGGCAGTTCGACGCTCTTGACAGAGTGCTCAAACCCCGTCGCGATGACGGTAATCTTGACCTCGTCGTTGTCATCTGCGCTGTAAACCGTTCCGAAGATTATGTTTGCCTCTTCGTGAGCCTCATCGTGAACAAGCGCGATCGCCTGCTCGATCTCGTTGAGCGGCATGTTCTCGGAGCCGGTGATATTGATCAGCGCGCCCTTCGCTCCCTTGATCGAGTTCTCTTCAAGCAGCTTCGAATCGATCGCGGACTTCATCGCCTGGATCGCCGCGCCTTCGCCTTTTCCGTGGCCGATGCCCATCAGAGCGACGCCCATTCCCTTCATGATCGATTTGACGTCGGCGAAGTCGAGGTTGATGATCCCCGGCACGGTGATCAGGTCGCTGATGCCCTTTACGGCCTGCAGCAGCACATCGTCGGCACGTTGGAAAGCCTGCTTGATCGTCACCTGCTCCTCGACCTCCTTGAGCCTCGAGTTCGGGATCGTGATGATCGTGTCCACGCACCCGCGCAGTTCCGCGAGGCCTTCTTCGGCCTGGCTCATCCTCTTCTTGCCTTCGACGCCGAACGGTTTGGTGACCACAGCCACCGTCAGAGCGCCCATCTCGATCGCGAGCGCCGCGATGACGGGAGCCGCTCCGGTTCCCGTGCCGCCGCCGAGCCCGGTCGTGACGAAGACCATGTCGGAGTCTTCGAGCACGTCCATTATCTTCTCGGTATCCTCGATCGCCGCCTCGCGTCCGATCGTCGGGTCGGCGCCCGCACCCAGTCCGCGGGTGAGGCGGCTCCCGAGCTGGATCTTGATCGGCGCCTTGGAATCGTTCAGAGCCTGAAGGTCTGTATTTGCGACGATGAACTCGACGTTCTGCACGCCTGCATCGATCATCCGGTTGACAGCGTTACCGCCGCCCCCGCCGACTCCTATCACCTTGATCTTCGCGCCCGTGATCGGAGGATCGTCAAGAAAAATTTCGAACTTGCGATTGGCAATATTAAGACCATCAGTATTCATGTTAGTCGCTTTCCTGTTTCAAATTTTGAGTAAGACTAGTGGCGCTAGTGAGAGATGGAGCGGTTTGGCCGAATCAACAATATGTTGTGTCTATGGGCCCATAGCATACAACGATTAGCGGTCAAAAAGCTAGTCGAATATTAACTTTATTTGAACTTTCCGCGAAAATTTTCGAACCATTCCGCCACTTTCCGGCCGGCTGACCGGCCGCTGCCACTTCCGCTTCCCGCGCCCGACCTCAATGACGTCAGCGCAAGCCCAACAGCTACAGACCATTCCGGCGAATGAAGCCCGTCGAGAAGCCCTCCTAGAAGATCTTCGCGCGGATATCCGACCCTCGTCGGCGCGTCAAAGACCTGTTCCGCGACCTCGACCATTCCGCGGATCGAGGACGTTCCTCCGGTGAGGATCACGCCGCTCGAGATCTGCTGGCCGGAGCCGGCGACCTCCTGAGCGATGTACTGAAGAAGTTCCACGGCCCTCGGTTGAAGGATGTCGCACAGGATCTCCTTCGAAAGCTCCCTTGTCTCGCTTCGTCCGACCGGAGTGATCTCTATCGCCTCGTTCCTTTCATCGTCGGAAAGAAGGAACCCGGCGACGCATCCCGTGCGCCGCTTGATCTTCTCCGCGTCCGAGATCGAGACCCGCAGGCCGGTCGCGATGTCCTTCGTGAACTGCATTCCGCCGAACGGAAACACCGCCGTATGCTGGACCGCGCCGCGTCCGAATATCATCATGCTGGTGATCTCGGATCCCATGTTCACGAGCGCGCAGCCGTATTCCGTGTCGTCGTCGGTAAGCGTTCCGGTCGACGCCGCGAGCGGCTCCAGGATCATCTGCTCGATCTCGAGCCCGGCATTGTTGACCGCCTTAATGATGTTCTGGCTTGCCGCGCTCGGGCTCGAGACAACGTGGACAAGCGCCTCGAGGCGCGACCCGCGCATTCCTATCGGCTCTGTGATCCCGTCCTGGCCGTCGATGATGAACTCCTGCGGCAGACGGTCGACGATCTCCCATCCCGCGGGAAGCTGCATCGCGCTCGCCGACTCGATCGCGCGTTCGACATCGTCGTCGCTGATCTCCCTTCCGGCTCCGGCGACCGCCACAACGCCGCTCTTGCTTTCACCCTGAAGATGCTCGCCGGACAGATTCACGGTCGCCGCCTGTATCTCGATGCCGCTCACGCGTTCGGCCTCTTCGATCGCTTTCGAGATCGACTCGACGACTGCCTTTGCGGTGGTCACGATCCCGCTGCGGAGGCCCTTCGACTCCGCCTGGCCGATGCCGACGACGTTCATCTTGCCGTCCTCGGCCGCCTCGCCGATCACGCACCTGACGCGGCTTGTCCCGATGTCCAATCCGACTGCATGTCCTTGCTGGTTCAACATAGCTTTCCGGTCCTCCGTGTCAGGAGTTCCTGTATCCGACCACGGGATTCGGGTCGTTCGGCGCGATCACGTATTTGATCTTTCCGCCTTTTCCGGCGATCGTTTCCAGGCCCTTCTGCAGGCCTTCCGCATAGTCGCCCTCGCCCAGCGAGATGGTCACCGTTTCCCCCGAATCCTCGACCTTCGCCTGCGGGTCCTTGATATCCGAGAGGTCGAGCGAACGAACACGCCTGGCCAGCCCGAACCTCCGCCATTCTTCGACGAGCCTCACATACAGTTCGACCCGTTTGAGGTTCATCGCCGACGCGGCCTCGCTTCGGTCGGGATCCCAGCCCGTCATCACGAACGGCGGTACCGGCCCCTTCACATCCTTCGTGATCTTCGCAAGCACGGTCGCCTCTGCGTCGACAAGGTAATCGCTTTCGCCGATCCGTACGATCGCTACCGGCCGCCTTTCTTCGATCGTCACCCGAACCGTGTCCGGAAGCACCCTCGACACGCTCGCGTGCCGGACGAACGTCAGTTTCTCGACCTCGTCCCTGATGGTCCCAAGGTCCGCGCTCCAGACGCCCGACCTGAATGCCTCGGCGCGGACGATCTGCTCGACCTTCTTCGAAGAGACCCGTTCAGCTCCGAGTGTCTCGACGTTCCGGACGCGGAAGAAGTCCGACGACGCCGCGCTGCGAAAAGCCGCTGAGAACAAGAGCCCCAGGCAGAAGAGAATGCAGGCTGCGAGAAAGAGCGGAACCGCGAAATTTATAAGCTTGCTTCCGCCTGTCTTCTTTCTCGCCCGGGGCGCGGCCTTCGCACGCCGTGTTCTTGTCTTGGTTGTCTTTCTAGGCATTTGCGCTCCTGAGCTGTTCGAGTATCTCGTCGGAAAGTTTCGTAATGCTTCCCGCGCCGAGTGTTATCAAGAGGTCATTGGGCTCCAGTTCGGAGGAGACCACTCCCGCAGCGGTGCCGATCTCGCCTATGTACTTCACACCGCGGTGACCAAAGCCCTCGATCTTGTCGGCCAGCACTTCCGCGGTGATCCCCTCGATCGGCGCCTCGCTTGCCGGATAGATGTCGAGCAGGAAGACCTTGTCGGCGTTGTTGAACGAGGTCGCGAACTCTTCCATGAGGTCCTTGGTCCTGGTGTACCTATGAGGCTGGAACACGACGACGATCCGACGGCCGCCGGCGCTGTTCTTCGCCGCCTCGAGCGTCGCGGTGATCTCGGTCGGATGATGTCCGTAATCGTCAAAGACCGCGATGTCCTTGACCGTGCCCTTGTACTGGAACCGGCGGTCGGCGTTCTTGAATTCCGCGAACGCTTCGGAGATCTTCGGGAACTCGACGTCGAGCTCGAGCGCGACCGCGACCGCGGCGAGAGCGTTATAGACGTTGTGTCTTCCGGGAACCGGAAGGTCGATCCTGCCGAGCTCCTGGTGACGGCTCATCACGGTGAAGCTCGATCCGAAATCCTGGTTGAACGTAATGTCTCTCGCGGAGACGTCCGCCTGCGTGCTGAGGCCATAGGTGACGATCCTCCGGGTTACTTTCGGGATGATCGACTGCACGTGCGGGTCGTCCATACACAGGACCGCCGCGCCGTAGAACGGCACCTTGTTGACAAAGTCCGTGAAGCATTGAAAGACGTCTTCCATTCCCGCGTACGATTCCATATGCTCGCGGTCGATGTTCGTCACGACGGCGATCGTCGGATAAAGCATAAGGAACGAGCGGTCGCTCTCGTCGGCCTCCGTCACGAACCATTCGGAATCTCCGAGCTTCGCGTTCGAACCGAGCGTGTCCACTACGCCGCCGACGATGGTCGTCGGATCGATCCCGGCGTGACCCAGGACCGTGGCGACCATCGAGGTCGTCGAGGTCTTGCCGTGCGATCCCGAAACCGCCACCGAATACGGTTTGAGGGTCATAAGCTCGGCGAGCATCTCGGCTCGGGGAATGACCGGGATCTTCTTTTCTCGCGCGGCGACGATCTCCGGATTGTCCTGCTTTACGGCAGACGAATAGACGACGACCTCCGCGTCGCCTATGTTCTCCGCGGAATGGCCTTCGAAGACGCTTACTCCGACGACCTTCTCGAGCCGTTCGGTGTTCTTCGAGCGGTTCAGGTCCGAGCCGGAGACATTGAACCCGAGGTTCGAGAGGACCTCGGCGATGCCGCTCATCCCGATACCGCCGATTCCTATGAAATGTATGTTTTTTACGTGACGAAACATAAGAATTCAGGAGTTAGCTGTGAGCGGTGAGCAGTGAGCAGTAAGAACAGCGAAAACTGAACTAATCAATGTTGTGAATTACTTGGTCCATATCCTTTACTCTTTACCCATCCTTACTGCCTGGCGCTTTCAGCTCGCTTCTTACTCCTAACTGCTTACTGCTCACCGCTCACCGCTCACCGCTCACTGCTCACTGCTCTCTGCTCTAATGGCGGGCAAGCCCGCCGCTAAACGGCTCACCGCTAACTGCTCACTGCTCACTGCTCACTGCTCACCGCTCACCGCTCTCTGCTCTCTGCTCTCTGCTCACTGCTCACCGCTCACCGCTAACTGCTCTATCAACTCAGCCGCCGCTTTCGCCGCGTCGCGTTTCGCGAGCCTCCTCGCCGCGTCGCTCATCTGCGCCAAGCGGGGACGGTCGCCTAATAACTCCCTGATTTCCTCCGCGAGCCTTTCGCCCGTCAGGTCCTTCTGCAGGATCATTCTCGCCGCGCCTGCGTCCTGCATCGCTTCGGCGTTCTTTCGCTGGTGGTCGTCCGCCGCCGTCGGCAGAGGCACCATGATCGCGGGCCTCCCGGCCGCCGCGAGCTCCGCGCAGGTTGTCGCGCCGGCACGGGTGATCAAGAGATCGGCATCGCGGAACTTGTCCACGATCTCATTGATGTATTCCGTCACTTCAGCCTCGTCCCAGCCCGCTTCAGCGTAGCCCCGCCTGACGTTCTCCAGATCGGCAGTCCCCGTCTGGTGCGTGATGTTCAAGCGGCCCTTCACATCCGCGAGATGCGGCAATGCGGCGACCATCGCGGTGTTGATCCCGCGCGCGCCCTGCGAACCGCCGAACAGAAGTATGTTCAATCTTTCGCCTGCGATACGCGGCTCGATCTCAAAGAACTCCTCCCTCACGGGATTTCCGATCACCACCCCCTTCTTTCCGAAGTGCGGCAGCGCCTCTTCGAATGTCAAAGCCGCCTTCGTCACGAACGGCGCGAGCTGTCGGTTCGTGAATCCCGGAAGCGCGTTCGAATCCATCACCAGCGTCGGCACCCTGAGGAAGCTCGCCATCAGAAGCACAGGACCCGTAACGTAACCGCCGGCACCGACCACGACGTCCGGCCTGAACTTCCTTATTATCCGGATCGAATCGACGAAGCTCTTCGGCAAAAGCGCGAGCCCCTTCAGCTTGCCCGCGAGCCCCACGCTCTTCAGCCCCTTGCTGCTGATCGTCTCGATCCGAAAGCCGCTGTCGGGCACTATCCGTGTCTCGATGCCGCCTCGGGCGCCTACGAACAGGACCTCGTTCCCGCCCCTCGCGAGGATCTCTTTCGCAACCGCGATTCCCGGATAGATGTGCCCGCCGGTTCCTCCGGCGGCGATGATCACCTTCATTTCAAACACGGAAGACGGTCAGGCGCCCATCTTCACCTTGCTTTGGCCTTTTACAGGCCGTTTCCTCGTGAGCTTCTTTCCTTTCCTTTCCTTTCTGGGCGTCTGCGTCCTGTGAAGGCCGTCCTCGAACGAAAGGAAGCCGGCGTACTGCGAAATGTTCAAAAGGATCCCTATGGAGACAAGCGTAACCAGGATCGACGATCCGCCATACGAAATGAACGGCAGGGGGATCCCTTTCGGAGGCAGTATCGAGATCACGACACTTATATTAAAGAGCGCCTGCACGACGATCCCCGTGATCAGCCCGATCCCGAGCAGCATCCCGAAACGGTCCGGAGCGAGCAATGCCGCCCGGGCGCCTCTCCAGAGCAGCAGGCCGAATGCCAGAAGCACTGCCAACGTTCCGACCAGTCCCAGTTCCTCGCCTACAACGGCGAAGATGAAATCCGAATGCGGGTACGGAAGGTAGAACAGCTTCTGCTGTCCCTGCGCGAATCCTTCGCCGAAAACGCCGCCCGAGCCGATCGCGTAGAGCGACTGGACGACCTGGTAGCCGGAGCTGTCGGACTTCTCGAACGGGTCCATAAACGCCGCAAGGCGTTCGAGCCTCCAAGGAGCGAACACAAGCGCGGCGACTCCCACCGCGAGCAGGCCCGTTCCCACGGCGGCAACGTGCAGAAACTTCGCTCCTCCCGCGAAATAGACCGTGACGAAGACGGCGCAAAGCACGATCAGCGTCCCGAGGTCCGGCTCGAAATATATCAGCCCGCCGAGCACCGCCAGCGCGAGCACGCACGGAAGCACGGTTTCCTTTATGCTGCCGACGCTGTCTGCGTTCCTCGTCAGGAAATACGCGAGGAAAAGCGGCAGAGTGATCTTCGCGAGTTCCGACGGCTGGAACGAGAATCCCGCAACGCGGATCCACCTCTGGGCGCCGTTCACGGGCGGGAAAGCGAACACCGCGGCGAGAAGCACGACCGTGACGGTGAGGGCGGAATAGACGATCCAGGGCTTCATCAGCCACTTGTAATCGAACTTCGCAGCGGCTGCCATCAGCACAAGGCCGACGGCCGTAAAGATCAGCTGCTTGTTGAAGTACGCGAAGTACGTCTCGCCGCCCGTTTCCCTGTGCGAGATCATCGCCGACGCGCTGTAGACCATCACCGCGCCGAACAGCGCGAGCATCGCAGTGAGCACGAGCAGGAACCAGTCCATTCGAAGCTTCTTCGCCATAAGAAATAGTTCAGCCGGCAGAACCTTCGGCGAGAGACACGCCAAGCCTCGCCACCTCGTTCTTGAAATCGTCTCCCCTTTCCTCGAAACCCTTGTACATATCGAAGCTCGCGCACGCCGGAGCAAGCAGTACCGTGTCGCCTTCCCTTGCCGCTTCGAACGAGACCCTGACCGCGTCCGCCATCGAATCCGCACGGACGGTTTCCGTCAGTCCTCCGAGCTGTTCGTCGATGTTCGCCGCGTCTTCGCCGATCAGGACCAGCGTTCTTACCCTCGACGCGACAAGGTCCGCGAGAGGCGCGTACGGCGCGTTCTTGCCGAGCCCGCCGAGTATCAGCACGATCTGACCCTTGCTTTCGCCGGCTATCGCTTCCAGCGCCTTCAGGGTTGCGTCGACGGAGGTCGCCTTCGAGTCGTTGTAGAAATCTATCCCTCCGATCGCGGCAACGAACTCGAGCCGGTGCTCGACGGCGTTGAAACCGTTCACGGCTTCGCGCATCGACTCCGGATCGGCGCCGCAGGCGAGTCCGGCCGCCATCGCGGCGAGCACGTTCTGGACATTGTGGATCCCGCGCAGTTTCATCCCGCTCCGCAGCCCGAGGACCTTCTCGCTGTTGCCCGATCTCGAAACGAGCTCGTCACCCCGAAGGAAAAGTCCCTCGTCGAGCTCCCCGGAGGTCGAGAAGAACACTGTGTGCGCTTTCAATCCCTTAGCCCACGAAGCGGTCACTTCGTCGTCCGCATTCAGGATCGCGACGTCTTCCGGGGTCTGATTCTCGAACAGCCTGTGTTTCGCGGCAGCATAGTCCGTGAACAGGTCGTACCGGTCCATATGGTTCGGAGTCACGTTCAGGCAGATCCCAACGTTCGGCCTCAGGTCGACGATGGTCTCGAGCTGGAAACTCGAGAGCTCGGCGACGGTCCAGCAGTCGTCGGTGGAGGACTCGGCAAGCGAAAGCAAAGGCACCCCGATGTTCCCGCCGACCTGTGTCTCGATCCCCGCGTTCTTGAGGATCGCGCCGACCAGGCTGGTCGTGGTCGTCTTCCCGTTCGATCCAGTGATCCCGACCAGCCTTCCCTTCAGAAAGCGGTAAGCGAGCTCGACCTCGCCGATCACCTCTCCGTCCTTACGGTCTACGTATCGCGCCGGGACGACGCTCTTCGGCACGCCCGGGCTGATGATCACAAGATCGATCTGATCCAGGAGCCACGAAGGGATGTTCCCGTCGATCAATCCCACGTTGTGAGTGGTTTTCAAAGAGCGCGCCTCTTCCGACCATTCGGCGAGAGGCTTCTTGTCGTGAAGCGCAACGACCGCACCCCGCAAGGCAAGAAAAGCCGCTGAAGCGACGCCGCTCTTGCCGGCGCCGAGGACCAGGGCTTTTCTTCCTTCGATCTCCATTCCCGAGGCGGGCATTCGGCGCCCGCGGACCGCTTGTTTATCTGAGCTTCAATGTCGAAAGGCTCAAAAGCGCGAAAAGTATCGCGATGATCACGAATCTGAAAACAATTTTCGGTTCCTTCCACCCCACGTACTCGAAGTGGTGATGGAGCGGCGACATCTTGAAGATCCTCGTCCCGGGCCTTCCGCCGCGCTTGGTCAGTTTGAAGACCGAGACCTGGATCATCACCGAGAGCGCCTCGATGATGAACACGCCGCCGATGAACGGCAGCATGAACTCCTGCTTGGTGAGGATCGCCACCGTACCGAGCGCTCCTCCGATCGCGAGCGACCCCACGTCGCCCATAAAAACTTCCGCCTTTGGCGCGTTGAACCAGAGGAATCCAAGGCTCGCCCCTACCATCGCCCCGCAGAAGACCGTCAGTTCGGCAGCCTCCGGTTTATGCGTGATGTCGAGGTAATCGGCCCAGCGCCGGTCACTCGCGACATAGGTCAATGCGGTCAGGGCCGCCATCGCGATGAACGTGACGCTGATGGCCAGTCCGTCGAGGCCGTCCGTAAGGTTCACGGCGTTCGAGGAGCCGAGAAGCACGAACACGATGAACGCCAGGTATATCCAGGGGCCTATGTAGCTGATCCCGTCCACCGCGGCGGTCGCCTTAAAGAACGGAATGCTTAGGTTCCAGGGATAGTTCGACACCAGGTAGAGCCCAAGCCAGACGCCGCCGGCGACGATCACCTGGCAGATCAGTTTCTGCTTTCCGGTCAGGCCCAGATTGCGCTTCTTGACTATCTTTATGTAATCGTCGGCGAAGCCTATCGATGCAAAGAGCGTTGTCGCGCCGAGCGCGATCCATAGGTAGATACTGTCGAGCCTTGCCCAGAGAACGGTCGAGATAAAGACCGAGCCGATGATCAGAATGCCGCCCATCGTGGGCGTTCCGCGCTTCTCCTGGTGCATCTCCGGGCCCTCTTCCCGGATCTCCTGGCCGAACTTCATATCGGCGAGCTTGCGGATCACCTTTCCGCCGAGAAGCAGCGAGATCAAAAGCGCAGTTATCGTCGCCCAGGTCGTGCGGAACGTGATGTACTGGATCACGTTCAGGCCTTTGAACACGTACGACTCACTTGCCGCGCCGTATTCCCTGTAGATCAGTTGATAAAGGAAGAAGTAGAGCATTCTCAGCCTCTCGGATCAGATCCCGTTCCTGCGCGATCTTATCCGGCGCTCCGGCCGTGTTCGGCCAAAAGCCGTTCGATCACGCGCTCGGTCCGCACACCTCGTGAACCTTTAACCAACACCACATCGCCTTCCCTGACCAGGCCCGAAACGATCCCGCCGGCGGTCTCGGAATCTTCGGTGAACGAAGCGTCCTCAAGCCCGGCTTCCCTTGCCGCTTCGACCATTTCACTTGCAAGCCCCCGGACGCCGATCAGCTTGTCGATGCCCGCTTTGGCGAGCTGGCGTCCGGCCTTCCTGTGGATCGCCGCCTCTTCGTTTCCAAGTTCGAGCATCTCCCCGGCGACCACGATCTTCCTGGAGTCTTCCGGTGCGCCTTCGACAAGCGTCGCCACCATTTTCATAAGCGCGTCGGGATTGGAATTGTACGAATCGTTGATCACCGTGAATCCTTCGGCGAAGCGGATCACTTCGCCTCTCTGCGGAGGCGGAGCGACGGTACCCAGCGCTTCCGCGATCTTGTCCGGGGACATCCCGAAACAATGCCCCGCAGCGGATGCGGCGAGCGCGTTCAAAACGTTGTGCTTTCCCGACAATGCCAGAGCGACCCGCGCTTCTCCGTCCGGGGTCCTCAGAGTGAAAGAGGTCTCGCCGAACCGCTTCATCTCGAGGTCCGAGGCCGAGACGTCCGCCGGATTGTCGATCCCGTAGGTCACGGTCTTTCCCCGATGCCTTTCACGCATCCCGATCACCAGCGGATCGTCAGCGTTCAGGATCGCCGTCCCGCCGGGCTTCAGGCCTTCGACGAGTTCCGCTTTCGCGTCCCGGATCCTTTCGATCGTGCCCAGATGCTCGATGTGAACCGGGAGAACATTCAGCTCGATCGCAACGTCGGGCGGCGTGATCGTGCAGAGCCTTGCGATCTCGCGGTTCGGAGTGGACATTCCCATCTCCAGCACCGCGGCGTCGAATTCCCTTTCCGAGGCTAACTGCAGAACCGTCATCGGGTGTCCTACGCCGTTGTTCAGGTTCTTCATATTCCTCAGGATCCGAAGTCCGGAATGTCCGAGCACGTGAGCGGTCAGCTCTTTGGCGGTGGTCTTCCCGGCGCTTCCGGTCACGGCCACGACCGGCCTTCCCCATCCTTTGTATACTTCCCTCGCCAGAGCCTGGAATGCGGCGATCACGTCGTCGGCGAAGATCAGCCTGTCTTCGAAAGGCTGAAGATCTGCCCTGTGCTCTTCGAACCTGTCCTTCCGGATCACGGAAGCCGCGGCGCCTCTTTCGAACGCGGACGGGACGAATCGCGTGGCGTCCTGGAAATCCCCGTTGAAGCAGTTGTTCGCGAACTCGGGCTGCGAGAACGCAAAAAACAAGTCGCCCGCTTTTACTTCCCGTGAATCCGTCGCGAAGGAATTCACTTCGATATCGAGCAAAGCGGGGTTAAATGCTGACGCAGGGGCTGCGTTCATATGATCGATGGCTGTCGAGAGTTTCAAGTCTTGTCTTTCTCAGAAAGTGCCTTTTCCTTGGGCCTCCTTGCGGCGGTCTTCTCCGGATCGGATTCCTTTTTCAACTGCTTTTCAGGCTTTCGCCCGTTCTCTGCGTCATCGGCTTTCTTCTGCTCCGGCGCATCCTCGACGGCCTTCTCTTCTTCGCGTACAGGCGCCTCCGACTCCGTCACGGCAAACACCGGCGCGTCCGAAGGATCGTCGAACAGGGGCACATTTTCCGGCACGGTTCCGTCGCGAAGGACCTTCAGCTCCGGGAGAACCTGCTGCGCGATCTGCTTGAATACCGGCGCGGCGACCTGGCCGCCGTAGCGGAGTCCGCCCCTCGGCTCGTCGATCGTGATAGCGATTACGACGCGCGGATCGTTCGCGGGAGCGAATCCCACGAACGACGAGATGTACTTCTCGCGATTTATTCTCCCCAACTGAGGATCGTATTTCCACGCCGTTCCGGTCTTTCCGGCCGAAGAATACCCGTGAAGCTGAGCCTGTTTCGCTGTCCCGTTCAGCACGACCTCGCGCAGCATTCTGCGAAGCTCGCGAGCGGTTTGTTCGCTTACGACGCGTTCGGTAATGGGTTTGACCGCCGAAACCGGTTTTCCATCAGATTGTCGAATTTCTTTGAGAATGTGCGGCTGGACTTTCACACCGTCATTGGCAATAGTCGCAAAAGCCACAGCAGTTTGCAACGACGTAACCCCGATTTCATAGCCTATCGACATCGAAGCGAGCGTCATCCCGCCCCATCTGTCCGGACCGCTCAAAAGTCCGTCCGCTTCGGCGGGCAGTTCGATACCAGTCTTCTTCCCGAACCCGAATTTCCTTACATATTCATAGAAGTCGTCCTGCCCGAGCTTCTGCGCGGTGCGGATCGCCCCGACGTTGCTCGACTGTGCGAACGCCTTCGTGTACGACACCGAACCGATAGCGTGCGAATCGCTGAAAGTGTATCCGCCGACCGTCAAACGGCCGTCTCCGCAGTTCACAAACGCGTCCGGCTCGATCCGTCCTGTTTCAAGCGCCGCTCCGTAGGTCACCATCTTCATCACCGATCCCGGCGAGAAATTGTCCTGTACGGCGCGGTTGCGCCAGTTGTCCGGATCTACCGAGGAGTATTCGTTCGGGTCGAACGTAGGGTAGTTCGCCATCGCGAGGATCTCGCCCGTTTTCGGATCGAGGACGATCGCCTTTCCGGACTTCGCGTTCGCCGCCTTCACGCCGGCGGCAAGTGCCTCTTCGGTCTTGAACTGGATCGAATGGTTGATCGTCAGGTAGATATCCTTCGGAGGCTCGCGCTCGGCGCCCGTTTCGTCATAGACGCGCCCGAGGCGGTCGCGCTGGCGGATCTTCTTCACGATCTCGCCTTTAAGAACGTCTTCCTGGGAAAGCTCGATCCCGGCCTGCCCCTTGTCGTCGGCATTGCTGAAACCGATAACGTGCGAGGCAAGCTGGCCGTACGGATACTCGCGCTTTTGCTCTTTTCGCCAGCCGAGGCCCGGGTGCGCGACGTTCGACGATTGCTTTTCCGGATCATCAGCGAATGCCTTGTTCACCGCCCGGAAGGTCTCTTCGTCGAGCTTTCTGGCTATCCACACGAATCGCCGTCCGTTCTCGCGGCCATCCCGAAGCTGGGCGGCAAGCTCTCTGGAATCTATCTTGAGCACCTTCCCGAGTTTCTTCGCCACGTCTTCCGCGTCCTCGATCATCTTCGGGTCCGCGAACAATGAGTTGGCTCGGACGCTCATCGCCAGCACTCGGCCGGTACTGTCGAAGATCGTTCCGCGGAGCATCTTCGATTTGTGCTCAGTCTTCTGGTTCGATTCCGCCTGCGAACGGAGCCAGTCAGCCTGCGTGATCTGCAGGTGCACGAGTCTCGCCCCGATCACACCGATCCAGAGGATCAGGAAGGCCACGATGAACATGTACCGAAGAAAGGCGGTTCGCATCGGGTTCCTGGCGGCTTTCCTTGAGGCTCGTTTAGCGGGCATATCTGTTTATCTGCGGGCGGCTTCGTCGATGATCCTGCTGCGTGTGGACTTCGCTGATTCTTTTTCTTTTGCGTCGGAAGGTTCGGAAGCCTTCGAAGGCGCCGTCTTCACCGTTTTCACGACCCTGGGCTTCTCCGCGACAACGGCCGCTGCGGGAGTTTTGGGCTTCTCGTCCTGCCTGATGACGGTGCGCACCGGAGCGGCTTCCTCCGCGTCGTGTTCGTCAACCGCAGCGAGCATCGATTCCTGCAGTTCGCCGAGCGGCTGAAGATTGTGCACCGTGGTCCCACGGAGACCGAGTTTCATCGCCGCCTGCTTGATCTCATAAGGAGAAAGCGCGACTTCCTTCTTGAGCTTGAGCCTTCGGTTCCTCGACTTCAGATCCTCGATCTGGCTTCGAAGGCGCGAGTTCTCGATCCCGTAATCCATCGAATAGAAGTGCTGCTGCGCGGCAAAGAAGAACCCTGCGGCGACAAAGGCGGCGCACAGGATCGTGGCAAGACAGAATTTCCAGGGCAGGGGTTCTTTCTGACGCCTCACGCGGGGAACGGAGGGTTTGGTGAACTTCTTTTTTCTCATGTTGGTTTTACCGGGGCTAAACTGCTTGCTTTTTCTGACATGCTCTCAGCTTCGCGCTTCGGGCACGGGGATTTTCAGAAATTTCCTCTTCCGAGGGAATTGTCGGCTTGCGGGTCAGGATCGCGACCTGTTCGGTCATACCGCAAACGCATTTCGGGAACTTCGGAGGGCAGAAACATCGGCCGGCGGCCTTCTGCATCGACTGCTTCACCACCCTGTCCTCGAGCGAGTGAAAGGTGATGACCGCGAGCCGTCCTCCGGCAGACAAGAGGCTGATCGAATCGGCGATAAATCCTTCGAGTATCTCGATCTCTCGGTTGACCGCGATCCTGAGCGCCTGGAAGGTCCTGGTCGCGGGATGGATCCTGTCGCCGGGCTTTCTTCTGACCGCTCCCGCGACCAGATCCGCCAGCTCGCCGGTCGTTTCGACCGGGTTTCCGCTCTCGCGCCTTTCGACGATCCTTCGGGCGATCCGCCTCGAATGCCTTTCCTCGCCGAACCTGTAGATCACGTTCGCGAGGTCCTGTTCGGAAAGCCTTTCGAGCAGTTCGGCGGCGGTCTCGTCATCCGAATCCGGGTCCATTCGCATATCGAGCGGAGCGTCGAACCGGAAACTGAACCCGCGGGTCTCGCTGTCCAGCTGGAGCGAAGAGATCCCGAGGTCTGCGAGAATGCCGTCGACCTCCGTCCTTCCGGCCTTCCGGACGACCTCCCGGATGTCCGAGAAGTTCGCGTGAAAGTACTTCACGCGGTCCGAAAAAGCTTCGAGCCTCGCTTTTGCCAGCTCGATCGCCTCGCGGTCGCGGTCGATCGCGATTATCTCGAGGGTTTCGGAAGCCCGGAGCATCGCTTCGGTATGCCCTCCGAGCCCGAGCGTCGCATCGACTATCACCCGCCGGGAAGCGGGTTCGAGGACCTCGAGAACCTCGTCCGGCATTACCGGCCGGTGGATGGTCTCAGCTTTGTCTGCTTCGTGGTTCAAAGAACAAAACCCGAGTGAAAGTTATTGGTTTTATTGTGGAAAAGGCGCCTTGAGTTCCGGGGGTTCGAACCTCTTCGGGATGAGAGAGCGCGATTTTCGTTACCGACCGTCCTATTGCCGAGTAACCAAGACCTTTTCCGCTTTCAATTTATCTGGGGAAGTGCTTAAAACACCGTTTGTCTTAAACACATTGTCGGAGTGGCTTTTGTTCGTCTAATTCCTCTTTTTAGACTGCTTCCAACGAATTACGGGCAATTTTACGCTCGATGGTTAAGCGATGTCAAGATAATTGAGCCCGATTTTTAATCAACTGCTTAAAATTAGCACTAAATTCACACATGATTCGGAGATTTCACATTCCGGGCTTCAATGTATAATGTCTTTCGCTCCGGATAAGCCGTTCCGGCCCGACCCATTCAAAAATGGAGATCCCCCTTTATCAACTGATCCTGTTCGGGATCGCCGTCGCGCTCGCGAACGTGCTCGGCGGGCTGATCCTGTTTCCCACAGGGATCCAGAAGTACTACAAGCGGCTGCTGAAATATCTTCTCGCGCTCGGGGCCGGATTCATGCTCGCCGTGTCGTTCGTAGAGGTACTGCCGAAGACGATCGGTCTGTGGCAGAACGGACGCACGCCTGACATCGCTGGAGATTACCTGTACGTCCCGATGGTCCTCTTTCTGGGCGGTTATCTCCTGACCCAGTTCTTCGAGCACACAATAGCGCCGCATTTCCATCTGGGCGAAGAGGTCCACACTGACCATTTGATCGCGCCCTCTTCGGCATACACCGCCATCGGAGGGCTTCTGATACACGCCTTCTTCGACGGCGTTTCGATCTCGGCGGCTTCGCAGGTCGATTTCAGCCTCGGCGTCCTTATGTTCATCGCGGTGTTCCTGCACAAGTTCCCCGAAGGGTTCACCATCGGCTCGATGATGCTCGCCGCGGGCAAGCACCGGCGGGAAGTGCTGATCTCGACAGCCGTCGTCGGGCTGACAACGCTAGTCGGAGTGCTCGGATTCTATGCGATCGGCTCGAACCTGGATTCGGCGGTTGCGTACGCGCTTCCGCTGGCGGGCGGCGTCACGCTTTACGTCGCGGCTTCGGACCTGATCCCCGAGGTCAATCATCACGGCGGAAAGAACCCGCTCGTTTCCCTTTCGGTCTTCGCCGGCGTGGCGCTGTTCTTCGCGCTCCATTTCCTTCTTCACGAGGCGGTCGGAGGCTGAGATCGAACGGGCGGACTTTGGCGCCGGCGATTCGTTTGGCACAATACATCCGTGCTTAAAAATCCATACCGTGCTTTCGCGGGCGCATTGCTCGTCCTCGCCCTCGCCGCTTCCCTGTCGGCGCAGGAAGGGCAGTTCGACATAAACGTCTCGCCGCTTCCCGAGCCCACAAGCCCCGTGATGGACTACGCGGGAGTGATCGACGAGGCGACCCGGCAAAGGATCGCCGACAAGATCCTCGCATTCAGCGAGTCTTCGAACCCGAAGGTCGAGATCGGCGTCGCGGTGGTCAAGACCACCGAAGGGCGTGACATCTTCGAGTACTCGCTGGCGGTCGCGAGGGGATGGGGGATCGGAACCACCCAAGAAGACAATCCGGGCTTGTTGCTGCTGGTCGCGATCGACGACCGCAAATACTTCACACAGGTCAGCGACGATCTCGGGGACGAACTTCCGGACGGCCTGGTCGGATCGCTTCAAAGGCAGTATCTAGTCCCCGAGTTCCGGGCCGGCAATTACGGCAAGGGGATCGAGGATACGGTCGACGCGTATATCGAGCGGATCAAGGCGGCGCAAAGCGGAATCGCCCTGCCGACTCCGACACCGGAGCGCGTTTACGAGAAAGACTTCGTCGACCGGGCGTTCGACCTGATCCCGAACTGGCTTTGCCGCGCGATCTGCTGTCTTGCCATCATCCTCTTCTTCGTCGCGATAGCTTCGTCCGGGAAGAACGGAGGCCGCGGAGGCGGACGCGGTTCGGGCGGCGGAGATTTCCTCGCGGCTTTCCTGGCGGGACTCCTGGCCGGCGGGGGCAGTTCGTCCGGCTGGAGTTCGGGATCTTCAGGATGGAGCTCCGGTGGTTCTTCGGGCTGGAGCGGCGGAGGAGGTTTCGGAGGCTTCAGCGGCGGAGGCGGCTTCGGCGGCGGCGGTGCCGGAGGCGGCTGGTAAAGGGATCCCTGGTAAATTTATGAAACAGCATTTCGAAGACTTTATCGAAGATCTGAAAAAGACCCACGGCGACAACCTGCGGTCGGTGATCCTTTACGGATCCGCAGCGACCGGCGAGTTCAAGCCTTTCGAGTCCAACTACAACCTGCTTGTCGCGCTTGAAAGGATCACTCCGGAAGACCTAAGGAACTCGCACAGTGCGGTTCGCGAATGGGTCAGGCTTGGCCATCCCGTTCCGACGTATTTCACGGTGGACGAGCTGATCGATTCCGGCGACGTGTTCCCGATCGAGCTCCATTTTATGGAACGCGCGCGAAAGGTCTTGTACGGCGAGGATGTGCTGGCGCACGTCGAGATCTCGGACGAGAATCTGCGGCACCAGCTCGAATATGAGCTCAGGAGCAACCTGCTTCGTTTGAGGAAGCGGTACATCGAGGTTTCGACCGATGGGGAGCGTCTCGGCGATCTGATGGGTGCGAGCATCGCGAGCTTCGCGGCGGACTTCCGCGCGATGCTCCTGCTAAGGGGGGCCGAACCGCCGGTGTCTAAAAGGGAGATCCTTAGGGAGACCGCGAGCGCAGTTGGGATAGAGGGCGGCTCGTTTGAAAAAGTGCTCGCTATTCGTGAAAATGAAGCAAAGCAAAAGATGGACGTGATCGCGGCGAACGAACTGTTTGCCGAATACCTTGAAGACATCGAGTCGGTCATAGCCGCCGTGAATGTCCTGGAATAGAAGGAGACCCTTATGAAAAGATTTTCGTTACTCGTGATCGTTCTCGCGGCCGCCGCGCTTTCGGGATGCAGCTACAACGAACTGACCGCGAAACAGCAGAACGTAAAGGGCAAATGGGCGAACGTGGAGAGCGCGATGCAGAGGCGCGCGGACCTATTGCCGAACCTGTTCGAAGCGGCGAAGGCGGCGGGCTTCAATGAACAGGAGGTGTTCGGAAAGATCTCCGATGCGCGTGCGAAACTCGCGGGACTTCAACAGCAGGCTCCCGCCGGAGAGGGCGGAGCGAGGACTCCGGAACAGAAACAGGAAATAATGCAGGCGAACTCGGCTCTGAGCCGTCTGCTTGTCGTTTTCGAGAACTATCCTGTGCTGAGATCGAACGAGGGATTCTTGAAGATCCAGGACCAGGTCGAGGGAACGGAAAACCGCCTGGACGTCGCGCGCAAGGACTACAACGCGGCGGTTCAGGATTACAATACGACGCGGAATCAGTTCCCCGCGGTGATCACTGCATCGCTTGTTGGATTTGCGGAGGAGCCTTTCTTCGAGGCGGACGAGGGGGCTTCGGAGGTCCCGAAGATGGACGCGAGCGATATGAAGAGCAATTCCGAGTGAATTGGGAATCACCACGGAGAGCACAGAGGGCACCGAGATTTTGGGGGATTTCCCCTGGAAGCATTTACCCGCGGAGAACGCAGAGGGCGCAGAAAATCGGGGGATTCCCCTGAAAGCATTTAACCGCGGAGATCGCAGAGGGCGCAGAGATTCGGGGGATTCCCGATGGTTTCTGCGCCTTCGTTTTTTTTCTCTCTCTTTGCTTTCCTTGTCTCGGCGATCTCTGCGTGCTCTGCGGTTAATTCCCCCGGCCTCCGTCCCGTCCCGTTTGGAGCAGTGCAATGTCCGATAAGCTTAAGCTTGTCGCGGGCCGAAGGCCCGAACCGTTGTGGCCAAATACGCCCCGTTTAGAGCAGCGCAATGTCCGAAAAGCTTCAGCTTGTCGCGGGCCGCAGGCCCGAACCGTTGTGGCCAAATACGCCCCGATTGGAGCAGCGCAATGTCCGATAAGCTTCAGCTTGTCGCGGGCCGAAGGCCCGAACCGTTGTAGCCAAATTCGCCCCGTTTAGAGCAGCGCTTCGCGCTGCACCGGCCGTGCGCAGCACGGCTGAAACCACCATCCCAATCTCTCCCGTTTAGCGCAGCGCTTCGCGCTGCATTGAGCGCGAAGCCTGAACCCCGAGCGTCACCGGGGGGTGGAAGACCGTGCCAGTTCGGATCACGCAATCGCTTCGCGATGCGCGGATAGCGCGACGTACCCCGTGGGCTGCGCGCTGACGCGCTTGCCCACGGCTAAAGGCAGGTCGTCGCTGCGCGACTCTTCAGAGATCAGTGCTCATCGGGCAATGAACAATAAAAAGAGGCGAGCATGCTCCGTCTCCGCGTACCTTGCTTGCACTGCGGTTTTTTTTTACCCGGGGCTCCGTCCCGTCCAGTTTAGAGCAGCCCTTCGGGCTGCGCTAGCCGTGCACAGCACGGCCGCGAACGCCATCCCCTTCCACCCCGTTTAGAGCAGCCCTTCGGGCTGCCAGAGCTGTGCGAAGCACGGCTGAAGGTTTCAGAGTTGGCAGCTCTAAGGAGCCGCAAAGCGCTCGAGGATTATCACGGTCACATCATCAATCTCGGGTCATTCAACGCAAAGGGTGCTAAGGACGCATAGCAGGAATCGCATTTGTTCCCAGCGCCGTCGGCGCGAGATGTTAATAGCAATTCGAATCGTCTTCTTGAATTCCCGGCTCCTTTAGGAGCCAAATCTATGAAGGCCTCGATTTAGATGGGCGGTCAAGACTCCGGGCTCATAGAACCATTTCGCCTGTCCGACCCTCACGCGCCGGTTCACGTTCAGCCTACGACAGGAGGAGCGGGCTGTGACCTCAACGGTCTTGAAGGCCTCCGTAGCCGTCATTCCGTATCCGAGCGACATACAAACTACCCAAAGCTTGTGGATTATCGCTTCTGCGTTATATCTTCTCTTTGGTTGTTTTGGATCTCCGTACTAACGGCATTTTGCCATTCTGAAATTCGACTAGAAAACCGGGGCTAGGTAAGCAGGCAATCTGCTCTGAATAGAGCGGTTGATTTCTACGTTGAGGATTGGACTAGCGAAGAAAGCAGCTCAGGGACCTGACAGTCGGTTGTACCGGTTCGGAGAATATAAGAATGAGAAGCGCATTGATTTGCATTTCCGCTTTGACACTTGCAGCACTATCAATCGTACCAAACTTGATGGTTTCCATCGCGCGGGAAAATGATGCCGCGGCCGACCACATACACTTCTCTACCGCTACTGAGGAGATCGTAGGACCTCGGGAATCTCCGACCCCGTTTCGGAAACTGTCGGAGGAAGAGCGTACGGTATTAAGTTACTTCGAAGCTGCAAGAAATGGGGATTCCAAGAGAATTGAAGAATTGGTCGATCTCGAATTCTATAATTTGAAAGCTTTGGAAGAAACAAGAGCTAGAACAAAGAAGTCACAAGTGATGGACTCCCCGAGAAGCCTCGGCTCGGAACTTCTTGGTCCGTTGCTGTTGGAAGACACTCCGAAAGTGATCAAACTCGGGGGGTTAAGAGTGACAGAGACGGAACGACGCGTAATTGAAATAGGGGTTACTGTGGTGAAAGTTCAAATGACGGGAAAAGACGAAAACTACTCGTGGCTACCGGAGTATTTTTCGCTGCACAAATCTTCGGACGAAGGCTGGAAAATCTATGACCTTACAGGATTTGACAGATGGGGATTCGATTCCAAGGAAAGATAGATCTTGTTGGACTGTCATTTGCTCTTTGCCATTAACACAGTCTCTTTCATCACGGCTTGATTCCATTTACTCGTTACGTCTTGAATAGGATCTCCATTCCCGGTCCTTGGAATCATAAATCATCGATTCCCCCAAGCTCGTTCCGTACCACACTTCGTACGAATCACTGCCGATCTTCTCGTAAAAAACCGGCCCCTCCAATCTTTCCTCAATTCCCAGCTCTGCAAGATCTTCGGGCAGTCTTCCATTGTTTGCGCGGAATTCCTCGATCTTCACGATAAGATCGTCCCCCTGAGCCCGCTTGGCATCGTTCAGGTAGGTTGCGCAAGAATTTGCCGCGACAAGAAATGAAGCGATGAAAAGCAAGGTAAGCGTTGAGGCTTTCATTGATACACCTTTTCAACTAGTAAGGATCTCTTACAGATCCTTAACCCGCTAAAGGGACCGGGGTCGTTCGATTGGGGAGTCGGGCTTCGCCCTCCTTTGGCAGCGCACAGCGCTGCTCTAAACGGGGCGCGTTTGACGGAATCAGTTCGGGCCCGCGGCCCGCGACAAGCTGAAGCTTATCGTACAGATGTCGCGCGAACTTCAGTTTGCGCCGCGCTAAGGCGCGGGATTACACCAGACGCCCGGGCCTGCGGCCCGCGACAAGCTGAAGCTTATCGTAGCTCGCTAAAACCCTCGCGAGCTGCACATCGAACAGTGGTCGCAGATGCGTCCGTGCGGCTCGAAAGTGCACAGCTTGTCGTCCGAGCCGTTATCTGCTGCGCCGTTCGCTTCGGCGGCTTCCAGGACAGCGTACTTTTCAAGGCTGGGGTGGTTTCGAACTACGTTTGACGAGGGGTCAGCAGAAGGGGAGGAAGTCACCGCCCGTTCGACAGCTTCCAGACGGCGCCCCAGTTCGTCGATCGCCTTCCAGACCTGCTCGTTCCCTTCGGCGTCGTTCTGCAGGACCGAGGCGATCTTCTCCGCAAGCATCTGTTTCTGTTCGTCGCGCATTGGATCAGCTCTTCGCCGAGGCGTCCTCCGGGAGCAGGTCCACGTAATCGATCACGCCGACTATCGCCGAATCGATCGCCGCTCCCGGCCTTCCGGTCGCCGCCGTGGAAGCCGAAAAGCCTTCCCTCGCGATAAGCACGATGTCCCCCTCGCCGGCGTCAACGCCGTCGAGCGCGAGAAGCGTGAAGTCGGTGTCCTCGTATTCGGGCGTAAGCTTCCGGCAGAGCATTATCCTTCCGCCCTCGTAGCGCTGGTTCTTTTGAGTGGCAACGACGTTGCCGATGACGCGCGCGATGATCATCGCTCTTTACTGTAAACGTGGGACTCGGAATCGACGATCGCGACGATCGTGCAGTCGGTCGGGGTTGCGTCGCGTTTGAATGGAAATGCGGCCTCTTTCCCGCGGCACCAGAAAACGAGCTCGCCGACGCCGGCTCCGATCGCGTCGAGAGCGACCAGAGGTTCGCCGACCGGCGACAGGTCCTCCTTCAGGTTCTGGACGATCAGGATCTTCCGGCCGCGAAGCGATTCGTTCTTGACCGTGCAGACCACGTTGCCGATGACCCTGGCTAACTGCATTTGAATCGATCTGCAGCGCCAAGCGCTGCGCTAAACGGGAGAGGAATACGGTTCCAATTGTCCGCCCTGAAAGGCAGACTATTTTTCCGGAGTTGTGAAATCGATCGTATCGATAACGCCCACGATCGCCGTGTCCACGGGACAGTCCTTGTTCCCTTCGGCCATCCTGGCGGACGACCCGCCGACGATCAGGACCTTCTCGTGGAAGCCTGCGCCGACCGTATCGACGGCGACGACGTAATCGTCGCGGTCGGAACCGTCAAGGTTGATCGGCCTCACGACAAGAAGCTTCTTGCCTTTCAGCCGCTCGTCCTTCTGGGTCGACACGACGGTGCCCAAAATTCTGGCGATTCGCATAGGGGACAAAAATGCCCGGCGAGACGGACGGCCGGGCTCCGGGGTTACTTCACAACTACGGGGAGGTTCTCGTCGACGCTGCTGTGCGGACGCGGGATCACGTGAACGCTGACCAGTTCGCCAACCCTTCGCGCGGCGGCGGCGCCTGCGTCGGTCGCGGCCTTTACGGCGGCGACATCGCCGCGGACGATCGCGGTCACGAACCCGGCCCCGATCTTCTCGTAGCCGACGAGGTGGACATTGGCGGCTTTGACCATCGCGTCTGACGCCTCGATCATAGCCACAAGCCCTTTCGTTTCAACCATTCCTAGTGCTTCTTGCATTTAGTCTCAAGCTCCTGGTTAGTTTGCAGAATGAAGTAAGAATTTACAGCCTTTTGAAGATTTTCGCCAACCGCCGGGCCGGTCTCAGCGGCTTGACACTGCTTTGTTAAGCAATTCGATCAGCTCTTCCCTGGAAAGCGAGATCTTGGCGCCGTTCGCCTCGCGGCCCGCATCGAGCTCGCACACCACACTCGTCTCGTGAAGATACCCGCAGGCCTGGCATCTCGCGGATTCGTCAAGATAGCCCGCGCGCTCGCGTATGTTGATCAGTTTCTCGATCGATTCCGGCGGAAGGTCGTTCGCGCCTCCGAGCGCACGCGAGAGGATCGCGATCTTCGCCGTGTGCTCGAGCGTTTCCATCCTATCGAACGCTTCCCAAAGGTCCCTTCCGTACGCGACCGCTCCGTGATTCGCCATCAGCAGAGCGTTGTGATGCGCCACGAACGGGCGCATCGCGTCAGTGAGTTCGTCGGTCGAAGGCGTCCCGTAATCGGTCAGAGGCACGCAGCCCAGGGTCAGGATCACTTCGGAAAGTATCGGCTTGTCGATCGCGAGTCCGGCGACTGCGAAGGCCGTCCCGTGCGGAGGATGCGCATGGCAGACCGCGCGTATCTCCGGCCGGTTCTTGTAGATCAGGATGTGCATCGCCAGTTCGGACGACGCGCGTTTGTCGCTGAGAGGATTCCCGTCGAGATCGGTGACCGCGAGCGAATCGACTGTCATACGGCCCTTCGAGGTCATCGTCGGAGTCGCCAGAATACGGTCTTCGCCGAGGCGTATGCTGACATTCCCGTCGGACGAGACGACATAACCGCGCTCGTACATCAGGCGTCCCACTTCGACGATCAGCTCGCGGGCTTCGGATTCGTTGATCGGTTCCGGCATTGTAAACGGAAGGTCCCCGGAAAAGGCGGAACCCGGTCTGACCGGGCCGGGCTTTCTAAAAAATTAAGCCACAGAGTAACACAACTGAACGGCATTGTGGAGATACGCGCCGTCAGTGTGCCGCTCTGCGGCTTTATGCTGAATTCAACCGCGTTTAGCGGTCGGTCCTGTGAACGGGAGCTGCCGGCGGGGGAGGCGGCGGCGGTGCCAAAGGCGCTTCGGGAGCGACCGGCGGCATCGGCGGCTCGGGAACGGTCAGCTCGGGATCGAGCAAAGTCGGACGCTCGAGCCTCCTCAATTCCCTTTTCATACGGCAGTTCTCGTGTCGGAGCCTCTCGTTCTCCGTCCTGAGTTCGGCGTCGTAGTTGTATTCTTCAGCCGGCTCGTCGTATGAAACGGCCGATGCGAAAGGCAGCGCCAGCAAGACACCGATGACCAGGGCGATCCCGAATGGAACTACCCGCTTTGCAACTTCAAAAAACTTCATTGTCGATCTCCCCTTGAGTGTATTTGGTATCTGTTACGGTAATGATAGCAGATCGGATTCAATTTTTATTCCCGACCGTTCTTTCCCGGCCGTGCGAGGAAATAAGACAGGCTCTCGAGCGAGATGGTGAGGTCAATGGTTTTCAGCTTTACGTCGTCGTCGGCGAGCAGAGGCGTCGGCGCGAAGTTCATCACGGCCTTGACGCCCGCGTCAACGATCATCTCCAGGACTTTCTGCGCGTATTCGGCGGGGACCGCGATCACCGCTACGTCGATTCCCTCGTTTTTCCTCACCTTCGAAAAGTCTTTTACGTCGAAGACCTTAACGTCGCTGACGACGGAGCCGATCTTTTCCGGATCGGCGTCGAAAAGTGCCGCGACCTCGAAATTAGTCTGGCGGAATCCGTAGTAATCCGTCAGGGCGGCTCCGAGCCGCCCGGCTCCGACGATGCCTACGCGGTGATGATGATCGAGGCCCAGAATCCGGATGATCTGCTCGCGAAGGTCCTCTATGTAATAGCCGACACCCCGCACGCCGAACTCGCCGAAACAAGCGAGATCTTTTCGGATCTGGGCCGAGTTCAGGTGGAAACGTTTTGCCAGTCTGTCCGATGAAACCGTCTTTCGGCCCTCGTGGGCGAGCTCGTTGAGGCAGCGCAGGTAGATGCTCAAGCGGTTTGTCGTGAGTTCGGAAATCTTGTCGGCTTTCATCGGCACCGGAGATTATAAGCCATCGCCCCGATTATGTGAAAAAGGTAACAAGTTCCGCCGGGATTGCTTTGAAATGGAGTCTGTAATAAATTACTCGCGGTGTTTCAAGTGTGAAACAATATGATCGCGGCGCTAACCGGCAAACTAATCGAAAAGGACGCGAACAGCGTGGTCATCGACGCGGGCGGCGTCGGCTACGAAGTGACGATCCCCCTTTCGACCTTCTACATTCTGGGCGAACCCGGCGCGGATGTGTCGCTGAGGATCTACACCTACGTTCGCGAGGACACTCTTCAGCTCTTCGGTTTCAGCTCCGCCGCCGAGCGAGCTCTGTTCCTGAAGCTGATCGCAGTTTCGGGCATCGGGCCGAGGCTGGCCGTCGCGATGCTTTCGGGAATGTCGCCCGACGAGATCGTGTCCGCGATCAGGACCGACGATCTCGCGACGCTGACCTCGATACCGGGAGTCGGCAGGAAGACTGCCGAGAGAATGGTGATCGAGCTCCGCGACAAGATCTCGGATATCGTCCCGGCAGAGGCGGCGAAAGCAGCCACCGCTTCCGGATCGGACGCGGACCCCGACGCTTTCGAGGACGCGCTCTCGGCGTTGATAAACCTGGGCTACAAACCGAAAGCCGCGGAACGCGAGCTCCGGAAGGCAGTTCATGAAGGGACCGAGATGTCGGTCCAGAAGCTTCTGAAAAGGAGCCTCCAGCTCCTTGCCGGAAATTAGGGTTCGGCTTCGGTTAGAAGCATCCGGATGCGTTTTTCACATTTCGAAGGGTCGGTTTTTTGGAATGAAGCGAGTTACGGCCTTATCACTGGTTCTGATCCTGGCGGTTGTCATACTCCCGGCCTGCTCCTATATCTTCTCTCCCGAGGGCTCCGAAGAGAAGGTTCTTGCGATCAGGACCCAGATAGCGAAGAAACAGTTCGGCCGGATCTACGACGAGGCGAGCACCGAGTTCAAAGCGAAAGTCAGGAAAGAGGATTTCGAGCGGCTATTGAGCGATCTGCCTCCCGAGGTCGGAGATCCCGAGAGGTTCAGACGTACGGACGGCTCGGCGAACTACGACTGGGAAGATGGTTTTCACGTTGTCCTCAGTTACGCTCCCGTCGGAGAGAGCAGCCTTGAGATGGAAGAGTATATTTTCGTCAAAGAGAACGATGAGTGGAAGCTTTTCAATTACAGGATCGTCAGCAAGAGCGCTGAAGAATAGCTGAAACCGAAAACCGTCCGGCATTATGAACGAGACATTCGAGATCACCGACATAAGGTCCGCTGCTCCCGTCAGCGAGGAAGAGCGCAGGTTCGAGCAGACGCTCCGGCCCTCGCACCTCGGCGAGTACATCGGCCAGAAAAAGGTCAAGGACAACCTGCGGATCTATATGAAGGCGGCGCTCAAGCGGCGCGAGGCTCTCGATCACATCCTTCTCACAGGGCCTCCGGGCACCGGAAAGACGACGCTCGCCGGGATAACCTCGAACGAGATGGGCGCAGAATTCCGTTCGACGGCCGCTCCCATAATCGAAAAAGCCGGCGATCTTGCCGCGCTGCTCACGAACCTTGAAGAAGGCGACGTCCTTTTCATCGACGAGATCCACCGCCTGAATCCCGCGATCGAAGAGGTCCTCTATCCCGCGATGGAGGACTACAACCTCGACATTATGATCGGCCAGGGAACGGCCGCACGATCGATCAAGCTCGAACTTCCGAAATTCACTCTCGTCGGCGCGACGACAAGGCCCGGGCTGATCACGGCGCCGCTTCGAGGGAGATTCGGGATCATCTTCAATCTCGATTTTTATTCGTTCGAGGACCTTCAGGTCATCGTCGAGCGCTCGGCGGGTATCCTGAACGTCGAGATCGACACTGCAGGCGCGAGGGCGATCGCGCGCCGTTCGCGCGGGACGCCCAGGATCGCGAACAGGCTTTTGAGGCGCGTCCGCGATTTCGCCGAGGTCGATTACGACGGAGTGATCACGGAAGAGGTCGCGCGGGACGCCCTGAACCGTATGGAGGTCGACACTTACGGCCTGGACGAGATCGACCGCAAGATGCTTCTCACGATCATCCAGAAGTTCAACGGAGGTCCGGTCGGGCTGGGGACGATCTCCGCCTCGATCAACGAAGAGAAGGATTCGATCGAAGAGATGATCGAGCCGTATCTTCTTCAGATAGGCTTCCTCGATCGCACGCCCCGCGGCCGGTGCGCCACCCGTCTAGCGTACGAGCATTTCAAGATCGAATTCCTCGCCGCCGAGGGCCGTTCGCCCGGCCTCTTCGAATAGCCCTTCTTTTCCCTCCCGGACGCCCCGCCTGTATAATCTGATCACAGACCACGACAGGATCTCTCTCCGGACAGAATTATGAAATCAATAAGAATTGCTTCGGCGATCGTGTTCGCCGTGTCGCTTGCAGGCGCCGTGTTCGCGCAGCAGAACAAGTTCGAGGGCTACAACATCATCCTCGACGTCCCGGAAACTCAGACCGCCGCGGCCTGCGCTCTCAGGTACTCTCCGCCGACGACGAACGTGACGATCGCGGATCTCGACACCTCGACGCCGATGCAGATCAGGTCGTGCGCGGGCACCGGGACCAACGTGTCGTCAGTCGCCAACGGACAGGCGACCCTTCGTTCGGGGAGTGCGAACACTTACTGGTGTTTCGAAGGCGAAGACGAATCGTACAGAGTCAGCTTCGCGGGCGATCAGTACTCCGGCCCAGTGAGCTATATCTGGCGGGCGGTCCCGGAAAGGAGCGAATCGGGGTTCTACAACGTCCGGGATTTCGGGGCGAAAGGCGACGGGATGACCGACGACACGCTCGCGATAAGAAGCGCGCTCGCGTTTCTCGCGAGCCGGAACGGCGGCGTTCTGAAGTTCCCGGAGGGCGACTACGTGGTCGGTGCGACGGGCAGTTACCGGCCGCTCGTGATTCCTTCCGGTGTAACGATCGAAGGCATCAGCGGCATCCACTCCGGTGCCTCGACAAACAACATGAAGCGCGAGAATCCGAGCCGGATCCGCCTCAAAGGAACGAACCGGGCGCTTTTCCGGATCGGCGAATGCACCGAGGCGGTCGTCCTGAAGGACATAGAGCTGATCTCGGACAGCCCTGTCGGCACGTACGGGATAGAGGCCCTCGGCGCGTATCTTTCGACGCAGAGCATTAGCCTCGAGCGGGTCGTGTTCCACAGCTTCTACCGCGGTTTTTCCGTTTACGGCCTGCCGCAGACCAGCCTTAACTGGCAGGTCGACTATGTGAAGGTCAAGGAGTGCAGGTTCATCTTCAACGCCGATGCGGGGATTCACACAAATGTCAGGAATTCGAACTGGCGAGTGGAAGGCTCGCTATTTATCAATCCGGCAAGGACTTCGTCACGAGCTGCGGATTCGATGAACTTCGAGCGCGTCGGCGCGGTTCTGATCGAGGATACGTTCGGAGGCGGCTTTCCTTCGGCCCTCGGCGGAACATTCATTAAAATGCTCGACACAGGGCCCCTGACGGTGATCGGATCGGAGACCGAAGCGATGACCGAGTCGTTCGTCTACAACGCCGAAGAGAACCCTCTGGCGGGCGATTATTCTTACCCGATCACGTTTGTGAATTCGGTCTTCGGAGATCCGATCGTCTTCAAGGCGCGCCGAACGTTCGTCTCGACGGGCTCGCTTTACGGTCCCGACACTTTCCGCGCGGACCCGCGTGTGAGGGTCTATTCGACCGGCGACCGCTTCTGCTACGACGGCAACATTCTCGCCTGCAGGGGAGCGACGAAGGAGAACTTCGGTAACGCCTCGGTCATGTTCATCACGGGGCAGCCTTCGGAAGGCCAGGTCCAGGGGCATCCGACGTATTTCGGGACGGATGTGGAATTCGGCCAGCCGGTGAAGATGCCTTCGGTGCCGTTCAGGTCATTGCCGAGAGACAAAGGAGCCGGATCGATGGTGTTCTGTCCGGACTGCCGGCGCGATACGGAACCCTGCCAGGGCGGCGGTTCGGGAGCGCCTGCGATGGTGGTGAACGGAAGATGGAGTTGTTTGTGAGAAGCAATGAGTGATGCGTGATGAGTCCGCGCCTGCGCCGCCGGTGTGTGCGGTAAGGCTTTGGCTTACCGGGCGAGCGGCTAATTTGACCTGAGGTTGAAGCCCATCTCTTGAGAAGTGAAGCTCCTTAGCAAACCACCTATTCAATGAGCCACGACCACCACTGGCAAGAAACTGAGGAATTCTATCGGCGTCACCTTGACGAAGGATCAGGAGTAGCACTAATGCTTCAACTCGTCGAATGGCTTCGAAAATCGAAATACGCGAATGAAGTTTGCCCTTCCACGTCGCATTTCTCTCTGATTCTGAGTTTTAGCGATGAGTATCGCGATAGAGTCAATATGCCCGCTATTGCGGCAGAAGAAGTTGGAAATGGGATGTTGAGTCTCGAGTACTATCCTTCAGGAACAGGAAAGACCCATGATCTTGAGAAATTCTCAGTGCCGACGACTGGGATTCAAGATCTAATTGAGGCCCTCCTCATTCGCATGGCCCACGACGCAACACAATCGCAAAGCGAATAAGCTTAGGAAATCCTTGAGGAATGGAAATAGAACCATTTCGGAACCCGAAAAAGCTGCTCTTAACGCGGAATGCGGCTTCCGTGCCGAGTCTCGGGCTACGCCCGATCAATGCAGCCCGGAGGGCTGCTCTAAACGGGACGCGTTTGACGGACTTTCCGGGCCTGCGGCCCGCGACAAGCTGAAGCTTATCGGACAGCGGAGAGTTCTTCTTCCCGATCGCGGCTTCGCCGCCGGTGTGTGCGGTAAGCCTTCGGCTTACCGAGCGAGCATTTGATTGACCTGATCGGGCTTCGCCCGATCAATGCAGCGCAAAGCGCCACTCTAAACGGGGGATGTAGCTAAACGGCAATTCGCTTCGCTCAATGCAGGCGAGGCCGCCTGCGCTCCAGTCCGTTACTCTACATCGTTCCCGGTCTCATCTTCCCCGTTCACATCTAGCAGCGAAGCACTCGTCACGCGGTCGCCCTCGCTTGTCTTGATTAGCGTAACGCCCTGTGCGGAGCGTCCGGTCTCGCGGATCTTGTTCACGCCGATCCTTATCAGCTTCGCCTGCTGGGTGATGATCATTATTTCCGAGTCGTCCTCGACCGGGAACGACGACACTACCTTGCCGGTCTTGTCGGTCGTCTTCATATTGATCACGCCCTTACCGCCGCGCTTCGTCAGCCGGTAATTGCTGACCTCGGTGCGTTTTCCGAATCCGTTCTCGGAGACCGTGAGGATCTTTTCCGATTCCTCTGACACCGCGCAGACACCGATAACGTAATCGCCCTTGTTCAGCTTGATCCCGCGGACGCCCCTTGCGGCTCGGCCCATCGGACGGACATCCTCTTCATTGAACCGGATCGCCATCCCGTCCCGGGTCGCGATGATGATCTCGCGGGTTCCGTCGGTTTCGATGATGTCGAGCAGTTCGTCATCCTTGTCGATATTGATCGCGTTGATCCCGTTGACGCGTATGTGCTGGTAGTCCGAAAGAGCGGTTTTCTTTATCGTGCCCTTCTTGGTGACCATCGTCACGAACTTGTCTTCGGAGAAGTCCCGGACCGGCAACACGCCGACAAGCCGCCTCGCATTCGGAATGCTGACGAGGTTCACGATCGCCTTGCCGCGCGCCGAAGGCAACGCGTCCGGGATCTCGTGCACGCGCAGCTTGTACACCTGGCCGTCATCGGTGAAGACCATCAGGTAGTCGTGCGTCGAGGCTATGAACAGATGCCGCACGAAGTCCTCGTTTTTCGCCGTAGCGCCGAACCGGCCCTTGCCTCCCCTTCCCTGCCGCGAATATGTCGCGATCGGCGTCCGCTTGACGTAGCCTGCCTTCGTGACCGTGATCGCCACTTCTTCATCCGGGATCAGGTCCTCGATGTTCAGCTCGGCTCCGGCGTCGACGATCGTCGTCCGGCGGATGTCGCCGAACTCCTTCTTGATCTCTTCGAGCTCGTCCACGATCAGCTGCCGAAGCACGCTCTCGTTGGCAAGAATGTTCTCAAGCTCGGCGATCAGCTTGATGATCGCTTCGTATTCCTCGATGATCTTCTGCCTTTCCAGCGCCGAGAGCCTTCTCAGTTGAAGGTCCAGGATCGCCTGCGCCTGGATCTCCGAGAATTCGAGGCTTCCGATGACCTTCTCAAGCTGGTCGAGGAACTTCGCTTCCGTCGCGTCTCCCGGGATCCCGCGCCACTTCTTCACCTCACGGAGCCCGGCAAAATTGCCCGTCAGCCAGTTTTTCGCCTCTTCTACCGAGCGCGAGTTCCGGATCAGCGGAATTATGTAGTCGAGCGCGTCGATGGCCTTGTTCAGGCCTTCCAAGATGTGCGCCCTCGCCTGGGCCTTCTTCAGCTCGAACTCGGTCCTCCGCTTGACCACCTCCTTGCGGAAATCGATGAAGGCCTCAAGCATCTCCTTAAGGTTAAGGACCTTCGGCTGCCCGTCCACGATCGCGAGATTGATGATCCCGAACGACGTCTGCAGCGGCGTCAATTTATAGAGGTTGTTGAGAATGACCTCGGGGACAGCATCGCGCTTGAGTTCGATAACGACACGCATCCCCTCGCGGCTGGATTCGTCGCGGATCTCGGAAATGCCGTCAAGTTTCTTCGCGTTCACAAGCTCGGCGATCTTCTCGATCAGCCGCGCCTTGTTCAGCTGGTAGGGGATCTCCGTGATGATGATCGCGTTCCGCTCGCTCTTCCCGCGGCCGATAAGGTCGATGTTCGCCTTTGCCCGCAGCCTGAGTATCCCGCGGCCTTCAGTGTACGCCTTCCTGATCTCCTCCCTGCCGTATATGAATCCCCCGGTCGGAAAATCCGGGCCGGGAACCAGCTTCAGCAGATCCTTGATCGACGTAGCCGGATCGCTCAGCAGTGCGACTGCCGCGTCCACGATCTCACCCAGGTTGTGCGGAGGGATCTTCGTGGCCATTCCGACCGCAATGCCTTCGGAGCCGTTGATCAGCAGGTTGGGGATCTTGGTCGGAAGGACGGTCGGCTCGGAAAGCGATTCGTCGTAGTTTGGCTGGAAGTCGACGGTCTCTTTCTCGATGTCGGCGAGCACGAAGTCCGTCATTCTCTGCATGCGGACCTCCGTGTATCTCATCGCCGCGGCCGAATCCCCGTCGATCGACCCGAAGTTGCCCTGGCCGTCCACAAGCGGGTACCGCATCGAGAAATCCTGTGCGAGTCGCACGACGGTGTCGTAAACGGCCGAGTCCCCGTGCGGGTGATACTTGCCGATAACGTCACCGACGACTCTGGCGGACTTTTTGTACGGTCTGTTATAATAATTACCCAGTTCTTGCATCGCCCACAGTACGCGGCGATGCACGGGCTTGAGGCCATCCCTCACATCCGGCAGAGCGCGGCCGATGATCACGCTCATTGCGTAATCGAGATACGACCGCTTCATCTCGTCTTCAATATTGATCTGGTCTCTGTCCGACAATGAATCCATTTTTGTTGTACCTGGTTGTTAAAGGGTCTCTATAAAGGGGTTCCGGAAATGAGGGCGTGACAGCTGAAAAAGCTGAAAATTCTGCCGTTTGAATAAGGTATAATTATACCGTTGACGGCGGCTTCCCGCAAGCCGTCAAACCTTTACAATATCTGGCTTTAACGCCGATTTTACCGGGCCGCCGACACCACGGCGGCTTCCCGCCGGCCCCTTCCCCAGGGAGGTCACAAAATGCGAATCGCAGAAGGCGAAAAACCCGCCGCCAAAGATGCCCGAAGAGTCCAGAGGATAGGCCTCTCGCTCCCCGTTAAGATCGAGGGCAAAGACAGCCGTGCCGAAAGCTGGGAAGAGATCACCCGTCTCAAGGATATTTCAGCGTTCGGCGCAGGTTTCACGCTTCGGCGCCCTGTAAAGCGAGGCAGGCTGATCCTGCTAACGCTCCCTATGCCCCGGAAGATGCGCTGTTTCGATTACCTGGAAGCCCAATACAGGATCTGGGCGATCGTGAGGCGCTGCATCAAGGCGGAAGGACGTGCTGACGCCGGGAAGTACTTCATAGGCGCGGCGTTCATAGGCCGCGTGCCTCCGAAAAGTTATCTGGAAGACCCGTCGATGATCTACGAGATCGCAGACCGGGGCGGCGATGACGGGATGTGGCAGATAACCGCTGCCGAGAGCGAACCGGTCGAGGACCACCTGCCTTCGGAGGACCGGCGCCATTCGCGTTACGACATCCCCATCAACGTGTCCGTTGAGGTCATCGATGCCGAAGGACACCTGATCAAACGCGAGGAAACGGTAACTGAGAACATAAGCCTCAGCGGCGCGGCGGTGTTTTCGTCTATCGAGATCGAGATCGGAGCGTTCATCAGGATCAGCTGTCCCCAATACAATACCTCGATCAAAGCCGTCGTCCGAGGCAAACGCCTTGGACCCGACGGAATTCCCAGGCTTCACATAGAATTCATCGACAGCTTCTTCCCCCTGGAAGGGATCGACTCCTGATACGGCGCGTGTTAACGGCTTTTTGAATCCGGCGGAGAATGCCTTTAGAATCTTCCGGAAATCATTCTGGAGCCCTCTCGCGCCGATGCCCCCGGAAACAAACAATTCGGACGCTTTCGAGGCGCCCTCCCCGGCGCTGGTCGCAAGCCTGCGGTTTGTCGGCTGGGTGATCGGCAAGGTCGCGTGGCGCATCAGCCATAAGAACGTCGGGTGCATTCCCGAAGATGACGGCCGCGGCTTGCTGATCGCCGCCAATCACCAGACCTATCTCGATCCGTACTGGATCTGCCTTCCCGTGCATCGCGAGCCCCTCAGGTTCATGGCTTGGGACAGGGCTTTCGAATGGTTTTTTGTCGGCCCGTTCATACGCAAGCTCGGCGCGTATCCCGTGAACATCGAGAAGGGCTCGGTTGCGTCGATGAAAGCGTCGCTGAAGGCCCTGGAACGCGGTTCCACTGTGGTGGTTTTTCCCGAAGGGGCGAGATGCTTCGGCAACGGCGAAATGCTCGAGTTCAAGCAAGGTGCGGCGCGCCTGGCGATCCAGGCGAACGTGCCGGTGCTGCCGGTGACGATCATCGGCGGAAACAGGATCTGGCCGAGAGGTACAGCGTTCCCGAGGCCCGGAAAGGTCGAGATCGTCTATCACCCTCCGATCGAAACCGAAGGGTTTCTGCCGGAAGACGTGGACAGGGAAAGAGCCGAAGCATTGAATTCGAAACTCAGAGAGGTCATTGCTTCGGCCCTTTGATCAAGGCTCCTGGTCGCTGTTCGCCGGCGGCGGGGTCGGAGGCGGCGGGACCGGTTTCGGAACGGTCATTCTCCGTATCCTCTCGTCCGCAAGCCTCCGCTGTTCAAGCGCGTTTCTGATCCTTCGCTTCTGAGCCGGCGTAAGGTTCCGCAGTTCCTCTTCGGTCGACGGGATCCTCACCGGTGTCTGACCCGGCTTGACGGGCCGCACCACGATCCCGCTTTCGTCGATTATCAGGCTCTCGCTGAAGATCTTTCCGTCCTTGAACCTCCACTCCATATCGGTCCCCAGTTCCTTCTCGAGAGCCTTCAACTCTTCGAGTTCCTTGTTAGCAGGTCCGACGGCCACAGTACCGGAGTTGCGGCCGTTGCCGGAAGTAGCTTGCGGAGCCTTCGGGGAAGCCGGTCCGGATGCGGTCTCAGGCGCACTCACGGGCGGCTGTTCCGGGGCATTCGTTCCGGCCGCGTTCTCCGGATCACCCGCAACGGCTGTTCCCTGCTCGCCTGCCGAGGGCCCGCTGGAATCGTTTGCCGCGGGAAGCGCGGCTTCTGCGGGTCGCGCCGCACCCGTCCAGTTGCCGTAATACACGAAAGCGAACACGGTTCCCGCAACGAGCAAGACGAGCGCGCCTACCGCTGCCATAACGCGGTAGCGGCCGAACGAGCCTCCGGAGGCCGTCGTGCCGATCAGCGTCGCGGTCGCCCCGGCCTGCTCCGTGTTCGCCGCTGCTTCTGCGGGATCCGAAGATGCGCGCCTTCCCATCACCTTAGTGCGAAGTTCGGACGTTTCCGCGCCGCCTTCCGGAAGGACCTTTGTGATCTGCGTCGAAAAAGCGCTGATCGCAGAGGGATCTTCGACAGCACGGGTCTGCTGGGGAACGAAGGTCTTCTCCTCGTCGAAAAGCAGTTCAAACATTTCCCTGGCCGACTGCGGCCGCAGATTGGCGTTGAGCGACATGCACTGTGTAAGCGCCAAAGCGAAATGATCGTCGACCTGTTCGTGGATCAGGTTCGCCGGCTGAAGAGGATCGCGCTCCTCGTTCATCACGTTCATCACGCGCGTCAAGGCGTCCGCCGGCGGTTTGCCGGTCACGAGATGGTAGAGAGTCGCGGCCAGCGAATAGATATCGCTGCGAGGATCGGTTCCGGTCCCCTGGATCTGCTCAAGAGAGGCGTAATGCCTCGAATACCCGAATATGCTGTTCGCCGCCGTCTTGTGGTTCGCGTCGGTCGGATTGCCCTTCGCAAGCCCGAAATCAAGGAGGATGATCTGTCCGTGCGGAGTCAGCTTCAGGTTCTGCGGTTTGATATCTCGGTGGATTATCGGATTTTCCTGGCCGTGGAGATACTCAAGCGCATCGAGGAGCTGTTCGGTCCACACAAGCACGTCGCCGATCGGGAACGCCTTGCCGGAACGTTCCATCATCTCGTACAGGTCCTCGCCCGTGATGTATTCCATCACGATGTACTGACCGTTGTCCTCGACAAAGTGGTCGCTGACCTTCGGAAGTGCCACGTGCTTGAGGCTGTTCAGAAGCCTTGCCTCGCGCATAAGCGCCTTCCTGAAGTTGTCATCGGCGATCAGCGTCTCCTTTACCGCGACGGTACTGTTGAACCTCGAATCCGTCGCAAGATATACGGAGCCCATTCCGCCCTGGCCTATCTGGCGTTCCACCCGATACCGTTCCTGAAGTACTTTTCCTGACTCGAGCATTTTCAAAACTCCCGTTGAAAGGCGCGAACAGATCGTTACGCGCCGCGTTCACGGCGACCTCTAGAGGATACTCCAAACGTTAGAGGGATTAAAGAACCAAGGTCTAAAACTCGCCTGTGATGCTCATCCTGTCGGGATGGTTCGTAGACGGAAGCAGGTTCTTTGACGCGGGCGCGCACGCAGGCAGCCGGATTTTCTATTCTCCGCACATATCGAACCACATCACGAGTCCCTTCCACTCGCCAAACGGCTCGTAATAGGCCTCGATCTTGGAATCGGCGCACTTTTCGCCCGCATTGTGCTTCTTGTAGAATTCCGACCGCAGGAACGAGTCGAGCGCCAGCGAGTCGTAGCGGCCAAGAAGTTTGAGCATGCTCTCGGCAGCGTACTTTCCAACTCCCTTGATCGCCAGCAGGTCCTTTTTCAATTCTTCGGTGGGCTTCGGAGAATCGAGCCAGGCTTCGGGATCCGTCCGTCCCTCAGCCACCTGCACGGCGAGCTCGTGAAGGTATTCCGACCTGTATCCCGCCCTTATCGTTTCCCTGTAGAATTCCGGCGGCTTTGACGCCATCGCCTCCGGAGCGGGAAACGCCTTGCGTCCCGACGGCGACTCTTCCCCAAGGCTCTCGACGAGCCTCGATACCATCAGTTTCGTAAGCGCCCACGAGCAGTTCGTCGTGCAGATCGTCTTGACGACGTCTTCGAACACGGTCGGCGACCGCAAAAGCCTTCCGGCTCCGGTGTCAGCGATCCAGCCGAGCTCCTTTCGCCCCCGCACGGTATCGTAAAACTTCTCCAGGTCCTCATCGAGCCGCAACATTCTCCTTACTGCCGATGCCGCCTCTTTGTTGCTGTTCCGGCCGTCCCGGACCCGGACCTCAAGTCCTGCGTCCGATTCGCGGACCGAAACTGCCGAGACGTCTTCCGGCCCTTTGAACACGAATTCAAGAGAAGGCTCTTCATCGTTCGCGAGCACAGGCGCCAGATGACTCCAGCCGTGCCCGCGCAAGGTCGTCCTCAGGCAGAAATTGTCCGTTTTGATCTTCAAATCAGTTGGCCGAGGGTTCCTTCACGATCCCCATCGAGCGAATCTTCGACGTCAGGGTGGTCGGCTTGATATCCAGAAGCTTCGCAGCTCCCTCCTCACCGTAGATCTTGAATCCTGTTGTCTTGAGCGCGGCGATCAGGTTTTCCTTTTCCAGCTTCCTGAGTTCGGGATACGTCAGCAGTCTTTTGGTTTCCGGAGGTGCGGAGATCATATCCGAGATCTCGCGCTCCTTCTCAGGGATCAGCATCGACCGGATGATCGCCGAAACATCCATCTTTAGCAACCCGCATCCGGCAACGATAGTGATCCGCTCGACGATGTTCTCGAGTTCCCGAACATTACCCGGGTAATGGTACCGCTTCAGCGCCTCGAGCTGCTCGTCGCTGAACCTGTCCGCAGGGCAGGCGTGCTTGGCGGCGTACTTCCTCAGGAAATGGTTGGCCAGTTCCGGAACATCGTCAAGCCTTTCCCGGAGCGGCGGAAGTTCGATCGGGAATACGCTGAGCCGAAAGTACAGATCGCTTCTGAACTCGCCGGCCTCCGCCGCAGCTCTCAGATCGCGGTTCGTGGCCGCGATCACACGTACGTCCACCGAACGGGTCCGGTTTTCGCCCACCCGCTCGAACCTGCCCTCCTGCAGCACTCGCAAGAGCTTGCCCTGGAGCTCGAGCGGGATCTCGCCTATCTCGTCCAGCAGAATGGTGCCGCCGTGAGCAAGTTCGAACCGGCCTGCCCGCTCGCTGACCGCACCCGTGAACGAACCCCTTGCGTGGCCGAAGAATTCGCTTTCGAACAGCTCGGAAGGGATCGCTGCGCAGTTCACAGGCACGAAATTGCCCTTTGAACGCGTGCTCTGTTCGTGTATCGAGGTCGCCACCAGTTCCTTGCCCGTGCCGCTCTCGCCCGTGATCAGCACGGTCGCGTCCGTCGCCGACACCATTTTCGCGCTTCGTACGATCTCCTTCCAGGCATTGCTCGCTCCGATCATAACCGTCGATGATGCTCCTTCCCTTGCCGTTCCGCTATCCGCCATGACCTGTCTCCCAACGATTTTTCGACTATATCCACAACGGGATCTCAAGGAATAGCGAATTCCCGTTGCCCGGGATTTATTCCCGGCATTCCGTTACTTGTTGAACAAATTGGGGTTAGCGTACCTGAGAGACATTGGCACATCGGGTGCACTTAACGAGCCCGAATTTAGAAAGGCGGGGGAACCGATGGAGAAGACGAAACAAAACCTAAAGATCATCGCGCTGACGCTGGCGGCGCTTGGCGCGCTGTCGGGGGCCGTCGAAGGGCAGGACGGCGGCCTTTCCCCGACGGATGAGACCGCGGAGGAAATAAGGACCGATCAGGCAGAGGCTCGCGATGAGCCGCGGCGGCGGATAGTCACTCGCGAGCAGATACGCGAGCATCAGAATCCTCTGGCTGAAGCGCTTATGAAGCCGTTCCGCGCGATCGCACCGGCGGTTACGGACAGAGTGACGAGGTTCGAGGAGAACCGCGAGTATCGGTTCCTCTTCGGCGTCGGCGGGAATCTGCCGGTCAGTCCGGTCTTCGGAAGCTCGTCGCCGGGAGCCGGCTTTGGCGTAGGGTTCACGGCCTCGACGAAAGACTACATCTCGAAGGATTTCCGCCTGACAGCGTCTTCGATCGTCTCTTTCAGCGGATACATAGACTCCGCGGCCGGCTTCGGGCTGACGCCCTCCTCGCTTGAGAAGCGAGACGTCGCATTGCGCGTCGAGGCGTTTCAGTCGGTCAGACCCAAAGAGGATTACTTCGGCGCGGGCCCGAACTCCTTCAGAAGCGCGCGGAGCACATTCTTTCACCGCGAGACCGGCCTGCGGGCGAACGGATCGGTGAAGCTCGGAAAGGACTACAGGGCAGGCGGCTTCGCGTCGGTTTCCAGGAACGACATCACCGACGGCAGCGACGCGCGCGGGGCGCCGATCGGGTCGGTTTACAAACCGGGTTCTCTTCCGGGCTTCGGAGGGAACATAAGGCTCCTCGAGATAGGAGGTTTCTTCCAGGCCGACCGTACGGACGAGCCGGAATATCCCAGGGCGGGATGGTTCGCAAGGGTGTCGCTGAGCGCTTCGAAAGGGCTCGGGAAAAGCGATCACAGCTGGCGGACGTTCGAGATCGATTCCAGGGGCTACGTGCCTCTTGGATCGAAGGACCGAGTGATCGCACTGCGGTTCCTGGGCAGTTTTCGCGATCCGTCGAACGGCTCGGGGATCCCCTTCTTCAGGCTCTCGAGGCTCGGAGACGGCGACACTCTGCGCGGGTACGAGACCCACCGCTACAGAGGCGCGAGCTCGGTACATCTGTCTGTCGAATACCGATACAAGCTGATCCAGGGGATCGAAACCGGTGGTTTGCGCGGAATGGATGCGGTCTTCTTCGGCGATTTCGGCCAGGTTTACGACAGGCTCGGGGACCTGAAGTGGGGAAACATCCAGACCACCTGGGGCGGGGGCGTTCAGTTCCTTTCGGCAAAGCGCGTGACGTTCGCGATCCTCTACGCCCAGAGCCCCGAGGGCGGCGGGATGATCTTCAGGACAGGAAAGACCTTCTAGGGAGAAATTGAGAAATGAGAGTTAGCACAGCGATCCTCGCAGCGACGATCCTCCTGGGTGCGGCAGGCGCATATTCCCAGCGGCCGGAGGTCTACTCGAAAGAAAGGCCGTTGATGACGGATTTCGATATGGAGGACACACCGAAACCGAAACCGGTGGACACGGGTTACCTGTACGACTGGATCGACGGGACGCTCTTTCAGCAGGTCCGCAAGGGTCTGGACATCCCCGGCCACTTCAAACGTTCGGGCCGAAGCGGTAAGGAATCGGTCAATGTGAACACCTATGACCTGGTTCCGGATTCCTCGTGGTTCACGAACCGGGCGGGCACCCGGCCGCTGACCGCGGAAGAGATCGCCAGGGGCCCGAATTCGGGCAGCGGCCCGAAGCCCGGGAAACTCACGGTCCTGCGCGGAAAGAGCATCGGTGCGACGCCCGGATTCTGGGTCCGCGACGAGGCCGGCGACACGTACATCCTGAAGTTCGACCCGCCGGGGAATCCCGAAATGGCGTCGGGCGCCGAGGTCATCGCAACGAGGTTCTTCTGGGCCTTCGGCTACAACGTGCCGGAGAACTATATCTTCCGCTTCCGCCGCGAATGGCTGGAGATCAGTGAAGGGGCGACGTTCACGAACGAACAGAACAAGAAGGAACAGATGACAGAGAGGCATCTGGACCTGATCCTCTCAAAGGTCGCGGGCTCGAACGGCTCGTACAGGGCGCTCGCAAGCAAGCTGATCAAGGGCTCTCCGCTCGGAGGTTTTACATTCTCCGGACGACGCAAGGACGATCCGAACGACATCATTCCGCACGAGCTCCGGAGAGACGTGCGGGCGCTGAGGGTATTTTCCGCCTGGACCGAGCACAACGACATCAGGGTCGGAAACACGCTCGATATGTACGTCGAAGAGGACGGAAGGCGGTTCGTAAGGCATTACCTGATCGATTTCGGCTCCACGTTCGGGAGCGACACCATCGGGGTCAATGAGCCCGAGGTCGGCCGAGAGTACAGGTTCGACACGAAAGAAGCGGCAAAGGTCTTTTTCACAGGAGGCGTTTACAAACCGAAATGGCGCCGCGATAGCTATGATCCGGTCTTCAGTCCGGCAGTCGGCCGCTACAGCGCGAAGGGATTCAGGCCGCACCGCTGGAAACAGAACTTCCCCCTCAACGCTTTCGGAGCGATGACGGATCGGGACGGCTTCTGGGCCGCGCGAATAGCGGCGTCATTTACGCCCGAACAGATCCTCGCGATCGTACGCACGGCCGAATTTTCAGACCCGGCCGACACAGAGTACCTTGCGACGCAGATCGTCGCCCGGCAAAGGCTGATAGTTCAGCACTACGCCCAAAGAACTGCCGGCATTGCAGACTTCCGGATCGTCGACGGAGGCCGGGCGATCGAATTCACCGATTACAGGAGGCTTTTCCCGACCGAATCGCCGGGCGCCTCGACGTTCGAGTATTCGGTGAAGAAAGCGGAAGGAGCGAACGGCGCTTCGTTAACGGGAAAGACCGACGGCAGGCGCCTGGCGATCGACGACCGGATAGCGGCGCTTGGTGAAGGCGGCGACATTCTGAAGATCGAGATCGGAAGAACCGGTGAAGACCGCAGAGCACAGATATACATTTTCAAACGATCGGAAGGAGGTTTCGCGATCGCGGGGATCGTCCACTGATCCCGCAGCGGCCGCCTGCAGATGAGAGGGGCGAACAGACCATTGCAGCCGGGAAACGGCGGGCCGGGTTCCTTCAGGACCGGCTTGCTGATGTTCCTGTTCTTCCTGGGGATGAGCGTTTTCTGGACGCTCAAGCCCATTCGGAAGGGTCTGTTCATCGGCCACTTCAAGGACAATCCGATCGAGCTGTTCGGAACGGTGCTGGGTGGCGCGAAGCTCGAACAGGCCGCAAAACTGAGCATAGTGCTCCTCGCGCTGGTAGTCGGCGTGGCCGTCCCTTATCTGATAAAGAGATTCGCCCTGAGGGAGATCATCGCGGCGGTTTGCGGACTCTCCGCCGCGGGGCTTCTCATCTCGTCGAGGATTGTCGACGTTCCCGGAGGCGCATTCGTTTGGCTTTTCTACGCGCTCGGCGATTTCGTCAATTCTTTCGTCATTACGCTTCTCTGGATGCTCTTGCACAATTCGCTTTCCCCTTCACGGGCGAGATCCACGTACGGCGCGATCGGTATCGGGACGGTTTCCGGAGGTCTTGCCGGCTCGCTGTTCATTTATCTTGGGATCGAATCGCTCGGCCGCGGCAATGTGATCGCTCTGTCGGCGCTTCCGGCGGCCGCGATCGGGCTGATCGGGTATTCGATCGCCTGCAGGATCTCCGACCGGCCCGAAAGCATCGGAAACTGCTTCGCTTCGAGCAGCAGCCCGAAGGCTGAAGACGAAAGCGCCGAGGCTTCCGCGCTGGGATTCTGGCGAAAGACGATCGGCCGGTCGGTTGTCCCAAGGTACTGGCTGGGGATCGCTCTTCTGGTGGCACTGTACGAGATCTCGTCCGGGATCATCGATTTCCAGTTGAGCGTCGCGGTCGAGGGCATCGCCGCACAGGGTGTGGAACGCGAGTCGTATTTCGGGCTCATCGGGCAGGTCCAGAGCCTCGTGGCGCTGATCGTTCAGGTCTTCGTCACCGGATGGGTGCTGAAGCGCTGGGGTGTCGGGATCGCTCTTATGATCCTGCCATTCGCCACGCTTTTCGGCTCGGTCGGCTTCCTGCTTCTTCCGACACTGACGAGCGCGATGTTCCTTTCGATCAGCGACAACGCGCTCAACTACTCAGTGAACCAGTCTGCAAAAGAAACTCTCTACGTCCCTGCGGAGACCGAAGAGAGGATAGCTGCAAAATCGATAATCGACATTTTCGTCCAGAGAGTGGCCAAGGCGGCCGCAATGGTGCTGAACCTGCTGCTCGTCTCCAGTCTCGGGCCGGAAAGCGTCAGATGGCTTACCGTACTCGCGATCGTTCTCATTGTAATGTGGATAGCAGTGGCACGATACACGGGCCGGAAGTTCAACCTTCTCAGCCTCGACAACACAGAAGCTACATGATCAGAAGAACCATACTAACGGCCGCGCTGTTTATCGCGGCCATACCCGCCGGCGCGATCGCACAGCCTGCTGATGAGCTGTTCGGGCCGATTGGAGACGACGAAGTGCGTTTCGCCGCGGTCGGCGACACGGGAACCGGAGGCAGTGATCAGATGAAGGTCGCGGAACGGCTCGAAGCCGTCAGGAACAGCACCGGATTCACCACGCTGCTCTTCCTCGGAGACAATATCTACCCGTCCGGGTCGCCTTCGGATATAGAAGACAAGTTCCTGAAACCGTACTCGGACCTGTTTCTTGCGGGAGTCACTCTCCGCGGCGTAATAGGTAACCACGACGCAAGGAGCAGGCACGGGGTGCTCCTGCAGCAGATGATCTTCGGAATGGGCCGCGACACTTTCTATTCCTTCACTGAAGGCGACGGCACGGTGGCGTTCTTCGCGCTCGATTCCCCTTTGCTTGTTTCCGGAAAGTCTCCGGATAGCGCATCGCGCCAGGTCGAATGGCTGAAGAAGGAACTGGATGGGTCCGGCGCCAGATGGAAGATCGTGCTGCTTCATCATCCGATCTATTCTTCAGCGGAGAAGCACGGAACCGGCTCGGACGACGAGCACGAAATGGACGGGCTTAGGGAACTTCTCGAGCCTCTGTTCACGGAGCACGGCGTCGATGTCGTACTGAGCGGGCACGATCATGTCTATGAACGGATCATCCCTCAGAAAGGCGTCCACTACTTCGTTACCGGCGCCGGAGCGAAATTGAGGAAGGGCGATCTCGATCCGGCAAGCCCGCTGACGGCTGCTGGAAACGACCGTGTCCGCAGCTTCGTGGTCTTTGCCGCCACATATTCGGAATTGAGATTCCGTGCCGTGGCCGTGAACGGCGAGATCCTCGATTCGGGATCCATTCCGAACTGACCTGCGGGCGATCCGGACACCTCGAGATCCCGCTTTACCCGAAAAGGGAGAGGCTGTCTGAAAAGCCGGTCCTGAAAGTTCTCCCACCTCGTTCGCGTCGGCAGTCTTCGAAAAAACAATCATCAGTTGCCTCTCGATCACTGCCGGTCGAATTTCCCGTACCGCTAGATTAATGGAGGCTGCCTTTTCAGACAGCCCCGCCTCCCCGTCCGCTGCGTCAGCCCGTGATCAGTCAGCTTCTCAGGCCGTTGACGAACAGCTTGTTCACTATCTTCCAGCCGGCCTCGAACCTGAAGAGCGAGACAAGATCAACGTAGTCCTTGTCCAACATGGGCGCCGACAGCCTCGCGAACGCTACGGGTCCCAGGATCTCGAGCGAGAGCACTTTCATTCTGAAGCTGTCGCCTTGCGATTCCGGGCTCGGCCTTCCGCTGACCAGATCCAGGAACTCCTGCCGCTTTTTGAGGAACGGCTCCCCTTTTATGTCGCCGTACAGGACCGAATCCTCGGCAAAGACCTCTGCGAGCTTTGCAGTATCGCCTTCGAAGAGTCCCCTGAAGTACTTGTCGATCACCGCGCCGATGTCGCGCGATTCCTTTGAATAGCTCATGTCTGCCTCCCTTCAGGCGATCGCGTGACCGGCCGTATGCCCGCCGTCCACATTGACGATCTCACCCGTAACAAAGGTGTTCTCGGCCAGGAAAAGAGCCGTTTCGGCGATTTCCTCGGGTTCTCCGATCCTGTTCAGGAGATGAAGACCGGCGAGGCTGTCTGCATCTTCCACCCCTATCTTTGCCTGCATAGCGCTGCGGATCACTCCCGGTGCGATCGCGTTGACGCGGATCTGATCCGGGGCAAACTCTGCAGCGAGCTGCCTAGTCAGCGCGTGAATGGCTCCCTTGCTCACAAGCGGCGCCGTCGCCGGAAAGCCTCCTATGGCGTGATCGACAAGCACGGTACCCAGGTTGATGACCGAGCCTCCGTTTCCCGCTCTTTGCATGCGCCTGACAGCCGCCTGGGTCGTAAAGAACGTGCCCTTCAGGTTGGTCGTAAGGAATTTGTCGAGATCAGCCTCCGCGACTTCTAGGAAGGCTTGAGGACCGAATACACCCGCATTGTTCACGAGCACGTCGATCCCTCCGAATTCACGTTCGGCCGCTTCCGAGAGGGCTTCTCCTACACGCGGATCGCTCACGTCTCCCGCGACCGGGTGTACGTTGTCAGGCGCGCCCATCTCTTCGTAGGCCCGGAGAAGGTTATCTTCGTTCATCGAATTGATGACCAGGTTGTATCCGGCATTGTGGAACTTCAGGGCGATCGCCTCTCCGATCCCCGTCGATGCCCCGGTGATGATTGCTGTCTTTCTACTCATTTGAATTACTCCTTATATACTTATAATCGTTGACTTTATGACGCAGCTTCTGACCTGCGTTCGGTTACGGTCCTGCCGCCGACACCCCAGTTGTCGGTGTCGATCTCCTCAATGACGATATGGGTTGTTTCGGGATCCTTCCCAAGGACTTCCTTGAGCAAGCGTGTCGTTCCTTCAATAAGATCCCGCTTGTTCTTTGCGGTGACACCTTCCCGGGTCACCGCGATTCGTACAAATGGCATTGTCGCCACCTCCCTGTTCGAAATATCGGCCAGCGGCCGAAGTTCGAGTCTAGGAAACGCGGAGGTATCCGTGAATAGACTTTTCGGAGAGTTTCTTGGACTTTTGGGAAATTATCCGGGAGGCGCGCCGGAGAGCCGCTCTCGGAAATGGAGCGGTGCTTCACCGGTATGCTTCTTGAAGAAGCGCGTGAAGTAGGCCGGATCGTCAAAACCCAGTGAGTGACCGATCTCTTTAACGGAAAGGGGATCGTTCACAAGGCAACGACGAGCTTCGAGTACCAGCCGATCGCGGATCAGACGGCCCGCAGAACTGCCTGCAAACCTGTGGGAAACCGAGTTCAGCGTCTTCGGATCGGTTCCTACGATCGATGCATATGCCGCGGGCGAATGCTCTTCCCTGAATCTCTTCTCGAGTTCTATGCGGAAATTCCGGAAGAGCACATACGCAGGATCGTTCAGCGGCACCATCTCCGCCATCTTTTCCTTTTTCAGCCGGTTAATGCGGGTGACCATTATCCGGAGGTAAGAGCTGACGACGACATCGGAATCTTCGAGAGGGTTCGCGCGTTCGTCCAGCATCCGTTCAAAGAGTTCTTCGAAAAGTCCGCCAACGCTACCAGGCACATTGATGACGGGACACATCGAGACCGCGTCGAAAAGACAGGTGTCGATGACGAAATCGAAGAACTCCTTTTCATAACTGAAGATGGAAGGATGAAACCGAACGACCCAGCCTTCGGCGGGAGCCGAGAGTTCGAGCTTTCGGATCTGACCGGGCGCCAACGCGAAAAGCACGTCACCCTCGAACGAATGGCTGTGAAGGTCTATCTCGTAGGAGCCCGCACCTTCGGTGAGGAACAGGACTTCGAAGAACTCGCTTTGAAGCCGGTCGGCGAGATCCAAGGCTTCGCCGCGTTCGCTGCTGAACCTTGAGACAAAGTAGCCTTCGCCTGCCCGCCGGCGCGTTTCCGGTTGAGGGACTGCAGTCATCTGAATCGCCGCTACTGATCGATCACTTCTTGCAGACGTTTGGCGAGCTGGGCATCTATCCCCTGCAGCGCGGTCGCCTGCTCGCTTGCCTTTGCTCGTTCCCCCTCGCGAAGGTAAATGACGCCTAGATTGAAACGCGAACGGGCGAACATCGGCGCGATCTCGAGGCTCGCCAGATAAGCTCCAATAGCCTTTCGATTCTGCTCCGTCACAGAGTAAGCATTGCCGAGCAGGTAGAATGCGTCTGCGTAGTTCGGATTCGCGTTCGCGAACTCCTCGAGTCCCGTAACAGCCTTGTTGTAATAATCAAACGCTTTGTCGGTGTCGCCTTTCAGCTGATAGGTCCTTCCGAGGTAGAAATTCGTCTCTCCGTCGCCGGGCCTCAGACGAAGAGCGCTTTCGCAGTTCTGCAGCGCAAGGTCCAGCTGGTTGGTGTCGTTGTATGCCCGGCACAGGTTCGTGTACCCGAGATACTGGTCCGGGGCGACATCGGTCGCCTTCTTAGCATGCAGGATCGCAAGAGGATGCCGGTCCGAAAGGCTGTAGTACCAGCTAATGTTGATATGCAGCGTAGCGTCGTTCTCGAATCTCTGGAGCCCTTCCTGTGCCACCGCGATCGCTTCGCGAAGCCGGTTCAGAACCCGGTGCGTTTCGGCCAGATTGATGTATATCCCGTAAAGATCGGGATTGACGCTCTTCGCATTCTCGTACGAGCGGACCGCGTCCTCGTATTTTCTAAGCCGCTGCTGAGCGTCGCCGAGCAGAAACCACGCCATGTCCGGCATCGATGTCGCGGACTTGAGCGCCTTGTCGGCAAGTTCTTCCTGTTTCTGCCAGTTTCCAAGGCCGTTATAGCTAAGCGCCATCAGGTAGCTGATGTTGGTGTTCTTCGTACCGAGATCAACTGCTCTCTGATATGAGTTGAGAGCGTTCTGGAACTCCCGTCGCTCGTGAAGGATCTGTCCTTCCGCTATGTAGAAATAATCGTTGTTCGGGAACTTTCCCAAAGCCGCTTTGACGTCGCGCATGGCCTCGTCAAACTGCTTCATCGCGAAATGGGCCCGCCATCTGATCGAATAAATGCTCTCCGAGTCATACCCCTGGTCCAGCGCAATGCTGAACTCGCGCACGGACTCGGAGTACTGTTGAAGGTTGAAATGGGCGCGGCCCTTGTTGTAATGCGCCAGCGGATACTGCGGCACGATCGCGAGCGCCCGTGCGTAACTCAGAATCGCGTTGTCGTAGTTTCTTTGTTGATAGAACCTGTCGCCCTCGATCACAAGCCGCTCCGCCCTTTGGCGGTCGCGACGGCTCTGGCCCTCGGAAGCCGGGGGAAAGACTGCGAACAAGGAAACTACCATCAGGAAAGCGACAAGATGCAGTGCTGTTCTCTTCATTCGATCAAAAGCCTCACTGAAGTATCGTAGGAAGCGTCCTTGGGGTCTTCCTGGGTGTTGGCCGCGGAGTAGGCGGAACCGTTCTCACAGGAGTCTTCACTGGAGTACGGGCCGGCGTCCTGCCCGGGGTCCTGCGAGGTCCGGGAGTGGGCGCTGAATCACCGGGACTCGCCTCTTCGCCGGGCGAAGGAAGTTCCTCAGGCGAGACCTGGGGTTCTTCGAACGGCGTGCTCTCCGGAGGAGTGAAGTCAGGCGTCACTTCCTGCTCCGGCGTCGCGGCCGGAGTGGGATCGGTTGTCTGCCCGGTTCCCGAAGAACCTCCGAGCACGTACCAGCCGACGCCCAGCGCGGTCCCGAAAACAAGGATCAGCACCGCCCCGAGCCCCAGCAGGATCGCGACGTATTTCCCTGTTGAGCTCTTCTTCTTCGCCGGAGCATCGTCCACCGCCTGCGCAGCCGCGACGGATACCGGGGCGGCGACTCCGACGTCTTCGTCCTCAACCTCTTCATCGCCGTCGAGATCCGAGGGCGAATATTGCTCTGTGAAACCGAAATCCTCGACATTTCCGGCGTCGGCACCGGACGAAAACTCGCCCGCATCGGCGCCTTCGCGAAGAGACTCGGCCGCGCCGATCCCGGCAACGGTCTTGTCGAGTCCAGGGTCTTCAGCCCCTTCGTCATCCGAATAGAAGTCCTCCTCACCGAAATCATCGTTGGTGACGAATTCCTGCGCCTCGCTCCCGGCTTGCTGCAGGTCCTCGTTGGTCTCGTACACGGTCATTTCGGGCGGAGTGGCCGGCACGTCGGAAGGGACGGAATCCCCCTGATCGGAATGGGGCATCCCTGCCATCACTTCCGTCTTCTCGCCCGGCTCCGGCTCCGATCCGGAATCGAATTCGCTCGTTCCCGCGAGTTCCCGCATTTGGTCGGCACCGATCACTTCCGTCTTATCGCCCTCTGGGATCGACTCGCCGACCGGTTCCGGAACACCGGGAATGGTTCCGGTGATCACCTCGGTCTTGTCGCCTGCGATGCCCTCGTCGGCACCCTCCAGATCGGCGACGTTGAAGGCGACCGTTTCCGCTGACATCGACTGCTGGAGTTCGCTGTATGCCTTTCGGAGGCACTTCTGCATCTCGCGGGCGGTCCTGAAGCGGTTGTCCTGGTTTAGTTCCATCCCCTTGAGGATGGTGTCGGAGATGACCTCGCTGATCTCGCCGTTAAGCTCCGTCAACGGCCTGAGTGGGTCCGGCTGTCCGCCGAGCATCGCATCGGCCCTGGTCAGCGCATCCGGAGGAATTCGGTTCGTCAGAAGATGGTAGAGCGTTGCCGACAACGCATAGATGTCGCTCAGCGCGCTCGTTCCTGTCCCGCGGATCTGCTCCATCGGAGCGTAGTGCGGAGTGTAACCGACGACGCTCCCGGAAGTGGTTATCTTTGTGTGGCCGATGGAGTGCTTCGATAAGCCGAAATCGAGCAGCACGATGTGGTTGTCGGCGGTCAGCTTCAGGTTCTGCGGCTTGATGTCCCTGTGGATGATCGGTGGATTGTGGGTATGCAGATAGCTGAGCGTTTCCAGGAGTTCATCCGCCCAGAAGAGGACCCAGTTCAGAGGGAATGCGCGGTCGATGCCTTTCAGCCTTTGCGAAAGATCGTCGCCCGCGATGTATTCCATGACGAGAAACTGCTCGTCTTCTTCGATGAAATGGTCCGAGACCTTAGGCAGGAACGGGTGCCTCAGCTGCGCCAGCGTGCGGGCCTCATTCTCGAACGCATCGGCAAGAGAAGGATCCTCCGCGACCGTCGTGCGCTTTAACGCAACAGAGTGCCCGAGACGCTGGTCGATGGCAAGGTAGACTTGTCCCATGCCGCCCTTCCCGATCAGCTCCTTGATCAGGTACCGTCCCTGAATAACTGTTTCAGGCTGTAGTGCTTTCATTCCAAAGGTCTTGTCGTTCGCCGCCGCAAGGCGGGGCATTATTTGGCGGCCGTGTCCGCCGATTCTGGTTCCGGCACGAATGCTTCCTTGCCGATATGCTGCCAGCACCTGCCTCCGCCTTTCACCTTTCGCGTGCAGGCAGTGCCTTTCTTTGTTCTTGCTCCGCAAAGGACAGCGGGAACTTCCGCCGGGTCCGGGGCCGGTGGAATCGGAACTCGCTCCTCCGGGCGATCCCGGACCGGATCCGAAGAAACCGGGACCGGCTTGGCCTTGTCCGCCACGCGACCCGTCGATCGTATAAGAGCCTCATCCGTACGCCCGGCCGGAGCGCGCAACGCGCGTTCCAGCGCCAGATCCGCAGGTGCGAACCTCAGATCGGCACTGACCCGGTCCCTACCGATCAGCGAACCGATGCCGAAGAGGCCGGCAAGCAAAAAAAATCCGCCTGTGATCCTCGGGAGCCATTCTTCGAACCGATACTCGGACTGGCATAGCTCACAGAATCGGCGGCTTGTCCAAAGGTGCCATTCGATCCTGTCGATCTTTTCGCCGCAGGAGCAGCAAAAATTCGGCCTCTTAAGCATAGATTATCAATCTCCACAGGTGAGGTATGGACGGATTCCCACGGGGGAACCCTGAAGGGACGTAGAAATGGGCCCTTTGAAAACGCGTGCATTATAACTTAAATGATTTCTGATGTTAAAATTTTTGTGTTCAGGCAAAAGTACAACCGGCCGCACGGCAAGGGCGTCAGACTCTGAAATTCGCATTATGAGATTGATCAAGGGCTTCATAATTCCGGCCGCGATCGCATTGTTTCTTTGCGGCGCCGTTTCTGCGCAGGACCCCGGCGACGACGTGATCAACGTCGATACCTCGCTTGTCCGTTTGAACGTTGGCGTAGTCAGCACTTCCGGTACTCCCGTTAAGACATTGACCAAAAGCGACTTTCGTCTCTATGAGGACGGAGTCGAACAGGAGATCGTGCGGTTCGAGCCGACGCAGGCGCCCTTCTCGCTCGTGATGATCCTGGATATGAGCGGATCGACGCTCAGCTTCCGGCAGACAATAAGGACCTCCGCCGTGCGGTTTCTCGACGCGCTCGCACCGGACGATCGGGTCGCCATCATTGAGTTCTACGACAAGGTCAATGTTCTCAACGACTTCACGTCCGACAGACGCAAACTTGTTCATTCGATCAGCGTCGCCGACGGACGCGGCAAGACCCAGCTTTACAAATCCCTGGAACTCGCGCTTCAGAAACTCGCCAAAGAAGAGGGCCGCCGGAAGGCGATCATCGTACTGACAGACGGCGTGGACACGGAGGTGCGCAATCTGGACCGCGAGATCCTGAGCGACGCTCCGGAGGACAAGATGAAGGAACAGATAGATCCCGAATCCAGCGCTGCTCTCAGAAAGGTGATCGACAACGCTTCGGACCAGGGCGTCACGATCTATCCTCTGGCGCTCCCCACCGGCGACCCTTCGAAACTGGTCGATCCGTCCCCTATCCAGTTCGCGATGTTCTCGGCCGCAAGAGAGCGCCTGAACATCCTTGCCAACCGTACGGGCGGAACGCTAAACACCATCAACCGGCTCGAGGAGATGGGCAGGCTTTATGCCCAGGTCGCGGGCGACATCCGTTCGCTCTATACGATCGAGTACCAGCCGCAGAACGAAAAGCGCGACGGCAAGTGGCGCGAGATCAAGATCGAACTGGCACGTCCGGAGCTCATTTCAAGAACAAAGCCGGGATACTTCGCGAATTAGTGAGCAGTGAGCAGTGAGCGGTGAGCAGTTAGTAGTTAGCAGTGGGACCGTGGGCGTCCCTGCCCGCCCCGGTTTACAGTACTGAGTACTGAGTGCTGAGAGATGAGTGGCGAGATCGTCTCTTCCAAAATGAAGGGGCCCGCCTGGACCATGGGCGTCCCTGCCCGCCATGTCCGATAAGCTTCAGCTTGTCGCCCGCCGCCAGGCGGGGGCTTCTGGGAGAACGGAGGACAAGCGTCCCTGCCCGCTAAGGTTGACTGTACTGAGTACAGAGAGATGGGTGCCGAGATCGGATCTTCCGAGGTACAGTTTCCTCGCGTACTTCCGAAACACGATTCGGACTTCAGCCTCCCCTCCTGCCCCAAAAAAACACCGGGCACTCTGGATTCTGGCATCAAGGTGCAAATCGGATATAATGCACGCAAATTTTGACATTGCATTGCGATCCGGTTCGTTGTTCCGGAGTTATCGTGCACGTTCTTGTTCACTATCGAAGGAAGCTGCGAGTTGCGTACAATGACTCGCGATGACGCATCGGGGAGCTGTTCCGCGGCATTGTCCCGGGTTGAGTCCGTAAGAACTTGGCCTTTTTTCCCGGCATTTTGCACCTACTTACATAGATGGAAAAGATCTGTCAGAACTGTAACCGCCCGAACTCAGCCGATGCGGCATTCTGCAGGCATTGCGCTTCACCCTTAAGCGATGCGCCCGGAGGAACCCAAAACGCCGGGAATCCTCCTCCGGAACAGAACCGGCAATGGAACCCGCCTCAGAGCGGAGGCGGGCAAGCGCGGCCGGCGGCGCAGTCTTCCGGCGGAACAAGTCAGAGAGGAATGCTCGCGGTCGGCCTCGTCGCCCTGGGTCTTGTCTGCTGCGGACCCTTCACAGGAATTCCCGCGGCCATCGTAGGTTGGCTGGAGATGAATGCCATCAAAGAAGGCCGCGCGCCGAGCGACGGGATGTGGATGGCGCAGGTCGGATTGTGGGGAGGGATCGCAGTTTCGATCATCGGGACCATTGCGTGGTTCTTCATGGTCCTGCTCTCGATGGCCTCTTCGGGACCCGCGTACTACTAGACAATGAGCGAACAAGGCAGTGCATCGATAATTTGCGGTAACGGTCACAGGCTCCCGCTTGACGACTCGAAGTTCTGCAGCGTCTGCGGGATCCCGCTTCGCGGAGGTGCCGGCAGCGCTCCCGGCGGGCCGCAGCCCGGCGCACGTCAGGCGCGTCAGGATCAGCCCCCGAAAGCGCATTATCAACCGGCGCCTCAAAGCACTTGCGGCATCTGCGGGGGATTCGGAAGGAATCTCGAAGAAAAGGCCTCGATATGCCCGGAATGCCGCTGGCTACGGCCCTTGGCCGACGGCTACGGGATCGAAGTTTCAGCATTCCAGTGGGCGGAAGACGGACGGGCGATGAACGCGCTGCGCAAGATCACTCCCCTGAATGCCGCCGCAAGATCCATCTCGGAGAAGGTCGGAAGGCGCTGGATCGAAAGCACGTTCAATGGAGTTCTCCTTGGAGAGAACCAGCTTCCTCACATCTTCGGTGAGGCAGTTCACGCCGCACGGATCCTGGGGATGAACAAGATGCCGGACGTGTACCTCTCCGGGGAACGCCCCTGGGACTGTATGACGTTCGGAAGCGACGACGATTCGTTTATCGTCATCGGTTCCGCGCTGGCGGCGAGCTTTCGCGGCCACGAGATCCGGTTCCTGATGGCCCGCGAGATGGGCCACTGCCGCGCCGGCCACGCGCTCTGGAAATCCGTGATCCAGTTCTTCCTCGGTGAACAGGGACCGAAGAAGGGATTTATGGCCGGCGGGGTATTCTCGGCTTTGAGCCCTTCGGCGCTGATCGGCGGGGCGATCGAACTTCCGCTCCTGGCCTGGGCAAGACAGGCGGAGATCACCGCTGACAGGGCCGGGATCCTCGCTCTCGGTGACGAGAACGTCGCGAGAAAGGTCCTGCTTTCGTGGTCGCTGAAATCGTCGTTCATCTTCCAGCAGATCAATGTCGAAGAATGGCTGAAGCAGCAGTCGGCTACGGACGACGACTTCGCAAGGCTCTCGGAATTGACGACGACGTCGACGCCTTATATCACCCGCAGGCTCAAACTTCTTTCGGAATATGCTGTCACACAGGATTTCGAACGCTGGAAGGGCCTTATCGCAGGCCTTCTCAAAAAAGAAGAGGAGCGGGAGGCCGAAAGGCGCAGAAAGGAGATCGAGAAAGAGACGCTGAAGATCAACTGCTCGGCGTGCGGGATCGCTATCCGCGTCCCTTTGAAAGTACTCGAGGGCAAATCGGAACTGCCTGTGAGATGTCCGGAAGCCAAGTGCCGGGCGATCACGAGGCTAAAGAAATCAGTAAAGAAGACAAAAGAAGCCGAATCGGCTGTCAGATCAGAAACAGCAGGGAGGAACCTGAACTATGGCGAATGAAGAAAGCATAACGATCACCGAAACCGACGCAGAAGGTAACGAAACCACGATCGAGATCACAACCACCAAGGCCGACGACCTCTCTGCCGAAGGAGACAGCGAATCGCTGGTCGAAGAGGTTGTCGAAGCGCTGTTCGATGTGGAGGTAGGGGAATCCGACGATACTTCGGACCTTTCGGCAGAAGAAGCGTCCGACACTGACGTTGCGGCGGAGGACCTGCCGGCTCCGGATCTGGAAGCGGCTACCTTCGATTCCGGTACGTATGACCTGGACTCGCTCGGAATCGATCCTACGGATGCCGGCACGGATGTTCCTGCCGAACCCGATGCGGGTCTTGGTACCGATGCGACCTTTGGCGAGACGACCGGCTATTCGGAGCTCGACGCACAGGCCGAAGCGGAAGAACTCGAGCAGAACATGCACGGCGAGGCCGCCCGCGAGGCGCAGGAAGCCGCGGACCAGTTCGTCGAGGAAGGCGATTATGCCGCGGCGGCCCAGGCGCGCGAAGTGGCCGAGAACGAGGCGTTTGAGGCCGGCGACGAGAGCATGCTTTCCGGCAGCGACGCGATCGAGCTCGAGGCCGCGGCCGAAAAGCAGGCCGAGGTCGCCGAGATACAGCAGCAGCAGGCCGAGCACGCTCAGGCAGGCGACTACGAGGCCGCGCTGGAAGATTCGAGGAACGCCGAACAGGCGGTGCAGGACGCGGACTATCTTGCCAGCGGATCCGATCACAGCGGACAGGCAGCGGCGGAAAAGGGCGAGATGGAATGGGCCGTCTGGGAACAGGACATCGCTGACGACAACGCTCGCGACGCAGCGGCGTACGCGGCTGAGGGCGATATGGATGCCGCCGAGATCTATGGCGACGCAGCGGCCGACGCTCAGGAAGCCGCCGATTATCACGGCGACCTTGGAGAGCACGGCGGCGACATTTCGGTCTACGATCCTTCGTCGGACGTGGCTTCGGGAGGCGTGTACGAGCCTTCGGCAGACTTTGATACAGGGGTGGACACCGGTATCGATGCTGCTGATACTTCCGTCGATACGAGTATCGACACGACGCCGGACTTCACTGAGTAGATCTCGTTTCAGTTCAAGGTTCCAGGTTCAAGGTTCCAGGTTCCGAAGGAAGAGTGAGCAGGTTGAACTGCGTGCGTACTCGTTTGGACCGCGGGCGTCCCCGCCCGCCCCCTCTTGGTACTGAGTGCTGAGAGATGAGTACTGAGAGAAGAGTTCTAAGATTGTCCCGCTGCGCGCTACGCATTACGCACTGCTTGCGGCTCACCGCTCACCGCTTACTGCTTCCGGCTCACCGCTCACCGCTCACTGCTCACCGCTCACCGCTCACCGCTCACGGCTCACGGCTCACCGCCCACCGCTCACCGCCCACCGCTCACCGCTCACTGCTCACCGCTCACCGCTCACCGCTTACTGCTCACCAATTTTCTTTGAACCTGGAACCTGGAACCTTGAACTGAGCCAGCCAAATCTGTACTCTTATACCTTCGTGCACCCGTAGCTCAGTTGGATAGAGTGCTTGACTACGAATCAAGAGGTCATAGGTTCGAATCCTGTCGGGTGCACCATTTGTATCACCAAGTTAGCCCGGCGATTGTTGTCGGGCTTTTTGTTTTTGCCTTGATCTTTACCTACTACTAGACAGATTCCTAGCAATGCTGTCGGTCCGGCCAAGCTTGAGTAAGGCAGGCGAATGACGTCTCAATTCGTACGATTCATATGAAGTCGGGCGCGACCATTCGTTGTTGATATGGACAAAATGATCGCACTCAAGTAGTTGCTGTTGATCTATAGGCACTTATAGTCGCGGGGATGATAAGTCTTATCAATGATATTTCGGTGTTTTGGTCTCTGAGTAGGTCAGATCAACAACAGGCAATCATGTTGGTCTCTGAAAGGCTGGAGAGCGAATTTACTTTCCTTTCCTCCTCAAACTACTGCAGAGAACGGCCGCTTCAGATTGCTTCGTACATGCATAAGGAATCAGGTGTTGAAATGAACCTGATTCCGGGTGGCAGATTCAACTTTGGGTTTTCGGAGGAAGAGGAACTACAAGCATTCAAGATTTCAGCACACCTGCCGTTTGATCCGGCTTCGATGCGTCCTGTGCAGTCGAGACTGGTAGGCCCATTTCTCATCGGCAAATATCCGATTCTCGAAGAATTCGCACTGAATCATGTCAACGTTGATGAGATGGTTTTCAGACCTGACTTTGGAGGGCCAGCCGAAAGCGTTCCAATCTATTTGACGCGAAGTGAATTGCAGATTCTCTTGCGCAAGTTTGGGCTGGATATTGCTACAGAGGTTGAATGGGAATACGCCGCGAGAGGTGGAAGTGAAGGTCTGTTTTACTTTGGCTCGGATTTGCCAAGCTACGATATATTAGAAAATGAGGTTTGTTTAACAAACTTTGACGATGTAAAGCAAAACAGTCTCGCATCAAATAACTTTGGTTTGTTTGGCCTTATGGTAGGTGAATGGTGCAAAGATCATTTCCGGGAAAATTACGACATGCCGGTCGAGACGATCGACCAGCCTCCTTTCGCGGTTCGAGCGGGTGCGTCAATACTTTTTCCTTGGCAAACAGATGATGAGTGGGCACTCTGTATAACAGCTACGCGATATAGCTCTGAGCTTCTCGAAGACGGAACTTGCGGGGCAAGATTCATAAAGAGACTTGAATTCTAGCCGCCTTTTCACTACGAAATAATCAACGCAGATCATTCATACAGATTCTCACGTCGTAAGTGACCAACTGTGACTCCGCTTTAGTCCCGTGTTAGAACCCAGTTTTCAGGGGGGAGGTGACTCAACCGCAATCTTCTTGGAGGGCAGGTTCGACTTGGCGATCGATCTTGAATATGAGGAAAGGGGTACCGAATCAGGATACGAGGGAGTTTCACTACTTAGGGCGCCACTTAAACACGATACCCACTATTTTGTCATCTTCCGGGAGAACATCGATCTGACACTCCACTACAACACTAAACTCGCCGTTTGCAAACGTAAAACTCCGGGTCCTTAACCCACCGCCAACTTCTTCATCTCTCATTAGTTTTGGATCCCAGCCTTCACCAAGAAAATGACGCCTGTAGTACCCACCGACTGACTCACAATCGTCGGTTGTGCGGTAACCATCAGAAAACGTTACAAATCCGAATCGGGTCGTCTTCTCAGACCTCTCCTTTACAAACCTCTCAGGTATAGGGATCCGTTTTTGGAGGATTTCAACTTCGCGAACTGCTTTTTCCGTGCGCTCGCTAATTTCACTCCAGCTTCGACATGAGATCTGCCCGATACCGATGCATGCAGTGAGCGCGATAAAGAACAAAAGAAAACCACGGCTGATTCGATTCATGATCATTCCAATCGATCACCTCACTTCGGAAAAGGAATGGTAAAGAGAGGGGGACTGGAGTGTTACGAACCTCCAGCATACATTCCTCGTCCAGCTAGCCCCATACTAACGACAACATGTAAGCCCTCGCGAGACGGTTCCTGCCATGATTGCCGTTCTCTGTCACCCTGGACATATTCATTGAAACCGACAGATGTCGAAATGACTTTTACTGTTCTCCAGGCCTTACTGTGCGACTGCAACACACAAGTTGCAAACCGCTGAAAAGACTATCGCCTTATACAATCCGTCAAAATGCTTTCTTGGCAACGTAGAATTCTCTCAGGGAAAACCGTGAACTTCCGCACAAACAGGGCAATACTTGAGTTCCAAATCCACCTTGAATCGCCTATCAGATTCTTTCTCGTCGCGAAAAAATAGCGTAATTATCTCACTCAGAATCTTCCGGACACGTATGGCTTCTTCGATGTCCGGACATACAAGGGCAATCCCTGTATCGCCATGATAGCTGCACGCAAATAGCCCCATTTGATAGCCAAGGCCTCCGCCCTATCCTAGCTTTAGAGATAGATATTCGCTCGGCTACTCCATCTCTGACTTGCTCAGCCAGGCGCTCCTCATCGGATTCCTTCATTGCTCATTATTTCAGGGAACCTAAACGCTTGAACGGTGCGCTATGAAGGACATCTTCCGACAGGTTCGAATCCTGTCGGGTGCACCACATCAGTGTTCAGGGCCCGTCGATCCATGATCAATGGGCCCTTATTCTTTAACCACACGTCTTGCAGGTAACTTCTCTTTCGGCCGGATCCCCGCAGGCCCAACCCTCAACCTTGGCAGGGCGGTATTCGCTGAGATCCTTTATTTGTTCAACTCCTGCGCGACCAGGTACCTCAGGTCCGGTTCGGAAAGCCTCATAAGCACTTTCCCGTTGACGAAGATCGTAGGTGTCCTTCTGACCCCCAGCTTCTGGCCGTCTTCCATGTCCTGTTTCAGCGTTTCCTCGAACCGGTTCTCGCTAACCGCCCGCTTGAACTCCTCCACGTCCAGCCCGAAATCGACAGCGTATTTCTCGAACAGTGCCGGAGCGTCCGGCTGTTCGGTCGTAGGCGATCCGTGGATCGTTCCCCATTCGGGCTGCTTGCGGTAAACGAACTCCTGTGCCTCCCAGTACTTCCCTTTCTCGCCGGCCAGCTCGATGAACGTCGCCGCCAGGAGCGAGTTCGGATGGAGCGGCATTATCCTCGCGACGAGGCGCACCTTGCCTTTGTTCTCTTCGAGCACCTTCTTGATGGAATCGTGAAACGCCGCGCACGATTCGCACTCCGGATCATAGAACTCGACGATCGTGACGGGAGCATCCGCGGGGCCGATCGAAGGGCTGTCAGGGCGTACCAGGGAACTCGATCCCGTTTCCTTGATCGCCACCGGCGCCGCCGAATCCCGATAGTAACTCGCTCCGATCAACGCGATGACGACTACCAGAACCCCTATTATTCCCAAAAGCACAGTTTCCTTTTTCATTGGCTTATCCTTCCCTTGTCTTATATATAAGCAAACACGACACGATGACGGTAAAAGCCCCCAGCGTCATCAGGGGATCGTGATAAAACCGGCCAGTTCGAGCTGTTGTGCGGTGCAGGAAACTCCCTCGCCGCACGGCGTCAATGCTTCCGAAATGAATCCGTAATAGAGCAGATTGTGGTAGACCGAGATCGCCAGTCCTATCAACCCGAAAGGCAGCGCGTAGGTCTTCATACGGCCGTCGCGGGACGCGATCCCGATCCCGAGGATGATCACCAGAGGGTACATTGCGATCCGCTGGTACCAGCACAGATCGCACGGCGGCAGTTCCATCACCTCGCTGAAGAACAGACTGCCGACCATTCCCGACAAGGCGACCGTCCATGCGACATAGGGCAGCGAAGCGTTCAGCGAATTCGAGACTGGTTCGTGTTTTGGCATTCCCTTGCTCGGAGCGGATCGTAGATCGAACCGGACGCTTTCTTATCCCGCTGTACCTCTAAACCCGGAACGCCGGTGCGCCGCGTCACGCGAATAAAGGCCGATCGGATCTGCGGTGCCGATCCAAGGTAGGAAAGGACAGCGTTCCATTTATCCGGAGTCCGATAGAGAAACGATATACCGTGGACGCGTTCGTTCACAAGCCCGCGCAACCATACGTTAGCCGGCACAATAGAAATCTGTACGAAAAGTGCGATTGAAACTAACCGGTCCGGATGCAGTTGGAGAAAGGCAAACCTGCGTCAGAGAAGAAGAAGCCGGCTTAAGCGGCCCGCTCCCTCCCAAATGCCTTGTCCCTGTGATAGGAGTCTTTCGGCGCTTCGATCCTTTACTATTCGACACTGACACTCGAAGGCAGCGGCACGTCGCCTTCCGATCCAAACAGCACCGTCCGAAAGCCGCTCGTGGAACCGAAAATGTACCAGGTCAGATCGGAAGAACGCCAAATAGCAGGGTCAGTTAGGCCGTCACCGTCAAAGTCGCCCGGGCTCGGAATGTCACCCGCCGCGCCCCACGGGAATGCGTAATACGAGTCGTCGTCGCTTCTTATCACGTACCATTCCGACGAAGTAGGCCTGAAGAACGCGACGTCGGCCTTTCCGTCTCCCGTCCAGTCTCCGACGGCCGTCCTGTCGCCTTGAGATCCGAACTGATAGGCCTTCACACCCGCCGTCGAACGGAGCTGCCACCATTGCGAGACGGAAGGTCTGAACACGGCAATGTCGTCCATTCCGTCCCCGTCAAAGTCCGCGATGGTGGGTTTGTCCTCGGCGATACCGAATAGAACGTTCGAGACTCCTGCATCGGATGACCGAAGGATGAACCAGGTCCCTGAGGAAGGCCGGTAAACCGCAGCGTCCGCGAGACCGTCTCCGTCAAAATCCCCCGGCGCGGGAACGTCGCCTTCACTGCCGAACGGAAACGCAAAAAAAGAATCGTCCTCACTCCGCAGGATGAACCACTCGCCGCTCGAAGGTCGCCAGAATGCGATGTCGGTCTTCCCGTCACCCGTGAAATCCGCGGCGGCTGGAATGTCTTCGGCGTTGCCGAACTGGAGTCCTCGTGTGCCCTGATCAGAGGACCGCAGGAACCACCATTGGGCCGAACTTCCCTCGGGCCCGGTGACGTCAGCAAGAGAACCCGGAGAAGGCCGGAATATGGACACGTCGGTCATCCCGTCCCCGTCGAAATCGAAAACAACAGACCCGCCCGGGTCGGTGACTGGATCGCCAAGAAAGCGCACAAGCACCGCGTCGTAGTCCTGCAGGCCGGAAACGTTGAAATCACCGGCTACCACTATCTTTCCGTCCGGCTGAAGAAACGAATCATAGCTGTAGTCACCTCCGTTCCCGCTCGCAACCGGCGTCAGCGATATGCCGCCTGCGCCGAATCCCGGATCAAACGAGCCGTTCGGGTTCAATCTCGTCAAAAAGATGTTCAGTCCCTCGCTTGCCGCCATCGCATGCCCGCCCGCGATGATCTTCCCGTTCGCCTGTACAAGAAGGCTTTGCGCGAAGTTCGCGCTGTCCTGAATGATCACCTTGCGCCCGTCAGAATCGAAGGAAAGGTCCGGCTCACCTCCCGGAAGGAATCTCAAAACGGTGAAAGAGTAGATAAAACTGCTGTTGCTGCCTATCGAAGCCGCTGCGATGATCTTGCCGTCGTCCTGGATCGCGAGGTCTCCAAAATAGAACCTGTCGGTCCCCAGATCGGTGAACGAAATTCCCTGGTTTCCGAAATCAGGATCCATCGAACCGTCCGACAGGTATCTGACGATCGCGAGGAATCCGTTCGGGGTCTCAAAATCCAGAGGATTAGCCAGGAGAACGATCTTGCCGTCATCCTGGATCTTCACCGCGTATGCCTGCTCGGCGTTCTTTTCTATCGCCGTTATGACCTTTCCGTCGCCGTCGAAACTCTCGTCGAGCGTGCCATCGGAATTCAGTCTGATGATCCCTATGTCGCTGACGGCATCGCCCGCCGTTCCGGCGCTTCCCACGACAACGATCTTTCCGTCGGACTGGATAGCGAGATCTCTCGCATAGTCGATGCCGGGCGTCAGACTTGTCTGGACCATTCCGTTCCCGTTGAACGTACTGTCGAGCTCGCCGTTCTGGTCAAGCCGCATCACGATGAAGTCCTCATCCGATGCGCCGACCCTGAATATTCCCGCCACAACGATCTTGCCGTCTTCCTGCAAGGCGATCGCCTGAGCCGCGTGAACGTTCGGCAGCCCCGAAACAAATATGCCGTCGGCGTTGAAGGTGTTATCCGGTATCCCTTCCGGACTATATCTGGCAACGATGATCTTGTTGCTTCCGTTCTTGCCCGCCGCGACGATCTTGCCGTTATCCTGAACCACGACGCCGACGAACTGGTCCTCCAGATCGCCAAACCGCAACGTGACCTTTCCGCCTGTTCCGAACGAAGGGTCCGGAGCGCCCGGCTGGGCTGCGGCTGTCGCACACACGGTAAAACAAAGAAACGAAACCTTTAAGGCATTCTTTAAATTCATGGCTGTACAGCAGATCAGGGAAAACAAGACGTTTTGTTTGCGAGCTCTTTCGGTCTGCCGGCCTGTATCGGGCCGGCCGCCGCAACTGCCGGGCCGCCACAGAACGGCATCGGCTGTTCAAGCAATGGCAGCGCATAGAGCCGCGGCTTGATCGCAAAGAACAGGGGGAAACATACAACGTCCGGATGGCTACGCACAAGCTTTAGTAGGTTCGAGTGAAAGAATTTCTTGATTAATGGCCGGATGCTGACCCGCCACGAGGTCTGGGACTAAGGCCCGTTCAGGAAACTGAGTCAGTCTTGCTCTTGTTCTCTTACCGGTCTTCGATGTGGCAAATGCCAGCGGCGGCGGCAGGTCTGACCGATGTCCAGGGAATCATGCGCGCCATATGCGGCATCATTGGTCTGCAGATGGAAAATAGAAGAGTCAGACGCCCACTCGTCCTGCTCGTCATCGATATGCAGACCGTCGCTTTCGACGGGAAGATCACGCCTCCGATAGCAACCGGTGAACGGCTTTTGAGCAGGGTCGCCCGTCTCGTCAGGAAGTGAGGCGAAAGCGGGATCCGGATCGTGTATGTTCAAACTTGCGCCGCGTCCGGCCAGCCGTATTCCAGGGAGACCCACGGTTGGGGGATCCACCCGAAGGTCTTCCCTCAGAATGAGGACACGACGGTCTTCAAACCGAACTCGAGCGGCTTTGACGGGACCGACCTTGATGTCGTCCTGAGAGGAAAGGAAGCGGAGGAGGTGACCACGTGCGGCAGGATCGCGCTGATCGAAGAGAAGATCGAGGAACCTAGAGCGATGGGCTCATTTCGCAGGGATGCAAAAGAGGCCAGTTCGGGCGACTGCCGCGGGGCCTCTCCTGATCCTTCCTGCCTTTCCATCCGAACTGCCCGGACCCCGCGAACGCGCGACGACTGATCAGATTCTCTCGTATCCCGGTCCTTCCCACACTGCACATTTGTCCAATAATCTTTACATTTCCGACTGATTGAAATAGCTTTCGTATGGTCAAGAACCGGCCTTCAATAGTATCCAGTGCGGCAAGAAGGAGTACCGATCATGCGAAACTCGAAGAACCTGGCATTGCTTCCGATCCTGTTTTTACTCGTAATTTCAGCAGCCCGCGCACAGATCGTATCGACGCAGCAGCAGTCGATCCTGACCGCCGAGGCGGGTCCCGAGAGCGCGAAGATCAACCGCAACAGGGGCCAGAAGATCCTGAAAAAAGTGAAGGAAAACCTTGAGAAGAATTATTACGACAAGAATTTCAAAGGAATAGACCTCGAAGCGACCTACGAGGCGGCCCGCAAGCAGATCGAGAAGCTCGACGCCAACTGGCAGATCTTCCGCGTGATCGCCCAGTACGTGATGCAGTTCGACGATTCGCATACGAGGTTCTATCCCCCCAGCCGCTCCGTTAGCGTCGAATATGGATTCAGGCTTCAGATGATCGGCAACACGTGCTTCGTCGTGGATGTGACGAAAGGCAGCGACGCAGAAAAGAAAGGCTTGAAGGTCGGCGACATCGTGGCGGGGATCCATCAGTACAATCCGAACCGCGAAAATCTTTGGAAGATCAGGTACATTCTTTACGCGCTGGATCCACTTCAGAAGATCAACGTCTTCGTCCTCAATGACGACAAGACCGAAAGAAAGCTCGAGATCGAAGCAGCCATCAAATCGATGGAAGAGCGGCGTGAAGAGGCGAAGAAGCGAAGCAAGGAATTCGAGCCTTACAAATGTCACGAGGTCAGTCCGGAGCTCATCGCCTGCCGCCTGGAGAGCTTTCTTGTGGACAAGTCCGACATCAACAAGATGATGAAGGAGATCGAGGGCCACGAGAAGCTGGTCCTCGACCTGCGCGGAAACGGGGGCGGCTACGTCGAGATCGAGGAATACCTGACAGGTCATTTCTTCGACCGGGACGTCAAAATCGGCGATTTCGTCACCCAGAAGGAAACCACTGAGCGCATAGCGAAGACCCGCGGAGACAAGGCTTATGATGGAGAGCTGGTGGTCCTGATCGACAGCGAGACGGGATCGGCCGCGGAGGTATTCTCGCGCGTGATCCAGATCGAGAAACGCGGCAAGGTGATCGGAGACACGAGCGCCGGGGCCGTGATGACGGGGGTATCGATCGGATCGACCATTCAGCGAGGGTCGGGCGATCTAATGACATTGACCGTTTTCGGAATGAGCGTCACGGTCGCCGACCTCATAATGTCGGACGGTAAGCGGCTTGAGAAAGCGGGGGTCACGCCGGATGTCGCGATCGGACCGTCGGGTCCGGCGCTTTTGAATCGCGCTGATCCGATCCTGGCTTACGCGATCAATGAGTTCGGAGGCGCGATGACCTCGGAAGAGGCGGGAGAGCTTCATTTCCTGATCCCGAAGCAGGAAACAGAAACAGAAGATCAGGAGGAAGAGCAATAGGCCGAATTGCGGACCATCACTTCCTTTCAGCAGCGCGAAGGAACAGCCATCCGGCTGCGCCGAACAGAACGACGAAGAAGCCCGTCAGCCCCAAGATCTCGAGCGGGGGACTGTACGGCATCCCGAGCCCCAACGCGATGGCGCAAAGGCCGATAAGTAGAGTGACGGCGGCCATCGCGAACATCGCCAGCGCCATCGCTCCGGCTTTCAGACGGCCGACTGCGGCAAAGATCACACCGACCGCGATCACCCAGAAGAACACACGGTTCGAAGTGTCTCCATCTGCGCCTATGATCCCGACTCCGAGGCTCACCCAGATAAGCAGCAATGAAGCCAGTATCGCGCCGGCAAAGGCAATCCGGTAGGCGCTCTTGCCGGTAACCGTCTGCATACTTTTTCCTCCGGGAATTTCAACCGGGGTGCCGATACCTGAGGACCGGCTAGGACAGCCAACCCTTCTTGACACCCTGGAGGCTCATCACTACAAGCCCGATCGAGACGACCAGAACGATTCCCTCCATTGCATAGACGGCCGGTCCCGCCAGATCTCCGGCTCCGCCGAGAACAAACAGCGATATGTCCTAAACGATCACGCCCGCGAGCGAAAGCGCAAGGACAGGCAAGGACCAGCGCTTTTTCAGGACCAGGCCGACGCAGCCGAGCGCGCCGAACCAAACGGCAACAGCGGTCGCGGCGACTGCCCAGGCAGGCCGCGAGGCATAAAGAGCCTGCTCCGCGGCGCTTAGATTCGCGATGTCTTCGGGCGACATCATCACGTCGAACAGATATGCGACGCAGCCGAGCAGATTCCAGATGAGTGCTACGACGGCCACCGGAACGAACCATTTCGGGGCTTTGTTCATTGTTCTCTCCTTTCGGGTTGGTGTTATTGAACCACGGCTTGGGCCGTGGGCTGTTCTGTAATGCCCGTCGCTCGCGCTCCGGGTATTGATCGCCCGTCGCTCGCGCTCCGGGTACTAAGCCTGTTCGCGACGATCTTCCGAAGCGTAAGCGATCGCGGACGGCGACTTGCGGCCCACGATCGCCGGCGCCTCGCGGATGAGTTCGTCGTTCGTCAGAGCCTCGACCATGAATAGAGCGAAATCGATCCGCCGGGTCAGATTGCTCGCGAGGATCGGATCGCCGACGTGCCTGCTCCAGACCGGAAGCCCCTGACTTTCTCCTTCTTCTAGATCGCTTCCGCGAACCACGGTCCATCGCGTGTCGCTTTCAAATATGCGCCGGCACGCCTCGACCTGGTCGTCGAGGTCGGCAAACCGGAAGAGCCTCGCGACAAATCCGAAGACCTTCACGAACATCTTCAGTTTCCGGCTGTAGACGTCTTTTCCGTCCCTTGTGATATGCCAGCCGCAGGAAAAGACGAGCCGCGCACCGGGTTCCGCGAAATCCAGCACCGCCTGGGCCGTACCGGTCGAGTATTGCTGAACTCCCCACGGCACGAGCACCGTAAGCACGCCTTCGCAGCCTTTGACCGCTTCCTTGATCACTTCGCGGTCGTTCGTCGCCCCGGGCACTATCCTGATCCTGCCTTTGAAATCGTCGAGCTTCGCTGTGCTCCGCTCGCGGCAAACGGCGACCACATCGTAACCCCGGTCCAGACAATGCCGGACTATGTATTTTCCGAGCTTTCCAGAAGCACCGATTACGCAGACTCGCATATGCAGTTAGGGGAGAAGAGAAACAAGATGTAGAGGATCAAAAGGATAAACCAAGAGAACATCTCGGTATCAGATCGACAACTCGATACAGTAAGGCAAGAGCAAGCATCCTTCTGATCCTGTCTATCCTGTTTCTTCCACTAAATTCGAGCCTTGCGGCCCGCGACAAGCTGAAGCTTATCTGACAAAGCTACTGATTATCGGGCCTCGGTATTCAGCGCGACCGCCTCACGGATCAGCGACTTGAACGCGCCCGCGTCGATCTCATCGCCCTCGAAAAGGTCGATGGCACGGCGGGCGTTACCTTTCAGGCTCGAGTTGAAAAGTCCGGACGGATCGATCAAGGATGCGCCCTTAGGAAACGTGAGCTTGACCTTGTCCTTGTAGGTCTCACCCGTGCAGATAATCCCCTCGCGGGACCAGGTAGGGACTCCTCTCGGATTCGTCGGTTTCTTCCACTTGATCTCTTCGACCGCTTCCGGATCAGCTTCGCGGATCAGTTCCCGCATCCGGGCGAGCATTTCGCCGCGCCAGTCGCTGAGATCATTAATTATGGCGTCGATTTCGTTCATAGCCGGCAACAGTCCGATTCATTGTGTGTGACGTTTGGGCCTTGATCAGAACAGGTCCTCGCCGGGAATGTCCGACGCCTGCGCGATCCAGTCCGCCATTTGTTCCTCATCGAACTCGTCTTCCTCGTAAATGTGAAAGTAGCGCACTTCCTCGTGTTTCGATTCTACCGGCGGAGGCGGATCGAGCGACGAACCATTCAGGAATGTGATCTTGATGTATTTAGTGAAACAGTGGAAGCTGATGAACCAGCCCTGGCCTTCAACGCCGTAGAACGGCGAGTTCCAGCGGACCGCCTTCCGCACTTCGGGGACGGTCTTCTCGATCAGTTCGTCGAGTCTCTTGCCGGCATCGCGCTTCCAGCCGGGCATCGCGCTGATGTACTCCTGAACGGGCTCGTCACCGTCGGCCTTCGCGATCTGCGGATTACCGCCGGAAAGGAGGACGGGCTCCTTCTTGTTGCCGTTTCCTGCCATTTCTTTCGACCGTGGGCGTCCCCGCCCGCATCGGTTCGTAAAGAGCGGCACGCCTCCGGCGTGCGGCGACGCCTGCGATCCTAACCCCGGGCTGCGCCTTCGGCTTGCCCGGGGCTATCTTCCGTCGCCCCTCCGGGGCGAAGCTGTCTCCTGACTCCTGTCTCCTGACTTCTATTTCAGCCTCTCCAGCCTTCCCTTCCGCTTGATCAGATTCTTATAATCCCACTGGATATCGCGGGATTTCGCAAGCCATCGTTGCAGGTCTTCCAGGTCGATCTCATTGACGTCTGTATACGTCACCGAGGCGTCCTTGAATTTGCTCCTGCCTACAAGACCGCTCTCTTCAAACGATTGCCCGCTCCAGAACATCAGCCGAAGCCCAGCCTTCAGTTTGCTGTATCCGACGATCGGGTTTCCCTCGAGGAACCAGACAGGATGCGCGTGCCAGATCTTGTTCTCGGCCTCCGGCAGATGCTTGTCGATCTCCCTCGCGAGAAGATCGCAGATCCTGCGGTCAGAAGAAGACTGGGCGGCGTTGTATTTCGTTGTGTCCGGATGCATAGTCTAACCGATCTCCGCGAGCAACGCGGCGCTTCTATCTTCGTCTTGAGGGGCGCCGGATCCCGATTCAGTCTTCGCCGGAGTACTCGGTTTCCTCCGGTGCGTCGGTCGGACTCTCAAAATCGAGACGATATCCGTCCGGATCGGTAGCGGATGTGACCCACAGACCGTTTCCCACAAACGGCCTCCTGGCATCGATCCCGCGCCTGACAAGATCCTTGTAGATCCCGATCGCGTCGGAACACATAAAACATACTGAAACGCCCTGTCCGAGCACGCCTTCTGGCGCACCGCCGGGTCTTCCGTCCTTCCAGTATTCCTGAAGCATCAATGCGGCGCCGCCAAGCGCAAGCCAGCACCACCGGATGCGGCCTTCTGACTGTTCGGGACGCCATTCCTGTTCGATCGAAAACCCAAGCCCGTCGATATAGAACCGAAGCGAAGCCTCGATATCGGTCACCATAAAGAACGGGACCGCCTGTTTTACGTTTTGATCTGCGTCAGAGGGCATAAGTTAAATGTCCCGGGACCGGTACTCTGACCTTCATTCGGATTCCGGGCTGGAGCCGAAAAATACCATGACCTGAGTCAATGCCGCTTACCTACGAGCGCGACAGGATCCGTAGTATCTTATTCCACACGCCATTCGCTTCAGTGCGGGCTGAAGTTACCTGGCTCGAATCGCCGGCTTGTGCCGGATCATATCCTTCCGTTCCATAGCCTGCGGGTTGATCATCCGGCCGACGGAACCGAGCTATTGCATCGGAATATTCCCGTGTGTCCGGGAGAGGCGAATCCAATACTGCCTTGACGAACTCCTTCGGAGGGCGGTATCTGTGATTCTCAACATAGTGCGAGACCATCTCGGGTGCAACGTATAGGATTTCACCCGCGGGAACTCCGAAATTAAGTCCCGAAGAAAACTTTTCGCACAGCTCGCAAGTGTGATGACCGAAGAAAACGCCCCACCCCAGGGAGAACGTCGAGCTTGAAGCGCTCTCCGAGAATTTACGCAGTTTCTCCCGGAATTCAAGCGAGGTCCTGCCTTTGCGAAATCGATGCTTCTTGTCGAGCCAGCCGATCGCACGGACGTGCGGTCCCGAAGCCGTCATGCACCTCTTGGACTTGTCTCTGTAGTAGGTCATCCTGCATACTGACGAGATTTTAGCGAACCGTGCTCTTCCATCGTCAGTATTGGGAATCCTCCGCGGCAACACGGGATCTTGGATCTATCGACTCGATCCATGGCCTATCCCTCAGTCACAGGTGGAACTCCATCGTCGCCCCATTTCTCCGCGATCTGATTCGCAATTCTCCTAATTCGTCACGGGTCGAACAGCAGTCAAGCTGGTCAGGGTACCTGGAGAGAAAATCGGAAACCTCCCGCTCGGACCAGATCCGCCAGTTGGCGGACTCGTTTGGGCCGGCAGGCTCGTCATTGGCCAACTGCGAGTGTACCGACCCAACACAAGAACGAACTGCTGACTCCCCTGAGCTATTCCACAGAGAATATGCCCACCACCCGAAAAAGCCAACCAAAACGACGAGAAAGATGAATTCGGCATAGCGTCGAACCGAGGCCCAGGAATTCATCCTGATTTCGGCCGCCGAAAGATCTTCTCCATTCGTGAACATTACTTGCCAGGTCCCGGATCGCGGCTTCGAAGGGATCGAACGCCGAAAGGGGTCAAGTCTGAGAGAGAGCCACTGGCTCGCAGGGTTCGAACGACATGACGGGCCAGTACGGCCCACCATCGCGTTCCTTCAGGTAGAGTCCACGGCAGACGCCGCTGACGCGGCTCGTTAAGGGTTGCCTAAGATTACCGTGGTCTGAAGACCACGGCTAAACCAAGGCTGTCGCTGACGCGACGCTCGAAACACCACTTGCACGCGGACAACGCGCGTCGGGTTCCCTTAAGCTTCCGCCTGCGCGAGTTATACGACTTTCGCACGCGGGAGCCGCAAAGGGCAGGTACAAGCCCTGCCCCTGCAAATCGCTCTACCCGTCGACGTTGAAGACCTTGCTGACGATCCACCAGCGGCCTTCGATCTTGAGTAGGTTGAAGAAATCCGTGAAGTCGTGGCCCATGTACGACTTCTCGGTAACCTTGGCCGATGCGACGGTGCCCGCGATCTCGATCGCCTCGATCGTGCCTTCGAACGGTTCGCCGCTTTCGGACGGAGAAGGATTTGAGCTGACGAAGTCGTATAGGCCCTGGATCGGCACGATCATAAGTTCGTCGCCGAAGTGCCCGCACATCGTCGCTTCAGAATGAAACGCTTCTTTGAGCGTATCCAGGTTTCCTTCGCGAATCCCATCAAAATAGTAATTGATCGCCTGCCTGATTCCCTCTTGTTCGTTTACAGCTGCTTCCATAGTTGTTGTCTCCCTTTTCTGATACCTGGACCGCCGCTGACGCGGCAAAAATGGCACGCTCCCTGAAGGTCGCGTTTCCGCCCCTGGTACGGCCGCTAACGCGGCTGGATATTTGGGGGCGCCTCCATACCGTGGGTGGCGCCCTTCGGGCTTACCCACGGCTAAATGCATATGACCGCTACGCGGTCGCGCGTACACTGTCCCCTGTATTTGCCGCCCCGGGACCAGGCAGCACGCCTCCGGCGTGCGGGTCGTCGGCGGTCTCTTACCCCGGGCTGCGCCTTCGGCTTGCCCGGGGCTAACTTCTGTCGCCCCTTCGGGGCGAAGCGGTCCCCGGTCTCCTGTCTCCCGTCTCCTGTCTTCTGTCTCCTGTCTTCTGTCTCCTGTCTTCTGTCTCCTGTCTCCTGTCTTCTGTCTTCTGTCTCCTGTCTCCTGTCTTCTGTCTCCTGTCTCCCGTCTCCTGTCTTCTGTCTCCTGTCTCCTCCTATGCCCGTCGCTCGCGCTCCGGGTATCGCTCTCATTCGTCAAATCCCTGTTTCTTCAACCGCCAGTCGATATCCATTTCCAGATACAAGCTCGCGACCACCGCAATCTGTACTACAACTCCTATCGCGAATGCTACCCACGTTTGCCGGCCGGTCAACAAACGCCCTCCCGCGGTCTCGATCAGCAAGTAGCAGGCTACCGGAATCAGAAAAAAGGTTCCTGTTGCTACTCCGGGCGAGTACTCACGAAACAGGATCGTCGCGGCGATGTGAAAAATGCCGTTCAGCGCCAGCGTGATGGCGAAAGCGGTCCCGAAGATCCTTTCCCAAGTTTGGGGCGAAGAGTTCTCGGCAGACAAACAGACAATTATCGCCAGGGTGACAAGCGGGATATGGGAGTAGACGTACCAGGCATTGCTGGTCGCACCGAAATGCCGCGTTGCCCACTCGGGAAATCTCGGGTACTCCTCAAGCATATGAAATGCAAATGCGATCAACGGTAACCAGTACATCGCAGATCCAGGACCTCACGCGCGGGTAAATCTGGCCATTCGTCGGCACGGATCCCGTCGCTTGGGCTCCGGAAACTAACCTACCGCCACCAACGCGGCTATGGGATCAAGGAGCCGTACCTTACCGTGGGTGGTGCCCTTCGGGCTTACCCACGACTAAACGCATTTGACCACAGGGCGGTCGCCTATTCACTGCTGCCCACTGCGCCGCTAAAGCGGCTGGATGATCGAGGGCGCCTCCATTCCGTGGGTGGCGCCCTTCGGGCTTACCCACGGCTAAATGCATTTGACCGCTGCGCGGTCGCGCTTACACTGTCTCCCGTCTCCTGTCTTCTGTCTCCTGTCTCCTGTCTCCCGTCTCCTGTCTCCTGTCTCCCGTCTCCTGTCTCCTGTCTCCTGTCTCCTGTCTCCTGTCTCCCGTCTCCTAAAATCCATACACCACCGCGTTGCAATGCATCCCGGCGCCGACCGAGGCGAATACCACCGTGTCGCCTTCGCTAATCGAATAACCGTCGAGGTTCCGCTTCAGGATCAGGTCGAGCATCGTCGGTATCGTAGCCACCGAAGTGTTCCCCAGGAACTGGATCGTCATCGGGAGCTTCCCTTCGAGGCTATCCTGCTCGACTCCGTACAGCTCGGCCAAATGGTTCCCGACTGCCTCTATCAGCTTCTCGTTCGCCTGGTGAAACAGGAACATATCGACGTCCGCGATCCCGAGACCCGCCTTGTCCAACGCCTTCTTCACCACCCTCGGGACCCAGGTCGTCGCGTACCGGTACACTTCCCTGCCGTTCATCTTGAACCAGCAGCTTCCGGGAACGCCTTCCTTGTTCGATCTGCCAAGGTATATGTTCTCGAGGTCCTTGTTCGCATGAGAGAAAGTCGCGTGCGAGATCACTCCCTTTCCAGGCCCGTCTTTCGAGAAAACGGCGGCGCCACATCCGTCGCCCAGGATCATCGAGTCTACATCGTGCGGATCGAGCATCCTCGACGCGACCTCGATGCCTACCACAAGCACGTTCTCCGCATCGCCGGCCCCGATCGACTGATGTGCCTGGATCACCCCCTGAAGCCATCCGGGGCAGGCGAACAAAATGTCGTACGCGAAGCACTCGTGATTCGTAACGTCGAGCGCGTGCTTCAGATACGCCGCCATATTCGGAACCGTGTGGAAGGCCTGCTCGCCGATTAGAATGTTCCCGGCGTTGTGAGCGACGATGATCCCGTCGAGCTCATCCGGAGCAAGCCCCGAATCCTCGACCGCCTTCGTTGCCGCCTCTGTCATCAAGGGCCTGGAATCCTGGTCGAACGGCACGTACCGGCGTTCCCGGATCCCCGAGATCGCCTCGAGCTTCGCCGCCGCCGCCTCGCCCGAAACAGGCAAAGCCGCGCCGCTTTTGTCGTAGAACACGTTGCTGTGGAACTCGCTGTTCGGAACGACGAGCTCCGGAAGCACGCTCCCTGTTCCCTTGATCGAGGTCATATGGAGAGGGATTCTAACACTTTACGGCCCGAATTCCGCTTATCGGTTTGCCGCCTTGCGCGCTTTGACCTCCACTCGCTTGAGCGGGCAGCCTTGCATTAATCGGCCCGAACGTATATCCCTTCGCAAGGTATTTCGGGCGTTAAGCTTCGTTTGGTTGGGGACGAATCAGGGCTTGGCGAGAGATCTGACCAGTTGCAGCGTAAGCACGACCCCTGCCGTGAAATCGAATTAAGTAAGGAGATATATGCTCGAACTGATACTGATAATCACGGCGCTTCTTGTGTCGCTAGTGGCGGGATTCCTGTTCGCATTCGCGGTGGTCGTGATGCCGGGGGTCGGAAAGATGGACGACCTGCGGTTCGTCGAGACCTTCCGAGCCATCGACCGGGTCATCCAGAACAACAGTCCGCTTTTCCTGTTGGTTTGGGCCGGCTCGGGAGTCGGTTCGATAGCCTCTGCGGTCGTCGGGCTACTGTACCTTCAGGGTGTTGCCCTCGCGTTCACTTTGACCGGGTGCGCCGTTTTCATTGCCCTTGTTCACGTGCCTACGGTAGCGGTCAATGTGCCTTTGAACAACCGGCTCCAGGCGCTGGATCCCGAAAAGCTCTCCGTTGAAGAACTGAAGGAAGCGCGCAACGCCTTCGAGAAGCCCTGGCTTTTCTGGAACACTGTCAGGACGGTTGCGTCTGTCCTGGCTTTGGCGATGCTGCTGGCCTGCCTCACGACGATCGGCCGTTGACGGCACGTCGGAAAACAGAGCTACGAACTACTTCTTCGGCAGATAATCCTCGGGGATCGGGTTCTCGGGACGCTCGGAGTCGTAGATCCAGCTCACGATCCACCACCTTTTGCCGTCGTGAAAGAGCTGAATGTTGTTGATCCCGCGCATGAACGGCTTCCCGCCGGGTTTGTCGCTGGCAGCATACGTGCTCCAGACATTCGCCATGTTGCCGAACCGTTCGGTCCTCCGGTGGATCTCCCATTCGTAAAAGGCGGTGCGGCGCGTACCTCCGAAGCGGTCGTAGAATCCCCTGAGCGACATCGTCGAAAGCTGGGGATTTCCTTTGCTGTCGACCGAAGCGACCGAGATCAGGGCATTCGGGTGGTGCAGCGATGAATCACGCTCAAAGTCCGGCGCTTCTCCCGCCGGGCCCGAAACGACCTCGTAGTAGGCCTTGATGATCGCATCGAGCGTCGCGACATCGTCGGATCTTCCGGCCTTTGGAGCCTGGCCGAACGCGTTTGCGCCAATTAGTAAAGAGGTTATGAAAACGAGCAATCCTGTTCTTGTTCTGGGCAGTTTCGACACGGACGTTCTTCTCCTGATGATAGGCTTTCGATTCGAGACACTTTTTCATACAAGACGAGCAGCATCAAGTGCCGCCGGGGCTGTCTCAAAAGTACTCTTAGGGATTTCTTCGGTCTTATCTGAGTCGTCTATCGTCGGAAATGACCATCAGTTGCCCCCCGCTTCAGCGGGGGGACCGAAAGGGCCAATAGATAATTTCGCCGGCTTCAGCCGGCTATCTCGGGGCTAAAGCCCCTAATACACCGTGCCGCAGCCGCACCCCCCGCTGAAGCGGGGGGCAACTGATAGCTTCTCATAACCCGCCAGGTGAATTTCTCGAGCCTTGAAAAAAGAAGAGCGTTTTGAGACAGCCCCCTTTATGATCGCTACGCGGTCTCCTGTCTCACGCGGCACACCTCCGGCGTGCGGATCGGCGGCGGCCTCTTACCCCGGGCTGCGCCTTCGGCTTGCCCGGGGCTAACTTCCGTCGCCCCTTCGGGGCGGGAGAGCCTCCTATCTCCCGGTTCCCGTCTCCTGTCTCACGCGGTACGCCTCCGGCGTGCCGGTCGTCGGCGGTCTCTTACCCCGGGCTGCGCCTTCGGCTTGCCCGGGGCTAACTTCCGTCGCCCCTTCGGGGCGGGAGAGTCTCCTATCTCCCGTCTCCTGTCTCCTGTCTCCCGTCTCCCGTCTCCCGTCTCCCGTCTCCCGTCTCCCGTCTCCCGTCTCCCGTCTCCCGTCTCCCGTCTCCTGTCTCCCGTCTCCCGTCTCCCGTCTCCCGAATTGAATCCCCGAAGACGTAGTGATATAAATTAGAATTATTCTAATACTAAACAAGGAGCGAACATGACCGACTCGACTAATGGAAACGGAAACGGGTGCCCTGTGATGGGCCCGTCAAAGAGACATACGGCGGCAGGCGCGTGGTCAAACGCGGACTGGTGGCCGAATCAACTGAACCTCAACATCCTCCATTTGCATTCTGCGAAGCCCGATCCGATGGATCCGGATTTCGACTACAAGAAAGAATTCCTGACGCTCGACCTGAACACGGTGATGGAAGAGTTGAAGGCGCTGATGACCGACTCCAAGGACTGGTGGCCAGCAGACTGGGGCCATTACGGGCCCCTTATGATCCGCATGGCCTGGCACGCAGCCGGAACCTATCGTGTTACCGACGGACGCGGTGGCGGCGGAACCGGCAACCAGCGATTCGCCCCCTTGAACAGCTGGCCGGACAACGCAAACCTCGATAAAGCGCGCCGGCTTCTTTGGCCGGTCAAGCAAAAATACGGACGTAAACTTTCCTGGGCAGACCTATTCATCCTTGCCGGCAATGCCGCACTTGAGTCGATGGGATTCAAGACGCTTGGCTTCGGAGGCGGACGCGAGGACATATGGGAGCCGGAAGGCGATGTCTACTGGGGGCCCGAGACCGAGTGGCTCGGCGACGAAAGGTACAGCGGTGACCGCGACCTCGCGAACCCGCTCGGCGCGGTTCAGATGGGCTTGATCTACGTCAACCCGCAAGGCCCGAACGGTAAACCCGACCCGGTAGCGGCCGCGAAGGACATCCGCGAAACGTTCAAGCGTATGGCGATGAACGACGAAGAGACCGTCGCGCTCATCGCAGGCGGACATACCTTCGGAAAGTGCCACGGTGCTGGCTTGGAAGAGAATCTGGAGCGTGAACCGGAAGCGGCCGGCATTGCAGAGATGGGCTTCGGATGGAAGAACAAGTTCGGGTCCGGGATGGGCTCAAGCACGATAACAAGCGGCCTCGAGGGTGCCTGGACGAACGAGCCGACCAAGTGGGACAACGGTTACTTCGACAATCTTTTCGGCTACGAGTGGGAGCTCACAAAGAGCCCTGCAGGTGCATACCAGTGGAAGCCGAAAGACGAAGAAGCGGCGAGGGTCGTTCCTGACGCCGAAGATCCCAACAAGAAGGTCCTGCCGATGATGGCAACCACCGATCTTTCGATGATCATGGACCCGGAGTACAGGAAGATCTCCGAACGCTTTCATCAGAATCCTGACCAGCTTGCTGATGCCTTCGCGAAGGCGTGGTACAAGTTGGTCCATCGTGATATGGGTCCTGTTTCGCGCTACTTGGGCTCGCTAGTGCCGGATGAGATCTTCGACTGGCAGGATCCGATTCCGGATGTCGATCACGAACTGATCGACGAGAACGACGTAGCGGAGCTGAAGGCAAAGATCCTTGAATCGGGTGTTTCGATCCAGGATCTCGTTAAGACCGCCTGGGGCGCTGCGGTGACCTATCGAGACAGCGACAAGCGCGGAGGCGCGAACGGCGCACGCATACGACTCGCACCCCAGAAGTTCTGGGAAGTCAACGAGCCTATGACGCTCTCGAACACGCTTTCCACCCTTGAAGGGATCAGAGATGAGTTCAACGCTGCTCAGTCCGGAAACAAAAAGGTCTCGCTTGCGGACCTGATCGTTCTCGGCGGATGCGCAGGGGTCGAGGCGGCCGCGAAAAAGGCCGGCCACGACATAACGGTGCCGTTTGCTCCCGGAAGAATGGACGCTTCGGAAGAGATGACTGACGTTGAGTCGTTCAGCTACCTTGAGCCGAAAGCGGACGGATTCCGGAACTACGAAGGAAACGGTTTCGACAGGCCGGCCGAAGAACTTCTGCTCGACAAGGCGAATCTCCTTACGCTTACGGCACCGGAGATGACTGTCCTGGTCGGCGGAATGCGCGCGATGGGCGCTAACCACGGCGGTTCGAAGAACGGCGTTTTCACGGACAGGCCGGGGGCGCTTACGAATGACTACTTTGTCAATTTGCTTGATATGAACACAAAGTGGGAACCGGTAGCGGACTCTCACGAGACCCTGTTTGAGGGCAAAGACAGGAAGTCGGGAGATCTGAAGTGGACCGCGTCGCGCGTAGATCTTGTATTCGGATCGAACTCGCAGTTGAGGGCGATCTCCGAGGTCTACGGAGCTGACGACGGCGAAGAGAAGTTCGTCAACGACTTCGTGAAGGCCTGGGACAAGGTGATGAACCTTGACCGCTTTGATCTCGACTGATCGGTCTTTTTCAAGAACGAGCCGGGGGAGGAAGGGGGCTGTCCGAAAGGGCAGTCCCTTTTGTCGTCAAGGAACGAGGAACCCAACCTGCAGGAATTTCGAAGCTGTCGGTTGCCCCCCCCCCCGCTTCAGCGGGGGGAACACGAGGCATCTTAAATAGGCGGCCGGCTTCAGCCGGCGGTTGTTGGGGCTAAAGCCCCAGATATCCGTTCCGAAACCATCCCCCCCCCGCTGAAGCGGGGGGCAACTGATCTATAGGTTTCCGGAAGCCAGATAGCGTGAAGCGAGATCAGGCGATGAGAGCCCTTTCAGCACCGTTGTTGTCACGGGTCTTCGAAGCCGGCCGTCCTAACTCAACCTTCGAGTCCACTTCACAAGTGCGGTCATGAGGCTCTTCACGAATTCCCTCGTTTGTTCGTCCGTCAGGTTCCCTTCTTCGTCGAACCGTTCCGCGGCCTTCGCGATCATCACCTCCGGCCTGTTCAGGACGTGCATGTTCAGCGCGACGAACACCTGGCGCAGGTGGTACTGAGCCCTCGCCGTGCCCAGAATGCCGGTCGAGGCCCCCATTATCGCTGTCGGTTTTCCATCCCAGGAGTTGTCGCCGTAGGGTCTCGATCCCCAGTCGATCGCGTTCTTGAGCACGCCCGGCACCGAATAATTGTACTCGGGAGTGGAGAATAAAAGGGCGTCCGCCTCCCTGACCTTCCGTTTCATCTCGACGACGATCGGCGGCATGTCTTCTACGTCGTCCTGATCGAAGATCGGTATATCCTTTATGTCGAAGATCTCAAGTTCCGCGCCGTCCGGCAGAAGTTCCCCGCGGCGCGGAGCGCAAACCGGTTAAACGATCCTTCCCTTATGCTCCCGGCGATACCCAGAATCTTTATAATATTTTCCATTATTTCACCCCTTCCTTGTTTGAAATATAAGGCTGCAATGACAGCCGGCGGCTCTATGAATGATTGCCTGACAAGCTCCGCAGGTCGGCGCTACTCAGATGCTCGCCGCCGTCGGGCCCTGATGACTCGTCAGATACTCGTCCTATACTAGCGGTATTCGATCAACCCAACAAACCGGTTTCGAAATCGGTACCCGGAGCGCGAGCGACGGGCAAACGGAACGCACGCGTCCCGCGTGCATTGAGCGAAGCGAAGACGATCCGAGCTCCATAGCAGCCAAATGTCCGTAGAAAGGCGGGGCGGAATCGAACCCGGCTCCGTTGGAGTCGAACCTGCACCGGAAAGAAAGTAGGCCGCCCGGGGATCAAGGGTCCCGGACGGCCTGAGTGTCCACTGCAATTGTCACGTACTATTCGATCTTCCACAAAGCACTTGCCCAGTTCGGCTGTATAGGGCCAAACGCCAGCCTGTTGTTCGGAGCGTCATAGTACAGATACCTGTCCGGATACCAGCTGTTCCGGATCCGCACCAGGCCGCCGGGGGCCGGCTCCAGTTTCCACTTCGCACTGGCCCAGTTCGGCTCGATCGTGCTGAGCACCGGGACCAGTTCCGTCCCGTTCCCGGTCGGCTTTACATTCAGATAACGGTCGGGATACCAGGCGCTCCGGATCCGCACCCAGCCGTCTTCGGCCGGCCCTATTTTCCAGCGGGCGCTCGCCCAGTTCGGCTGAATCGCCGTTACGGACGGCTTCAGCTCGGTTCCGTTTCCGGTGGGTGTGTTGTTGATAAAGCGGTCCTTGTACCATTCGTTCCGGATCCGCACCTCAGGAGTCAGATCCGGCAGAGCCAGCGTCAGGAGCCCACGATCGGCCGGGTCAGAGATCGTCCTCTTCATCAACTTGAAGAAGATCGCCGCCCTGTCCCCTTCCTTCGAGTTTGGGCCCAGGTACCTGTCGACCGAATAGTCACGGTCGACCGTGCTGGCCGCTTTTTCGCAGCTCCCGATCGTAATTGTCTGTCTTAACCACATCGGCGACGGTTCGTCCCAGGATCTCACCGGCAGTGGCCAGAACTCCGATCACCGCGAAACCCACAACAGCTTTGGTAAAGAGCGTTGTGGATTTCCCAAGCAGCTTTTCTCCAAGCTTCTTGCCCACCTCGGCTGACACTTTTCTGCGGCCTCTTCTCCAACCTCCTTTGCGGCTGTTTGTGCGACCTTTTCGCCAGATTTTGCAAGGAGTTTCGCCTTTCCTCCGCAATTTCGTTCAGGAAGGCCGCCTTGATTTCGGCGTTCGCATTAGCCGTGAAGGTTGCTTCTTTGATCGCATGGGCGATTATGTTAGAACCGGCCATCGACGAAACAACGCCTACTCCGCCGATCGATATCCCCGCATGCAGCGCGGCTTGATTCATTTCCTTCCCCAGCTCCCGGGTCGTCGGGCCGGCCTCGGGCAGGTTGCTGTAAGCCATAGGCTGGAGCAGCAGGGCCATCGCATCCCTTCCCCGATCGCTGATAAAGTTCGGATTCTCCAAAGGGAGAAAACCCTCGATAGTTCCCCGGCCGGTCCGGACATCCAGAAGAACGCTGAACGGACTTGGATAAGCAGGTGTATTCCCCATCAGCCTGTTGTCATAGGACCCCGGATCGGTTTCCCGAATGTGCCTCCTCCACATCCGGAGTGTCAAATTGGCGATCTTCATATCGTCACAGGCGGCCCCACTCATTGAACTTCTTACGGTAGGCCAATTCCGCAGGATTTGGCTTCCGGGCGGCCAGAGCGTCCCAGAATGCCCTGAGCATAAAGGGAGCAAATTTCCATCGCAGTGCTGGGTCCGCTTCAAGGTCGGCCCTGAACCGATCCAATTCATACGTTCCACCCTTTTCAGCAAAGTAGGCCGTTGCGGCGTTCTCCAGAAGTTGGCGCTCGTCCGGTTGATCCCATCCATCAATCATCGGGTTACGCTGGCGTTCGTTGCAGTGATTAATAAAGGTCGAAAGGTCGGAAGGGTCGAAGGTCGGAATTTCTGCGGAACCTTCGTAAGCGTTGTAATATGCCCTGCTGGCGGCCTGAGCGGGCGGCGCCTGCTGGGTCCTTCCCGCAGCCTGCTTTTCAATGTAGAAGAAGCCCTGGTTTCCGCCCGTGACACCGATATTGGTCCCGCGAGCGAAGTACTCGTTGTCTTTCTGCAGCGGAATGGCGAACCGGCCGTCGTCGAGCATTCCGAACGAGACCTGGTTCAGCCCGTCTTCTTGCCACGCCCTTGTGAGCTCTTCCGCGTTGGCGATCACCCATCCGTTCTGAATGGCGAGCGCCTGCGCCTCGGGGAGGCTCAGGCCCCCCGGCCTCGAATAGAACTTCACCTTTGGCTCCGCAGGAGCCGCCTGGGTCCGGGCGACCATATGCTTGGCCATCGCGAAGTATCCCGTCGTCGTTCCCGCGATCCCTATGTTAGGTCCGCGTTTGAACTGTCCCTTGTCGTTCTGCAGCGGCATCGCCAAACGGCCGTCGTCGAGGAATCCCGGGTACCCGGCATTCAGGCCCTGCTCCTGCCACGCCCATTTGAGCTCTTCCTCGTTGGCGATGACGTATCCGCCCCGGATCGCCGCCGCCTGTGCCTCCGCGAACGTGATCTCATTTGAGCCTGCGTTTACCCAGAAGACCCTCGGTGTGGGTTTGCTGATATCGTCGCGGGCCTCGAGGATCTTCCAGAAAGTGTCTCCGGTGTCGCCTACGCTAATGAGGTACTTTTGAACGTCGATCCTGAGCGGCAGCTCCAACGTTCCCGCGCCCGGCTGAGACACGCGGCAATTGATTTCGACCGTGGTTTCGCCCCTCTTCATCTCCTTGCACTGGGCCTCGGACACTCCGTTTCGGCGGACCAGATCCCATCGGCCGATCGTGTAGCTTCGAAGGATAAAATCGGGGATGTCGCGGACCGACGCCGGCACCGACGCATTCGGTGCCGACGTCCTCTGGACGCTCAGCTCCCTGACAGAGGTCCTAACGATGACCTCGGGAGCCTTCACCGGCGTACTGCTCGAACCGACGATCTTTCCAAGGCTTACGATCCTGCTGTTGTTGTCGTAAAAGAGTGTTGCGGTCTTCTGCGAAAGGTCCACGTCGATCATCGCGAACTTGTACGAATTGCGTTCGATCTCGATGGTACCCCCGAGAACAACTTTCTTTGCGGTTCGGGACGATTCCCCGAGCCGCCCGATCCCAATAGTGTTGCCCTGGATAGTCTTGAATTCCCATTCCTTCGGGCTGCCTGTCATCTTGATAAGAAACTTCGTCCCAAGGCTCGCTGCGAAGGTCCAGTTCTGGTCGATCGTCACCTCGGTCACGTTCAACCCCGTCACTTCCGTCTGGGCGCTTACCGTCAAAGGCAGGGGGCCGAGTATAAGCGTCAGCAACAATGCCGCGATTATGATCTGGCTCCTGGTAGCGGTTTTCATTCTCCTTTCTCCTTTGCTGATTTCTCTCAACCGGTTCCCGGTCATCTCCTTCCCTCTTGTTTGATTAAACGGAAAAGCGCCGGAGAAGGTATCATCCTCAGATGGTTACCGTAGATGGAACCTGCGATATACTAAAAAAAATAACAACTCTTACAAGGGAAAGATGATCGAGGGCAGGGCGGATCAGATAACACTTCTGCTTTCACGCTGGAGCGGCGGTGACAAGGCGGCTATGGACGAGTTGATGCCCGTCGTGTACGACGAGCTACGGCGCATGGCGAGGCGGCATTTGAGCAGCCGGGAGCAGGGGCGTACGATCCAGACGACGGAACTGATCCACGAGGCCTATCTGAAACTCGCCGGGAAAAAGGAAAAGGACTGGCAGAACCGCGAACACTTCTTCGGCGTTGCCGCGCAGGCTATGCGCCACATCATGGTCGATTACGCCCGTTCGAAACGGAGCGAGAAGCGTGGCGGACACGCACAGCGAATCACCCTGGCGGAGAACCTCATAACCTCGCATCAGCGCTCACGTGAGATCGTCGATCTGGACGACGCTTTGTTGCGCCTCGCAGAACTCGACGAAAGGAAGTGCAGAGTAGTCGAGATGAAGTTCTTCGGCGGCCTGAACTTTGAAGAGATCGCACGTGTCCTCGGGGTATCCGTCATCACCGTCAAACGCGACTGGAGTTTCGCGAAGAGCTGGCTTCTGAGAGAGATGTACCGCGAATAGAGACTTTCCGGCCTATGGATTCCGACCGCTTCAAGATGATCGAGGAGATCTTTCAC